>DIKH01000407.1 GCA_002424495.1 Desulfobacteraceae bacterium UBA5623
GCCCCTGGAAGGATAGGCGATGCTGCGATGGGAATAGAGATGTTGACCACTGATGAGCCATCAGTGGCGAAGAATCTTGCCTTGAGAATCAATGCGGCCAACAGCCAACGCCAGGTTGTTGAACGGGAGATCTTTGAACAAATACAAGGTGAGATTGTCAACACCGGAGGTATTGGCAATCGGAGGATCATATGCTTCGGTGGAGATTCATGGCACAGGGGCGTGCTGGGTATTGTCGCTTCAAGACTGGTGGACAAATACTATCGTCCATCTCTGATATTTCACATCCAAAACGGGATAGCCGTAGGATCAGGCAGGAGCATTGACGGATTCAATATATTTCAGGCATTGAGTAAGTTTAGTCATCTCTTTGAAAAGTTTGGGGGGCATTCTCATGCAGCAGGGTTTACACTAAAGAAGGAAAACATAGATGCACTGGAAAAAGGACTGGAGTCCCTGGCGCGTGAGACATTGACGGATGACAACCTTGTCCCTTCTGTTGATATAGACTGTGAGATCGGCCTCTGTGAAATAACTCTGGATACTATCAGACAGATAAGGTCTCTTTCACCCTTTGGCGAGGCAAACCCGGAGCCATGCTTTCTTGCCCGTTCATTAAACGTCCTTGAATCAAGGATCGTTGGTGAGCGTCATCTCAAACTCAGGGTAAAACAGAAGGGAGAGGAGCGATCTTTTGAGGCTATTGGTTTTGGCCTTGGAGAAGAACATTCCCTGGAAGGTAAGGCCATTGATATGGTTTTTACCCCTGAGATAAACCGATGGCAGGGCCTTGAGGGGATACAGCTAAGGATTGTTGATTTCAGGGCCGCTGCCTTGTAGATAATATCCCTACCGCCCCGCACCTTTTAAATACTTCAAAAAATCCGAATCAGTGGAGAACACTACCGTGCTTTCCTTGTCCATTGTTGTCTTGTAAACATCCAAGGATTTTATGAATGAATAAAAATCCACGTCTTTGGTATATGCCTCCGCATAGATTTTGGTCGCCTCTGCATCCGCTTTACCCATGATCTCCTGGGCGGTCTTATACGCTTCGGATGTGATTCTTTTTAACTCTCGTTCCTGATCACCCTCAATCTTGCGGGCCTCGCCCTGACCCTCGGAGCGAAATTTCTCTGCGATCTGTTTTCTTTCGGCAATCATCCTTGAAAAGACAGAATTCTGCACCTGTTCAGTGTAGTTTAGCCTCTTTATCTTGAGGTCAACCAGTTCAATACCCAGATCAGCAAGCTTTGGTCTCGCCTGATCGATGATCCCCCAGACGATTTTATTTCTTCCTGTATTTATGTTAGCAAGCACCCTCGATGCTTCTTCGCTTTTTTCCTCCATGCCGAAGTCCAAAGGACGGTTGCTCTTTCTCACGGATTCAATAAGTGGATAGGATGTGATCTTGTTTCTGATCTCTGAATCCAGGATGTCGTCCAGTCTGCTCTGTGCGCCGGTTTCATTATATACTGTTTTGAAAAACCTCAGGGGGTCAACGATCTTCCATCTGGCAAAGGCATCCACCCATATATAGGTCTTGTCCTGGGTGGGGATCTCACCAGGGTCTCCATCCCATTCAAGCAGGTTTTTTGCAAAGTAATTCGGCTTCTGGATAACAGGTATCTTGAAGTAGATGCCGGGATTTGTCTTTGCCTCGCCTATAACCTTGCCGAACTGGGTCAGGACTACCTGCTGCGTCTCATCCACAATATAGACACTTTGAAAAAGCACAAACAAAATGACAGCCAAGACAATGATAAGCGCCTTTAATTTCATTTTTTTTCTCCTTTGGCCTCGCCCATGTTGAGAAAGGGCAGGAGGTTTTTCTGATCGGCATCCACAATATATTTGGTTCCGAATTTAGGCAGGATCTCCTGAATAGATTCGAGATACATCCTCTTACGGGTGACATCCTGGGCCTTTGAGTATTCCTCATATTGTTGGGAGAATCTCAATGCATCACCCTTTGCGCGGTTGACCCGGTCAAGGGCATAGCCCTCCGCCGCCTTGATGGTTTTTTCCGCATTTCCGATTGCGGCAGGAATCTCCTTATTGTAGGCCTCTCTGGCCTGGTAGATCATCCTCTCCTTTTCCTGAACCGACTGGTTGACCTCGTTAAAAGACGGCTGGACAGGTTCCGGCACGTTAGTGGTCTTCAATTGAATGTTTACCACCCTGATGCCTGTCTCTGCAAAATCAAGCTCACTTTGCAAGAGTTCCTTGGACTCAGATTCTATGTCTTTCCTGTTGCTGATAACCTCGTTAATACTCCTGTCTCCGACCACAAGGCGCATCGCCGCCTCGGAAAGGTCCCTGAGAGTGGTTTGCACATTTCGCACCTTAAAGAGAAATTTGTAAGGGTCATTGATCCTGAACTGCACAACCCACGGAACCAGGGCCACATTAAGATCCCCTGTCAGCATAAGAGATTCATTAAGAAATGATGATTCGGAAGAAAAGCGTGATCGAATGTCAGGCTCGACGGTCCGCATGCCGAATTCCTCCTTGTAGGTGTAATCCACCTTGACCTTGGTAAGCTTTTCTATGCCGTTTGGAAGTTTAAAGTTGAGACCGGGCGATTCAATCCTCACAAATTTTCCAAACCGCTGCACCACGCCAACTTCGTTGGGAGAAATGGTATAGAAACAGCTATAGCCCAGGATGAGAACAATCAGGGCAATGACAATGAGCGTGGCGCTACCCGGCAGTTTTCCCTTTGCCCCGCGAATTTTTTCTATAATCTCATCAAATCCCGGGGGCTGACCCTGACTGCCGCCCCCTGGTCTGGACCCTTTATGCTGTTGCTGAAGCTTATCCCAATCCCAGGCCATGAGTTTCTACTCCTTGTTTGGTGAGAAATTCAATTCTCTGTCAAATGATGGGTATCTTTACTGGGGATTAATCAGCTTAGAAAGCGTAATCAGGAGAGTGTTGGTTTGTCCTCTCCTCCCTGTTAATCCCAACCAGTTGAGATGTGAACGAGTATTTAATCCTGTATATAGAAGAAATCCCGTGCCGTCAAGGATAATCGTCTCTTGCCTGACACTGCTTGACTTGAAAGCACAAAAAAATTAAGCTGATTTCATGGGAGACAATAACTCATTTGCATCACTGAAGGACGTTATAACCGGATTGTTTGCAAACGGCGCTCTGCCGTTTAATCTCGAAGACGCGCGCATTTGGAAGGTCTGGGATGGTGTGGTCGGTCCAGTTATCGCCGGAAACGCCCGGCCGTTGAGTATAAAAAACAGACAACTCCTGGTCATGGTTTCCGGCCCTATCTGGTTCCAGGAATTGCAATATATGGAGGACGAAATAAGGAGAAAATTGAATAAAGCGCTAGGCCGGAAGGCCGTGGATAGGATTGAATTCAAGGTTGGGAATAATAGATAAGCTGTCGTCTAAGAAAACCTCCCCTGCCCGATCAAAGGAGGCAGAATCTCCATCCCTGGTCTCCCCGCTGGGTAAGCCTCTATGAGCGCCAGCTTTGCGCTTGCTTCCGGGTCAGGGTAACTGATTTGCAGCCTTTTCGGCTCAAGATTAAAGCGTCTCATGCGTGTCAGGATGTCCGCCAGACGCTCAGCAGGATAGATAATAGCGAGCCTTCCCTTCTTTTTCAGAATATCCACTGCTGTGCGTAATATGTCATCAATAGAGATCAGGAGTTCATGCCTTGCTATGGCCCTGCGCAAGTCAGGGTTTATGCGGCCGCTTTTCACCCTGCGGTATGGGGGGTTGCAGATTACCACATCTGCTTTTTTATCGCCAATTGGCGGGTGTCTTATATCTCCCCGGATAATCTCAATTTTTCCTTTGAATCCATTGATGGCCACATTTCTTGCCGCCTGGTCCGCAAGGGCCTCCTGAATTTCAATGCCAAGTGCGTATCCAAAAGGTCTTGTCAGGCCCAGGATCAGAGGGATCACCCCGCAGCCGGTCCCCAGATCAACCACAACGTCGTTAGGCCTGATTGTAACGAATTCTGAAAGAAAGACTGCATCAATGGAAAAACGATAGCCGTCTTTTGACTGGATAAGTCTTAGCCTGCCTCCTAGAAACAGATCAATTCCTTCATCTGGGAGAAGATTGATTTCAGAAGACGTCAACTGTTTCATTGGGATCAATTTTATTGAACACCAGACCGGTCAATACCTTGGGATAAAAAAAGGTGGATTTTCGAGGCATGACCAAGGAGTTCATTGCAATTTCCTTGACATGTTCAATCCTGGTAGGATTGAGAAGAAACACCATTTGACAGTTGCCGGACGTGACCTCGGAAACAGCCTTCTCCATGTTGCTCTCATAATGGAAAATATCGCTGTTATCCATATGTTCCTTATCAAAACCAAGCGCCTTTTCAAATACAAGCCTTGACAGCACCAGGACATCCAGGTTTTTTAACGCCGGATGGATGTCCGCCCCCATTTCATCCCTTGCATTGGCCTTTAGCGTAAGCATATAAAATTGACCTGCATCTTTTACATAAAAGGCCATGGCGGTATTGTTATGTCCCGCGTCTTCAATGATTTTTCTGAGGCCAATACAGTCTTCAAAGATAGATGTGCCTCTAAAAGGAACTTCAGTTACAGTGAACCATCTCTTAAGGATTTCAAGAAATGATTTGAGATCAAAATCAGGCACGGTTTTTATCAGTCTGTGTGAAGGAAGGATGGTCAGGCCCTGGTTATCCATGTTGGACAGGTACATCATCACGTATTCATACGACTTGTTTGCAGGTCTTCGGCCATGCTTCTTCCTCATGATGTCTCTGAAATTGCGTGATGTCTCATAGCGATGGTGCCCGTCTGCAATGAAAATGGACCTGTCTGCCATGAGTTCCGCCACCTTTTTGAACAGAGACTGGTTGTTTATGCTCCACATCTGATGCTTTGTTCCATCCTTAAAGTCAAAGCTAAAGGTGGCCGGCATGTCCGCCGCATTTTTACATGCATCCATGATTGTGTCGGAGGGGTCTTCATAAAGTCCGAATATCTGGCTGAACTGTGCGTTGCATGAACTGATAAGTTTTAAACGATCATCCTTGTGGGCTGAAAAGGTCTGTTCATGGGGCAGTATTACTCCTGAGCCCTCATCCTCAATACGCACAAGGACAATGAGACCCCACCTTGTCCTTTGTGGTTTTCCGTCCCCCGGGTCATAGGTATGGGAGGTAAGGTAGATGAATGGCTCATCCGCACGTCCAAGGATGCCCTCAGATTCCCATCTCCTGTAAGTATCTGCTGCGCGGGTGTACCGGTTGTCCCAATCAGTATCTCCAATCTTTCTTTTTCCCAGAATGAGACGTATAATATTGTGAGGATCAGCCCTGTAGTACTCCTCCTGTTCCCCTTCCGATATGACATCATAGGGAGGAGCAACAAGCCTTGACATGTCGTGCATTGAATGAAAATTATAGGTTATTCCCCTGAAAGGGACGATAATGGCCATCTTTGACTCCTTAGAAGAATGTGAGGCATAATTTCACTTATAGGGCATATCTGTGTCAAGGAAATTTAGGGGGCATCCCCTAAATCATAGGGAGACTTAACAGCATGGATTATTCAATAAGCGATGATGAGGCTTTTTTTCATAGGCCGGCGCCTGATCTGATAATCGAAGGCGGAATCATAATAACCATGAAGGAAGACCAGGCGCCAATATCTGACGCCAAGGTATTGATACGTGACGGAAGAATCACGGACATCTGCAATAAAAATGAGTATTGTTTTACTGACAGCCATACAGAGGTAATTGATGCAGGAAATGCCATCATTATGCCGGGGCTGATTAACGCCCACACCCATCTGGCCATGACACTCTTCAGAGGCGTTTCTGACGATCTGCCTTTGAAACGATGGCTTTATGAAAAGATCTTTCCTTTGGAGGGGAAATGGTTGAATCCTGAGACCGTATACTGGGCCTCGCTCCTTGGGTGCGCTGAGATGATTGCATCCGGTACGACCTGCATGGCGGACGGGTATTTTTTTGAAGACGAGACAGTGCGTGCGGTACATCAATCAGGGCTGAGAGGACTAATCGCACAGGGTGTGCTGGATTTTCCCTCGCCCGGGGTTGCAGATCCCAAAGATAATCTAAGAATCGCCGGTGATTTTATTGAAAAATGGCGGGATTTCTCCGACAATATCACGCTTGGGATGTTCTGTCACAGCCCCCTTACCTGTTCTGAAGAAACACTCAAAAAAGCCATGAACATATCCAAGGCATTTCATGTTCCTCTCCAGATACACCTGTCAGAGACACAGGAAGAGGTGGAGGAGATTGTTAAGAAAACCGGCAAAAGGCCGGTGAACTACCTAAATCAACTAGGACTTTTATGTGAAGACCTGATAGCGGCCCATGGAGTGCATCTTGATGAAATGGAGATAGCTTGCCTTAAGAGGCATGGGGCAAAGATCGTCCATGTGCCGGAGAGCAATATGAAACTAAGCTCCGGGGTGAGCAGGGCCTCTTACATGCTTGGCGCAGGTCTGACAGTGGGCTTGGGTACGGACGGATGTGCATCCAACAACAATCTCGATATGTTTTGCGAGATGGATACCGCCGCCAAGCTCGCCAAGGTCATGTCAAATGACCCGACCTCTTTAAACTCTAAGACGGTCCTTAAAATGGCCACTTCATATGGGGCAGCAGTGCTTGGGATCGAAGATGAGATAGGGACAATCGAGCCTGGGAAACTTGCGGACATTGTTGTCGTTGACCTCAATAGCCCCCATCTGTGTCCGGCCTATGATCCGATATCTACACTGGTCTATTCGGCAAAAGGCTCAGATGTAAGAGATGTTATTGTAAATGGTAAGGTCTTGATGAGGGACAGAAAAATCATTACACTTGATACTGAGGAGATTATGAAGAGGGTGAAAGATATCAGTTCCAAAATATGATTGATCACCTTCCCCCTGATAATATCCCACTTTGGGACTTGGACTTACCTGCTGATTATCCCAGGAGATATAAGGATGCCTCCGCAGCAGCCATTTTTCTGGCAGGATTACTTGAATTGCGTGGGTACGTAAGGTTTCCTGAAAAAGATTATGCTATAAAAAAGGCCCATGAATAGCAA
>DIKH01000144.1 GCA_002424495.1 Desulfobacteraceae bacterium UBA5623
GATGATACCCATTAAATGCCGAGTAATTGCAATTCCTCATAACAACAACCAGGTCGGAGTGATCATTACGTTTTCTGCCGCAGGTGCATTTATTGCGTGCGCTCATGCCTACGCCTCCAATTCCATCAACAGCTCAAGCTCATGGATGATCTTGTGCAGATCTTCATGCCCCTTGCCGCCTGGTTTGTTGTACCGGCATATCCGCTTAACAACATTACCCTGGGTAAACGTCAATCCGTTCCTGGTGATAAATTCAATCGGTTGAATGACAAACGTTTTGTAATGATCCCCGCCCACCTGCCTCTGTAGGGGCGATCCTTGTGATCGCCCGTCACTCCCTTTCTGCACGATGTCTGTAGGCCCCGGTTTTTTCGGGTAGGCACGGGGGCCTACCCCTACACGTGCCTTCTTCAACCTCTTGTTCTCCGCCCTCCGTTTTTTCTTGCATGCCTTGCAGGCCCAATCCAGCCCACCCCCACTGGTCCTGTAAAATTCCGTCTCCGGTTTTTCCTCCCCGCATTTCTTGCAGGTGCGCAGGGCCGGACGTGTTTCGGTTTGCGCGTTACGTGTTGCGGGCTCCGTGTTTTCCGTGCCGGCGTCCGTTTCCGGATCGGCATTCCGGGCGAACACAAGGTTCGCCCCTACGGTGGATTGATTTTCTTCCATAATCTTTCTCCCTTGTTCGCAATCAATGCATTTTTCAAACGACATAGGTAAATCCCTGACATGCCTGCCTGTCTCATCAATGTTTTCATGCGCCTGCTGCTGCCGAGCAATACACGCCCGCTTCATCATGGTCACAGGCGATCCGTGTTGTGTGCAGGTGAACAGGCAATTTTGTCCCGCCCCGGGCGGGATTAATGTTGTCCCGCCAGGGCGGGATTTAATTATAGATAAAAAATTCATCATGTACGTCAAAAATCCCCTGCTGCCCTGGGAATGGGTGCGGATATTTGAGCAACTGAATGTCCTTGAAAACAAGACCATACAGCCCGCCGCCGCTACAGTCGCATAGGGCGTTAGGTGCGTCCTTAGCCGTGACACTCCGGTGTTTCGCCACAAAAACAGTGCAGAGGATGCAGCCCCTGGCGAGGGCAAAGGGGTTGTCTGTGTGATAGTTCCAGTACCCCCGGGCCACAAGGTATGGATAAGCCATATGAGGGATGGCGTATTCATCAAATTTCTTCGCCGCATGGATAGCAATCCGTTGCCCTGCCAATCCCCTGAAACGTTTATGCGCCCTGGTTTCAATCGTTTTCCACCCCATAGCTACCCACGAGGCCCAGGGCTGATGCAGACTAATACATTTCATATTTTCACCCTTCACACTTCACCCTTCACACTTCACCCTTCACCCTTCTACTTACAGTTCCGCAACCAACTTCTGCAGCTCCGAGGCCTTTGCCTTCATGGCCGCGATCTGCTCCCTGGGCAGCAGTACTCCCCCGTACTTTTTCCCGATTTTTCTCAAACCATCTGCAAATTTTTCAGGATCCTTGAGCATCCGCTCAAGAAACGCATCCACAACCTCAACAGGCGCAGGAAAGGATTGGCCTCGCATCTCCCTGTGGAGGACCGGGACAAAGGCCGTCTTGTCCTGCAACTCCTCAAACTCGAAAGACAACTGCTTGACCATGTCCACCAGCACGGCCTTTTTGCCGCGTGCAGCCTTGACAAGCCCTGTCATCCCGCGTTTCCTGAACCTGGAATAAAAGGCCTCGCCCTCGTCTTCGCTCAGGGCCACCCAGTAGCCTCCGCCGGAACCTGAGCGGGAATAGATCGGGATGTTTTCATGCTCGGTCAGCAAATGGTTCTGGAGGTACCGCACATCCCGCTTCCATTCCTCAAGCGTGGATTTTTCATGCCGCGTCAAAAACTCCTCCACATCCTGGACCACGCCCAGATGATACTGGATAGCAAGCGAATCCGCCGAGATGGCGTTCTCCGCCCCCACGTGGTCGGTCCACATAATGCCCGCGAACTTGCTCTCAGCCGCGGTAAGCCGCTTGTCGTGCAGCCCTGTCCTGGGATCAAACCCCAAATCTTCCAGTTTCATGGCATGGCCCTCCCGATGTTGTTTACAATCTCGCCTATTTTCCGCTTAAACTCTTCCTTGTCCGGTTCAGGGGCAAGGGCGGCCCTTTCTTCAGCCTTCAACCTCCGGCCTTCCTCCCTCTTCTTCTCTTCCCTGGCCGTCAACCCTTCACTGCTGACCCTCTCCGAGCTCTTGACCATGATCACCTTCAGGTAATTATGGTCCGAGAACCCGAATTTTCCGGCCTCACAGACCTTGGTAAGGGCATCCTTTATAATAGCCCTGTTCACCCGGTACCTCTTGCCCTTAAACTCAAATTCCTCGGTCTCCCAAAGGTGCGCAAGGGCCATAAGGTGCCGCACCCGGCGCTTCAATGAAAGCCTGCCGTCAGGCGCAGCCCTGAAGGAATCCAGGTATTCATTGCAGAGCCGAAAAGCGGATCCCAATCTAGCGGCCAGCTCCGAGCGTTCCCGCCAAAGCCCTGCCATCTCAACCATGTCCACATCAATTGAGTTCTCGCAGTATGGGCACGTCAGCCGTTCGCTCATCGTTTCCCCCGATAAAAGGCCAGAAACGCCTCGCTCAACAATTTGCACCTAACGCCGCCACGATAAAAATAGCAGTTGCCCCTCAAATCCTGCTCCGACACCAGGATGCCATGATAACGGTGCGCCGCCTCAATAATCTCAGGGGCCAAACGCGCCGTCCCGTCAGGAGGAGTAGCAGTATCCACCGTGGAGGAAAGGAGCAGTATCAAAGCAAAGGCAGTTATCAGTTTTTTCATCCTTCCTCTCCTCCGTCTCGTTCCGCAACCTTCACGGTTATCTCATCCCCCACGTTTGCGACCTTTAACCATTCATCCACGGCCTGGGCAGCAATGCGGGGGTTTTTGTAATTAAATAACTGCACAAAACTGGGTGTAACCGCCACGCTGATCTCAATAGTTTTCATTAATTACCTTTCCCCGTCTAAATACCGGAAAGCTCGGTCATATATGGTTTGAGCCCGATCAAACTTTTTGCCGGCAGCCTTCCATTTTTCATAATGCTCTCTGCTCCCGGAATACTTGTGCATCTCGTCCAATGCTTCATCCGTCATCTTTTTCGCCTTCCGGAGCATAACCTCCGATTTGGCATGGCGAACATCCCATCTTGAATAGGTTAGGATGCCCCTACTGAAGATCAAAAATAATAGCTCTTCCCGGCTAAACTTCAGGATCTCATCCTTGACGCTGATCTCAACGGGTTTCATCCGTTCACCGCCTCCAGATACTTGACCGCCGCATCATAGGCCGCCTCAAAACCGTTGCCGATCTGCTGATACAGCCCATTGCGCATATCAAAAGGCAGATCCCGAAAACACTTAAAACATAGCGCCTTGCCGGACTGCTTGTTCCGCCCGCAAAAGCACTCCTCGCTCTCCAACTCCCCCACATAAAAGAAAAAATCCTTTACCTTCTGTGTCTCTGCGCCTCTGCGCGATAATTCCTTTTTCATTCCTTCCTCCGTCCCCCAATCGCCTTAACAGCCTCAATCACAGCGTGAGCCGTTTCAAAATCCAAAAACCGCTCATGCTCCACATTAAACCTTTTCTTCAAAAATCCCCGCAACGCCTGGAACTCTTTACCCTTATTGTAATAGCTGTGCCCAAGGCTCCACCACAGAGCATAGATTTTTTTAATCTGCTTTTCAGTCGCCATGCCCGGCCGCACCGTTGCAGTCCCTTCAGCCTTCAGCCTTCCACCTTCAACCTTCCTCTCAAACCCGCACCGTTCAAAGTGCTTCATCACGTTAATATAACCCCTGAAATCAAGCTGCTTAGAGCTACGCGCCCCGCCGTGGGCAAAAAGCGCATCCCTGTAGCAGTCGTCATCCAGGCCCAGACTGGACTTTGCAACATGCAGTATCGTTATCTGTTTCCGAGTAAGAGGCATTTTTATAATTTTGAATTTTTAATTTTTAATGTTGAATTGTTGAGGTTAAATCAAGGGGTTATTCCTTAATTAAAAATTAAACATTAAGCATTAAACATCCCGTCTTGCCCTTAGCCTTTTAAGCTTCTCACACCTGGAGGTGTTCACCGGTGTCTCCGGCCCTGGGTCCTTGACCAGTTTCC
>DIKH01000250.1 GCA_002424495.1 Desulfobacteraceae bacterium UBA5623
AGTGTCATCTGATCCGCGAGATTTTCAGGGTCAAGATCAAGCCCTCTAAGCAGATCCTGTCCGGACATCCTGTCTCTCAACTCACTAAATGGCCTGACAGCGCCGGATGTGTCATGCAGGGCAAACCCCATCGTCTTTTCAATTTCCCTGATATAAGGCCTGACAACCTCCGGGGCAGGCACACCTGCCTGGCTCCGATGTTCAAAAATCCAAAATCCTAGAAGGCAAAGGACAAAAAGCATCAGGGACAAAAACCCTGAGTACAGCACTGTAATGGGAAGTCTCTTTAAAAAGGCCTGCCTCTTCTTAGCCCTCTTGAGCTTTGCCTGATAATCCCGCCAGTTGGTGGGAGAAATATTTTTATTTATCATTCTTTTCTGCTGATGGTGTCGTCACCACCCATATATGGCCTGAGCGCTTCGGGAATGATGACCCTGCCGTCTGCCTGCTGGTAATTTTCCAGGATTGCAACAACTGTCCTTCCTACTGCAAGCCCCGAACCATTTAAGGTATGAACCAGATCGGTTTTGTTTCCCTTCTTTGGCTTGAACCGGATGCCGGCGCGTCTGGCCTGAAAGTCGCCAAAGTTGCTGCACGAGGATATCTCCCTGTAAAGACCCTGGCCTGGAAGCCACACCTCAATATCGTAGGTCTTGGCGGCGGAAAAACCCAGATCACCGGTACAAAGAGAGATCACACGATAGGGGATTTGAAGACGTCTTAATATCTCTTCTGCATTGCGCGTCAATTTTTCCAGCTCATCGTAGGAGTCCGACGGCCTCGTAAACTTTACCAATTCCACCTTGTTGAACTGATGTTGTCTGGTAAGCCCCCGCGTATCCTTTCCATGTGAGCCTGCCTCGGAGCGAAAGCAGGGCGTGTAGGCGGCATGATAGATTGGCAGGGCCTCTTCATCAAGGATTTCCTCCCTGTACATGTTTGTGACTGGGACCTCTGCAGTGGGTATAAGGTAAAAATCCCAGCCCTCGATCTTAAAAAGCTCCTCCTTGAATTTGGGCAACTGGCCTGTTCCTGTCATACTGGCGGAATTGACCATAAAGGGCGGCAATATCTCCGTATAACCGTGCTCTTTAGTATGGATATCCAGCATAAAGTTGATAAGCGCCCTTTCAAGCCTGGCGCCCTGCCCTTTATACAGGGTGAATCTGGCACCTGCAAGCTTTGCCGCCCTGGTAAAATCCAGTATGTCAAGATTCTCTCCGATCTCCCAATGGGGAAGCGGGGTGAAGTCCATTTGCCGCTTCTCCCCCCATGACCTTATAACGGGGTTGTCCTTTTCATCCTTACCCACGACCACGGATTCGTGCGGGATATTCGGGATAAACATTAAAAGCTGTTCCAATGCCTCAACAAACTGTGGAAGATCCTTTTCCATTTCCTTGATCGCCGAAGACACCTGCTTCATCTCTGCTATGACACCTGATGCGTCTTCTTTCTTCTTTTTCATATCCGCGATTTGCTCGGTGACAACATTGCGGCGATAGCGGAGCTCTTCCAGCTCAGTCAATTTCTGTCTTCTCTGGCGATCCAGCGTCTCAAACTTTGAGATATCCAGATCATAACCCCTGTTTCTGATCATCTCGTTGATGACATCAATATTTGATCTGACTAATTTGAGATCAAGCATAAAGGCCCTCTCCTTCAAGATATATCGCCAAAAAAGGCTAAGAGACATTACTAATACATATGTGGGCAAAGATGGTCAAACCTTTTGTGAAGTGATTTGGAATTGCAGTTTGATATGATCCGTGTTATAGGGCTAAAGGCCTTCCTGACCCCCCTGTTGATCATGAAAAGGGATAAGGAAAATACATTGGCCGATAATCCATGATCCCGTTAATTATGACAAACGCAAAGATTGAAAAAAAACATAATATTATCTGGCGCCTTTTTAGTTCGGTAAGGCTTACCATCGTCCTTCTGATCCTCCTGGCCGTTGCGTCAATCATTGGGACTCTTATCCCCCAGGCATCACAGCGCGAAAGCGCGGAATTCGCCATGGGGTTAAGTCCGGTATGGTTTCGGATTTTCAGTTTCCTTGATCTCTTTGACATGTATCATTCATTATGGTTCAGATTTCTCATAGGATGCCTGTCAGCAAACCTGATCATCTGCTCCCTTAACCGCTTTCCAGGTACATGGAGCCTGTTCCGCGCACCGGTGCGGCCTGACAGAGAAAAACCCTTTAAAGACCTCCTTCCGGGCCAGCACTTCTTTGCAAAAGGGGATATCTCCCATGTGTCCGATAAGGTCGGCCAGTTTCTTAAAAGTCACTACAGAAAGACACTGGCCAAGGCGGATAAAGACAGGTATTTTTTCTATGCTGAAAAAGGGGGCTATTCCAGATTTGGCGTATATGTCGTCCATACAAGCGTGCTCCTGATCCTGATCGGCGCCCTTGCCGGATCATTTTTCGGATTTGAGGCCTTTGTAAATATCATTGAAGGAGATCAGATTGACACCGTAAGCCTGAGAAAAAGAGATGAAGAATTGAAACTGGGCTTCGCTGTCCGTTGCGACAGCTTCACCGTGGATTTTTACGACAACGGCATGCCAAAGGAATACCGCTCTGAGTTGACCTTTATTGCGGATGAAAAAGAGGCGGAGAAAAAAACCCTTATGGTCAATCATCCGGTTCAATTCAGGGGGATAACCTTTTATCAGGCCTCCTATGGAACGATACCGGGCAAAAAGGTCCACTTGAAGATTATCAAAAACGATGCAAAAAATCATGCGATTACACTTGAAACAGAAACTGGGGCAGAGGTAAAACTGCCAGGAAATGAGGGGACGTTTTCTGTAACAGGGGTTAAGGCCAACTTCATGGATACCGGCCCTGCCGTCCAGATTGCCGTCAGGCCCATAGAAGGAGATGAGGTCAATTTCTGGGTGTTTAAGGGCTATGAGGCGATCCAAAAAAAACTACCCGGCCCAATGCTCATGTCTCCAAAGTTCAACCCCTCGGCCTTTAAACCTTATACATTCATACTTGAGGGGATGGAAACCGGCTACTACACCGGTCTCCAGGTAAACAGGGACCCTGGGGTCCCCATCGTATGGACAGGCTTTTTTCTGATCATTGCAGGTTTTATCATTACCTTTTTCACTTCCCACAAACGTATATGGGTCCGCCTTTTGCCTGACAAAAAAGGCATCAGCGTAAGTATTGCAGGGGCCGCAAGCAGAAACCAGGTGGGGCTGGAAAGGGAGCTCATACACCTGACAAAAGGCCTGAATGCACACGTAGAGGGATAAAAGATGCTTGATTCAATTATCTTGAGCAGCATAACGTTTGTCTATTTCGGGGCATTTGTCCTCTATCTGCTGATGATGGTTATGGCAAGGGATTATTTTGGCCGACTTGCCTCCATTGTAACGGGGGTTACCTTCATCGGCCACACCCTGGCTATCGTTTTAAGGTGGATAAGGTCTCATCAGATGGGTATCGGTCATGCCCCTATGTCCAATCTCTATGAATCGCTGATATTCTTTGCCTGGGCCGTTATCCTTCTCTACCTCATCGTGGAGAACAGGACTAAAAACAGGACATTAGGGCCGTTCATTACGCCTCTGGCGTTTCTGGCGATTGCCTACGCCTCCTTCTCCCCTGACATCAGCGAAGGCATTCAGCCGCTTATCCCGGCCCTTAAGAGCAACTGGCTCATAGCCCATGTGATCACCTGTTTCTTTGGCTATGCGGCTTTCGGGCTTTCCTTCGGGCTGAGTATCATGTATCTCTTAAAACGTCTTGATTCGCCGGAGAGAGGCAATAAGTTCCTCGCCATAATCCCGGGCAAGGGGATTGTGGATGAGCTGAATTATCAAATGGTAATAATAGGATTTCTCATGTTGACCCTGGGGATCATCACAGGCTCTGTCTGGGCACACTCTGCATGGGGAACCTACTGGAGCTGGGACCCAAAAGAGACATGGTCTCTGATCACCTGGCTGATCTATGCCTCTGTGATCCATTCTCGCCAGGTGAGGGGCTGGAAGGGCAAGAGGATTGCCTTGCTGTGCCTTGCAGGCTTTCTATGTGTCCTTTTTACCTACTTTGGGGTCAATTACCTGGCCGGGCTTCACAGCTATGCCAAATCCTGAAAATGAAAATAATATGTTCTTGACCAATTCAATGGTTTTCATATATTTCTTTGGCCATAAATTTTGTTCGTGAGTCTCAATATCCCTTAAGTAACTCCTCCTAAGTAGTCACAGGTAGAATATGAAGTTTCATCCAACAATCGCAAGCGCCACTTTTGTTTTTTTAATAATTTTATCCCTTCTGGGTGCAGGCTGCGCCACCGATAAGGCCAAAGTAAGGCTGGTCAAGCAATTGGGAGACCAGAGTGTTGAAACGGGAACGGTTGGAGATGAGGGATATTCAAGCTGTCCTGCTGAGCCAATTGGAATTACGTCCCCCAACATGACCGCGCAGGAAAGGGCTCAACAGGAGATCCTTGACTCGGCCCTGGAGTATTGTCAGACAGCAAACGATTACCGTGAGCGGGGCGATATAGAAAATACCATTAATGCGCTCGATCAGGCCTATTCTCTGATCCTAAGCATAAATTCAGATGATGCCCCACCCAGGATATTGCAGCAGAAAGAAGATTTGCGCTTTACTATATCCAAGCGCATTGCAGAGGCCTACGCATCCAGATTCACAGTAGTTAACGGGCAACACAAGGCGATCCCCCTTGACATGAATTGCCATGTGAAAAAAGCCATTGATATGTTCAAGGGGCCATTGAGGGACTTCTTTCTCAATGCCTATTACCGCTCCGGACGATATCGTCCGGCCATTGTGCAGGCCCTTAAGGAGGCAGGGCTCCCCGAAGAGTTGTCCTGGCTGCCTCTGATTGAAAGCGGTTTCAAGACAAAGGCACTTTCAAGGGCGAGGGCACTCGGGATGTGGCAGTTTATCGCCTCTACAGGATATAAATTCGGCCTTAAGAGGGATACCTGGGTTGATGAAAGGATGGATGTCGAAAAATCCACAGCAGCCGCCATTTCCTACTTAAAGGAACTCCATCAGCTATTCGGGGACTGGACAACAGTCCTTGCCGCATACAACTGTGGCGAGGGAGCGGTCTTAAGAAAGATCAGGACCCAGAATATCAATTACCTGGATAATTTCTGGGATCTGTATGAAAAGCTTCCTGCTGAAACCGCCTTCTATGTCCCTCAATTTCTGGCGGTATTACACATTGTAAACGATCCAAAGGCCCATGGGTTCACTTCTCTTTCTCTGGATCAACCTCTGGAGTATGAAAAGATAAGGATAAACAGGCAGGTCCACCTGGATGCCCTGTCAGAACAAGTTGGGCTATCCGCCGATGTCTTAAAACAGCTAAACCCCGCATTGAGGCATCAGTGCACTCCTGACGGCCTTTATAATGACTTTAGGGTCCCCAGGGGCAAGGGAGAAACAGTCCTGGCAAAAATCGGCGAGGTCCCTGTATGGAAGCCACCGGTCTATGCCAAGCCTGTCCCGCAAAGGCGGACTATGGCCAGGCAAAGTCCTTCAAAACAGGCCCCTGCCGTTACAACTCACGTGGTTAGAAAAGGTGAAACCCTTTCCTCTATCGCCAGGAGATATCGAACAAGTGTGAAGGCCATCGCCTCGATAAACAATATTTCAAGCAGTCAACGTATAAGCGTCGGACGAAGGCTCAAGGTTTCCGCCTCTGGCGCCACATATGCAAGCATTTCAAAATCGCCCCAGCCGTCAGCCTCTCCGCCTCAGAAAAGACCTGAAAAATACGTGGTGGCAAAAGGGGATACCCTGGCAAAAATCGCCTCACGATTTAACACCACTACAGGCGCTATAATGTCTCTGAATAAAATTAAGGGTTCCGGCCTGAGAGCGGGGCAGAGTCTGAAGATTCCTCCTGCGGCGGTTACAGCTGCAACTGCCAAGACAAAAGCAGACAAGGGGGCAAAGGGAGTCAAAAAACCTGCCACAGTAGTATCGGCAAAGGCCAAGCCTTCAAGTGCCGCACAGACCAAAAAGGCATCATCGCTGAAGACCAAACGCTATAAGGTCGCAAAGGGAGATTCCGCACGTAAAATTGCCGATAAACACCGGATGGATCTTGCCGAGCTTCTAAAGATCAATTATCTGACGGCCAAGAGTAAACTCTATCCTGGTCAAACCCTGATCGTAAAGGCCAACTAAGACCACAAATAATCCCAACCGCAGAAGTATATGCCTAACCTAGGGGCTAATGGTATTCGCACCACCGCTGCCACAAAAATATTATTTTTTCTTGACATATCAAGAAATCTGGTATAATCATGAATCATGCTTAAGAAAAGATTTCATTCAGCAAAACAGGTTGACGGGGTAATTGATCTTGAACGCTTGCGATCAGGGTCGGCAAAATGCATTGAGCGTGAACCAGAAAGATTTCTGGACCTTACTTACCCCTCAGAAGATCTCCATGCCATGCTGCGAGCCTTAAGCCGCCGCTTTTCTCAAAATCATGCCGAAGGCGGTGGCCTTATTGTGGCAGAGGCGGTAAAGGGTCTGGGCAAGTCCCACGCCCTTCTTACCGCATACCATCTCTTCGCCAGTGCAGGGCCTGCAAATAAATGGATGCGGGAGAATAATTATGACTGGAATCCTCCACATGATCCCCTGATCATTATCAAAAAATTCACTGACTACCATCTGCCATTTGATTCTCTGTGGACTGTCCTGGATGAGGAACTAAAAGCCGGATGGAGCCAGACACAACCACCCAACCTTGATGAAGTGCGCAGGGCGCTTGGGAGCAGACATCTGATCCTGATATTTGATGAGCTTGAAAGGGGCATCTCAAATATCGTGGATTCGGCCAGAAGAAGTCAAAATTTGAGTTTTTTGCAGATGCTCTCTGAGGAGGCTAACCGTAACTTACAGGTTACACTTTTTGCCGCTATCTATGATGGAACAGTAGAACCTGGATCCACCCTGAAGCGTATTTCTCCCAGGGTGGAGCTGAGATTCAGAAATCCGGAAGACCGCGCCGCGATTGTTCGTCACCGGCTGTTCGACAATGCGCATTCATATGATCGTTCGGCGGCAGATGCTCTGATCAGGTCCTACATCAATACCTGGAAAGGCCTCGGGGTTAATACCTCGGACGAATACACAGCAAGACTGCGCGATTCCTTCCCTTTTTTGCCCGGTCTCATAGAATTGGTTTTTGAGCGCATAAGCGGGACCGTAGGCTTTCAGGGCACACGCGGGGCGCTGGGACTGCTGGGTTCTATGATAGATGCTGCGCCTTCAGGCTCATATCTGCTGACAGCGGGGCATGCCAAACTCTCTGACAGCGCTTGCGCAGACAGGTTGCAGGATCTCGACCCTGCCGGAAATCTGATCAATTGCGCACAAAGAAATTACCAGGATCTGAAAAATCAACCCTATGCTGAAGCCCTGGCATCCGCCGTGCTGCTGGCAAGCCTTGCCCCTGGAATCAAGGGGCTTTCAAGACAGGAGTTGGTTAGGCACGTGGCGGCTCCAGGCAATGATCCAAACAAGTTTGAAAGCACACTTCAAACATTCAGGATGTATGGGTCATACTTTCATGAACGTGAAGGCCGCTTCTTTTTTGACCTGGAAGAAAACGAAAATGCCAAGGTGGAAATCGAGTCCATACGTCTTCCAGATGACAGGGCGCGTGAAGAGGTCAAGACAATATGGAAACAGGAGCTCTTCCGGGAAGTAAAGCAAGCTGTTGTAATGACAGACATAGAAGAAACAAAGGCGGCCCTTGATCAACTGCCGAAAAATACCTTGCGCTTTATCCTTTCACCCCGGCGTTTGTCTTCTTTTGAAAGATATGCTCTGTACCTTAGCTCGGAATTTAGAAACCAGATTCTTCTTTTAGAACCCAGGGATGAGACCATAAACCTTTTGACAAACCCTGACATCCTCGCATGCGCAAAGAGGGCCATTGCCGCCTCCAGTCTGGCGCCGAGCGCCGGCACAGCCGAAAGAGGCAAACGCTATGAGCGCATCTGTCAACAGGAACGTAAGAACACCCTAACATTTATAAGGTCTGCCGGCCTTGTCTATATCCGGGTTGAAGGCTGGGGTGATACACCTGAAAAATCGGTTTTTGAAATAGAACCACTGGGTCAGAACTCGGATAAGCAGGCAGTGCTTGAGCACATCCGAAGGCAGCTTTTTCCTTCTCCGTTTTTTGTAGACCATCTGAAGGACCGATTGGATTCCTTTTACGGAAAGACTGTGTCACAGGTTGACCGTATCTACAGAAGCACGCTGGGGTTCCCTGTGCCGGTAAATATCCCCGATGTTTCCAGTGCCATTGTTGCCCTGGTGCAGGATAAAGACCGCATACTGGGACTGGAACATCAGAAAGGCCGATTTTGCGGTGAATATGTCTCCTTAGGAGAGGGTCTATTACCAGAGGCCGTTCTTACACCTCCCTGGCCTGCGAGCCCTCCTGCTGAGGGAAAAGGACTCGGCCGACCCATACCTCAGGCGCCCGAACCCGGGCCAATTGATATTTTTTCAAGGCCTGATATCCCTGCTCCCCATTCTCCGACTGAGGAAATGGGAACAGCCTACTGCCAAACACTGGGTGAACTGCGCCAGGGAGTTGCAGAGAAACTTGCCGATGTTGAAGGGATTATTATTCTGAGCGCCCGATTTCAGATATTTGCCCGATATGAAAATGCAAACTTTGGGGATCTTCCCAGCGCCTTAAGAGGCGGATTAACGGAAAACGGTGACCTCGAGGCACAGCTCGACCTAACTATCCCCGGACCCATGGACAAGGCGAAACTTGAAGGGCTCTGCGAATCGCTTCCCAACATGCGAAATGGGAAGTATATGGCCAGGTGGAGGATATCAGCGCGACAGGCGCAGGAAGAAATCCCCTTGGATGATCGGGGCAATGATGATGAATGGAATTGATGAAAATTCAATTGATCACCTTTCACGGCCTGGGCCACGGCTGCCCGCGCTTATCCAATGGCTAACGGCCGAGGTCTGGACCATTGATCGTTTTAAAGGTTCTGAGGAATTGCCGTCAAGATATCTGGCTTCCGGTGAAGAGCTTGTGAATGAAAAAGAGATTCTACTGACCGCAGCCGCCGACTCCTACTCAAGGGAGCTTACCGCCGCTCCTGATCCTGTAAGGACCATACAAGACTTTTTCTCAGAATACAAAGACGGATGCGTTGTAATCCTGGATGGATGTTCATTGCGGGAAGTTCCCAGGCTGAAGGAACTCGCCAATATATCCTGCAGGCCTGTGGTTCAATCGGACTGCGGCCGTTCGGCCATACCCAGCGATACGGAACATTTTATCCTAAAAACGGCAGTTG
>DIKH01000272.1 GCA_002424495.1 Desulfobacteraceae bacterium UBA5623
CTGCCCGCTTGCACCCGGACTTTTTGAAAAGTTATGCCGAAAGCTCATAACAGGTGGAATTCCTTCTGAAGTGAGAGGTAGTATTTCCCCTCCTGCGCTCTTCCCCTTTTTATGCAGCCTTCACCGTAAATTCTGCATTTTTTTGATAACTCATCCAGGGCTGCCTTGCGCTGTTGTTCATTCAAGAGCCCCCCTTTAAGGAGATTTACAATAGAGCTGATCCTGAAGCGATCCATGCCCATGTGGGCCAAGGATAACTGGTCCGGATGACCCCCTTGTTTTACGATCAGTTCCTGAGCAATCAGGTATACAGGGTGTCTGCACGCAATCCTCAACCACAGGTCATAATCTTCGCAGGCGGGGAGCAGTTCGTCAAACAGGCCAACTTCATCTAAAAGAGATCTCTTTAACATCACAGCCGATGGGCTTACGAGACACAGCTTAAGGGAGGGTATAAATATATCTCCGGATGGTTTTTCATGCCTTTTCTTTGGATTGACCCGCCTGCCGTTTCTTATCCATAGCTCCCCGGTCTGGCACGCCACTGCATGGGGGTTTTTTTTAAAAAAATCCATCTGCACCTCCAGCTTTTTGGGCAGCCAATAATCATCAGAATCCAGGAAGGTGATAAGAGGGGCATTTGAATTTATGATTCCCGTGTTTCTTGCAGCAGAGACCCCGCAATTGGCCTGGCGGGCGAAATACCTTACCCTTGCTCCAAATTCGCTGACAGCCTTTCTTGTTTCATCGCTGGAGCCGTCATCAACGACTATGACCTCGTATCCGGTGAAGGTCTGTCCAAGAACAGATGAAATCGCGGCCGCCACCATTTTTTCCCTGTTGAAAGTAGGGATGATCACGCTTACATCGGCCATCACAGGGCCTGCCAGATCAGGGCGAGAAGCCCTGCGATCAAAAAATTGCCTTCAACCATGGCCTCAAGGACAAACCCAGGATAAACCCAGCGCCTTTCATAGGCCAGCAGGCAGAACGACAAGGTTATCACAGGCACCAGGAGAACATAGGAAAACCAGCCGACAAAGCCAAGGAAAGGGCACAAGATGAGAAACAGGCAGACGACGACAAGGACCGCCTTTAAAATTAACAAGGTCTTTCTTTTTCCAAGGCTGATGGGCAGGGTTTCAGTACCCACGATCAGGTCTCCCTGGACATCGAACATATCAAACATGGTGGATCTGACATAACTCATCGTAAATACGGTAAGACATGAGATCAGTGCCGCAGTCCAGGCAATATGGTCGGCCTCCAATAGCGGAAGCACTGCAACTATGGCCACCCATGCAAGGGATTCCGAAAGGCTCCTTGAGCCCGGGATATCCTTGATCTTGTAATAGGAGTATCGGTGCCTGGCCTTTTCCGGCACAAGGGGCAAGCTGTAGGCAAGCCCTATGAGACTTAGGCCGCAAAGAACGATAAATGTCTTCATTCCAATTAGATAAGATATCAACACGGCGCTTAGAACGGCGACGACCCCTGAAATAATCAAAAACAGCCTGTGTTTTATTAGAAACGCCGCCCGCTCCGGGTCATTGTAGGCGCTGGCCCCCCTGTCCAGAAAGCGATTTAAGACATGCATGGCATAGATATAAAGGAATGCCAGAAAAGGAAATGTAAGGCCAGCAGCCCTTTCAACCAAAAACGCAGTCGCATAGGACAGACAAAACGCCCCCGATGATACTCCGACCTTGTTTGCAAGCAGAAATTTGAAAAAACGTTTCAGCCAGTGGGAAACAGCACCCTCGGTCTTTCCCCTGATACCCTCAATCTCGCTCACAACCTTTTTTATCATCCAATTCGGGGTGGATGCACCGGCAGTGACACCTATCACCTTCATGCCGGAGAGCATATTTTTGTCAAGGTCCTTTTCCGTCTCAACGTGAAAGGTGGGAGTGTTTGATTCCCTTGACACCTGGACAAGCCTCAAGGTGTTTCCGCTGTGAAAACCACCAACAACAACTGTTGCATCCACCTGACCGGCAAATGATCGAATCTCCATCTGGCGGTTAAATGTGGCGTTACAGATGGTATTAAGGACCTGTGCTGAGGGAAACCTCTCTTTAATGGCCTTTGCGACCTCGCTATAATTTTTGACGTTCTGTGTAGTCTGGGCAACCACAACCACCTGCTCAAGATTTGGTAAGCTCAGGACGTCTTCCTTGGTCTCGATTACATGGGCCGGTGTTTTACAGTAACCCAAAAGGCCCACGACCTCTGCGTGCCCCCGGTTTCCCACTATAACGGCTGTCGAGCCCTTTTTGGTATGGTAGCGAAGAAGCGCCTGGACCTTGGCCACCTTCGGACACGTTGCATCAATGACCTTAAGGCCCGTGTCCTTTATCTCCTGCCTTGTTTGGAGAGGGATACCGTGCGCCCTTATTACAATAGCGCCGTTAGTAATACCCTTTAGATCATCAATAGCTTTAACACCTTTCGATGCAAGAAGATCCAGAACCTGATTGTTGTGGATTAATGGGCCAAAGGTAAAAAGGGGGCCTTTTTTTCTGTTAACCTCGGTGAGGACAAGCTCCATTGCCCTGCGCACGCCCATGCAGAAGCCCGCTGTCTTTGCCAGTCTTACTTTCAAGGTAGCAGATTCTCCGAATTTAAACCGTCTTGTAGAAAAGAAAAATACGAATCAATAGCGGCAGCCAGAGTATCAAGGCCGCTTATGTTGGCGAATTTGCTGCGAAAGCACCTGCTCCCGGGAAGACACTTGGTGTAAGAGATCAGCATGCCTCGCATGTTTTTTGCAGCCCTGATTTCACCCTTGATCCGGCTTAACAGGGCAAAGTGTTCCAGGATAAGGCCCTTTCGTTCGGAAAGCAAAGGCTCTGCGGCGTTGCCGTTGTTTTCGAGCGAGAGAATTTGTTGGAATATCCATGGGTTGCCTACAGCCGCCCTGCCGATCATTACGCCGTCGCACCCGGTCTGAGTCAGGATCTTTTGTGCAAGTACCGGGCTTACAATATCCCCATTTCCTATGACCGGAATCTTTATTCGCTCCTTGACCCTTGAAATCACAGCCCAATCAGCATGGCCTGAAAAACCCTGGGTGACAAAACGGGGGTGAACGGTCAAGGCATCCGCCCCGCAGTCCTCAACCATAAGGCCTATTTCCTCGGCGACTGTCGGCCCGGCCGACAACCCGGAGCGTATCTTAACCGTAAGAGGGACATGACACACTTTCCTGACAGCGGTGACAATTTCCCTCACCTTTTTCGGATCTCTCAAAAGTGCCCCGCCTGCGCCGGTTTTTATCACCTTTTTAGCCGGACAGCCCATATTGATATCTATTATGCCAGCCCCGTTTTCAACAGCGATCTCCGCCGCCAAAGCCATCGCCTCCGGCTTTGCACCGAATATCTGTACGGCAAGAGGCCTTTCAGCAGGGTCGCTCATCAGATAATCCCGCGTCTTTTTATCCCCGATGGCAAGCCCCATGGCGCTGATCATTTCAGATGTGACCAGGCCCGCACCCAGTCTTTTGACTATCATCCTGAAAGGCAGATTGGTGATCCCTGCCATGGGCGCCATAATCAGGTTGTTTTCCAGTCTGACATTGCCGATGCAAAACATTTTTTATAAACGTTTAACAGTTCAAGTAGTTAAAAGTTGAAGGGGGTTAAAATCCTTATGCTAATCCCGCCGTGGCGGGACTAATCGCCTTTTTTATGTTCATATCTTCAGCCCCACCTCAAAGCCCTCCCGGATAGCATCAAGCGCATGTCTGGGCGCCTTGGCATCCCCAATAATATAAACCTCGGGGATCAGGGATTCAACCCGACTGAAAAGGGAGTTTTCAGGCCTTGAGCCCGCAGCGATGACCACTGTATCCGCTTTTTGAAGCTGCATCTCTCCGTTTTTTTCTGTTTTTAACCCTTCCAGGGTTATTTCAGCCGCCTTATACCCCTTTAGAAGCGTGACACCGAGTCTTTCCAGTTCCGCAAGCACGGTCCAGCGCGTGGAGGCACCAATATCCTGACCGAGCTTCATAGTCATTTCTACAACCGTCACATCCCTGTCACCCCTGTCCAACAGGGCAAAAAGTGTCTCCACTGTCTCTGCCCGGTTGATCATCAGAAAATGGAGGACCTCCGGCGAAAGAGTCCCTTTCCGGGCAAGGTAGAGAGCGGTTTCGAGCCCAACCGCATTTCCTCCGACAATGACCACTCTTTTTCCGGCAGTCGCCTTACCAGCCAGGATATCCCAGGCATGGACAACATTAGATCCATTGATGCCAGGGATGGCAGGCAACATGGGCACAGCCCCTGTTGCAATGACAGCAGCATCAGGACAGATATCCTTTACTAGCTGGATATCAGCCTCCTTGCCCAGGATGATTTCCACGTTTAAGGCCTCAAGATTATTGCTCAGATCCGAGACAGCCGTGACAAGCTCCTCTCTCCCCGGTATGTTCCGGTTTAGGAGCAATTGTCCGCCAAGCCTATCATTTTTTTCAATAAGCGTCACCTTGTGGCCCCGGCCTGCTGCAATACAGGCGGCCTTCATACCCCCAGGCCCTCCGCCAATGACCAGCACCTTTTTGGGCGCGGGCGCCGATTGGGACTGCAACTCCCATTCTCTCCCCGCCCATGGATTGACAAGACATGTTGCAGGCTCTGATTTAAAGATGTTGTCAAAGCAGCCCTGATTGCATGCCACACAATGATAGATCAGACGAGTCTTATTTTCCCTTGTTTTTTTAGGCAGTTGGGGGTCGGCAATCAGGGCCCTTGCCATAGTAACCAGGTCGGCCTCTCCATTTTTAAGTATCTCTTCGGCCGTTGCCGGATCATTTATCCGGTTGCTTGCCAGAACGGGCACAGTAACCGCAGACTTAATACCCTTGGCAAGATAGACATAGGCCTTATGCGGAACACACATTGTCAACTGGGGGATACGGGTCTCATGCCAGCCGCCGGTCACGTTAAAAAGATCAACGCCCGCCTTTTCCAGGGCCGAGGCAAATACCTTTGCCTCCTGGTTGGTGTTCCCCCCTTCCATGAAATCATTCCCGGCAATACGCATAAACACCGGGTAGTCAGGCCCTACCGCCTTTCTCACCCTTTCAACCACCTCTATGCCAAAGCGCATCCGATTTTCAAAAGATCCGCCATATTCATCCCTGCGCAGATTTGTGATAGGCGAGAGAAACTGGCTGATCAGATAACCGGCGCTCCCAAGGATCTCCACTGCGTCAAAACCCGATTCTTTGGCCCTGATGGCCGCCTGTGCAAAAAGCCCCTGCACTCCGGGGATCTCCTTGATATCAAGCGCCCTGGGGGTTTCACCGGTCAGCTTGGAACGGACCGCGGACGCGGAAATGGGAGCATCTCCCTTGATGGCGGAAGAGTGCGTATATCTGCCTGCATGGTAGAGCTGGGCTGCGATTCCTGCCCCGTTTTCTTTGACTGCCTCGGTCAGCCTCTTTAGGCCGGCAATGCATTTATCCTCATTTATGCCTATCATGCCGGGCATGCCGCCAAAGGCATCAAACCGGCAGCCTCCGGCGATAATAAGTCCGACCCCGCCCTTTGCACGGAGCCTGTAAAATTCAATCAGCCGGTCAGTCACATCTCCTTGCGGTGTGTATCCAAGATGCATGGCTGTCATCACAATGCGGTTTCTCAGCACCATACCGTTGATTCTGATCGGTGAAAACAGATTCTGAAATTCCATTTTGTCACTCCTTAGGGACACCATAGCAGAAACTGCATTGATTCCAAGGGCAATGTCCGTTTACCAATAAAACATTCGGGCCGATAAGCAAAGATTTTTCAACAGGGTTAGATGAGGAATCATCTTGACCCACATTTTAAAAGGACTATGATACCGTTCAAATTCAGAATCCTTCAGACCGGTTGCTGTGTAACTTTTCAAAGTCCTGGTGTTACAAGGGATCGGCTTGAGATCTCAACAGACTTTGAGGGCAGGCCTCTGACCCTTGTAGACACCGGCGGATTCGATGCAGTT
>DIKH01000309.1 GCA_002424495.1 Desulfobacteraceae bacterium UBA5623
CACCTATCTATTGCTCGCCATTTATTGCCGTGAGCATCATAACGAGAAAGTTTCCATCAAAAGAGTTCGCGAGCTCCGCATAAAAATTCAAAATGAAATGCTTGATGCTGAAAATCACTCTCTTGATTCTGAATTTGACAGCAACATAATTCCTTCAACAAATTCAACCTATGCAAATACTTAACCGGAAATTACTGATAAGAACCGCAAGTATCATAAAATTTCATTGAAAAGGATATGAGAGGAAACTTGTGTCCATTGTTTTTTCCCTGCCCACAAGTGACCATTCTGCTTAGAGGTCCTCATTGAAAGCCTTTCATCTGAGCAGCCATAATGACATTGACTGATCAAAAAGAAACCTGCCTGGCGAATAACCCACTGTTTAAGGAATTGCCCAAAGACAAACTGGTCGAGCTTGCAAAGGGTGCTCAGTATCTGGTTTTTCCGCCCAATACAATCATATTTCGAGAGGGTGACCCAGGGGATAGTTTTTACATGATTAATCGCGGAAGGGTTCGTCTTTCCAAGAGAAGCAAGAGGGGAGAGGAGATCCTCTTGGCCAAGTTAGGTGCGGGTGATTTTTTCGGCCAGCTTGCAATCCTGACAGATGATTTAAGGTGGGTAAATGTGGAGACAATGGATGAAACTCATCTTACTGTTTTATCCAAGGACCAGTTTGACGGGATTCTAAAAGAATGGCCCAGCGTCTCATTTGCCTTTGCCAAACAGATGTCCAAGTATCTCGCAAGGAATATTCAGGTAATTAAACAGAAGTCTGAACGCCGGCTCCAAGTATCCAGATCCTCATGGATTGACTGGTTTGTCATTTTTTCCGTGAGCCTGTTGTGCGGCATAATCTTCAACAACTCAAATCCCAACGGGATAAGACTGCTCCCTAATATTGTTGCTGAAAAGGATGTATTAGAGATTGAGACCACTGTTGCGGCAGAAAAGCACAAAACCGGAGATGCCGTCTTTGTGGACGCAAGGCCTTCCACCCTCTATGATATGATGCACATAGAAGGCGCTGTCAATATGCCCTTGGCCCTGTTTGATATTATGTATATGATGGGGTTTAGTGATATGAACAAGGAAAAAGGTGTCATCGTATATGGCAGGACCTTCAGCAGCAATTATGATGAGCAGGTAGCCAAAAAGCTTTATATCCGCGGACATAAGCACACAATGATTCTGAAAGGTGGGATAGAGCTCTGGATGGAAAATGGATATCCGGTCAAGCCATAATCCCATATATTTATTAGAAATCCCGTTAAATTAGGTTACCAGTTCCCTTCATGGGTCTCCATAGTGAGGCCAAAAATTCAGTCAGATAAATCAAAGCCTGTTACTTCATACCTTCTTTTGCCCAATCAAAGCTGTATGGCAAGCTTCTTGCAGCTCGTAGGTGCGTGATACGATACCCTGCGTAAATTGACAACTGGGCGCGGGCCAATTTTTCTATTAGAAAGTCAGCAACACCCAATAATGGAGGGTAGACAGTCTCTGTCAGGCTGATAACAACCCAACTGGAGCCATATGGAAAAACGTCAATTTTTTAGAGTCAATGATGTCATACCCCTGATTCTTAAAAAGATGCCACCAGCTGCCAGCGCACTAAAGGCCAGGTTAATGCCAGGTATGTTGCAGCAGTCATTTGAACCTGCCCTTGCTGATGATGACCGGCTGAGCGATTCCAATCTGTTGCGGATGCTGACGGCAATAGATGCCAAGTTGAATCTTATCCTGGCTAGGCTTTCAACCCGGGACAGCGGTCTGATCAATGCTGAGAACTATCAGGTAAATCTTAGCGAAGGTGGCATTTGTTTGACGCTCCCCGATGCCTATGCCGTTGGGGACCTGATCGAGATTAAGATGATGCTGTCGTCCATTCCCTATTCGGCGCTCTTGGTGTGTGGCCTGGTTGAACGGGTGCAAAAGCTGACGGAAGAGTCCTTTGAAGTGGCAGTGGCATTCATTGAAATGGAAGATGATGTTCGAGAGGTGCTCTCACGCCATATCTTGCATCGTCAGCGCGGGATGCTGCGAAATCAGCTGGGGTATCTACACAACACAGACAAGGAGGAAATCTAAAGGGAAAATGCCTATTGATTCTTCTTCCTAAGATGAGTGCATAATTACCGAGGAATCTTATGAATACTATTATTGGTTCAGCTGTTTTGGTGGGTATGATTATTTTAGGCTACCTTCTGGAACACGGCAATCTGAGCGTCCTTTTTCAACCAGCCGAGCTTGTCATAATATTTGGTGCAGCCGCGGGAGCTTTTATTATTTCATCTCCAGGCAATATTATTAAGGCAACTCTTAATGATGTCAAAAAAGTCTTCTCCTACAAAGGATCTTCCAAGGAGGCTTTTTCTGAACTTTTACTGCTCCTCTACGACATACTGATCAAGGTGCGTAAGGAGGGCATCCTTTCGCTGGAAAAGGAAATTGAAGATCCGGCAAAGAGTGAACTCTTCCGCCGGCATCCCAAAATGCTGGCCGATAAAGAGGCTGTTAGTTTTATAAAGGAAAATTTGGGTGTTATTGTCCTTGGTGTGGACCCTGATATAGTCAGCGAATTGATAGAAATTGATCTTGAGGTATCTTACAAGGAGGCGATGATCCCCTCCCAGGGCATTGCAAGGGTGGCTGATGCGCTGCCTGCTCTGGGCATAGTAGCAGCGGTCTTGGGAGTTGTCATAACCATGCAAAAAATCAGTGAGCCCCCTGAGGTTTTGGGACACAGCATCGGGGCCGCCCTTGTAGGCACATTTTTGGGGGTGCTTTCTGCTTATGGATTCGTCGGGCCTATTGCCACCAATCTGGAACATCAGGTCAAGGATCGGCAGGTGGTTTTCAATGTCATAAAGGTGGCCATAAATAAATTTGACAGTAACCCAACGGTCGCCATCGAGGCTGCACGCAGGGAAATCCCCGCGTCCTTAAGGCCGACCACAAAAGAAATTGAAGAGCAAATGAAGCAATGGAAGGGCAAAAAAGAAGGGTAAGACGCACGCACTCGGAGGAACATGGCGGTTCTCATGGCAGTTGGAAGGTCGCATATGCCGATTTTGTGACCGCCATGATGGCCTTTTTTCTATTGCTCTGGCTATTGACCATGACATCTAATGAACAACGGGCGCGAGTGTCAGCATATTTCAAATACTTCAGCATCTTCGAGAGCAGTTCATCCTCTTCATTGATTGATCTTTCCCAAAGTGCCATGACCCCTATAGCGGTCATGGAAAGGGAGGCGACCGGAGAAGACAAGAAAGCCAAAAAAGACCGAAAAGGCAGTAAAGAGGTTCAGGCCATTGGACAGTCTCTGCCGAAGAAAGACATTATTTCAGAGCAGCAGAAAAAAGAAGAACTTCAATCACGCCTTAAAAAAATAATCGAGAAAGAACTTGCCGATGTGAAATCACAGATAATAGTTGATGGATTTAAAAACTGCGTGCGTGTCCAGATGGTGGATAATGAGGGCTCGATGATGTTTCCTACTGGCAGCACTATGCTTACAGGCAGGGCACAAGAGGTGCTCAAGGTGATTACTGAAAACATTAAAGACTTTTCAGGTCCGATAGCCATTGAGGGCCATACGGATGCAAGGGCATATCCGTCTCAGGATTATACCAATTGGGAACTTTCAGTTGGCCGCGCCTCTGCCGCGCGTAAGCAGATGGTGACAAGTGGACTTGATGTCAACCAGATTATCAGGGTCACTGGTTTTGCTGACAAAAAACTGATCAACAAGGAAGACCCCTATGACCCCCGCAACCGGCGAATCAGCATTCTGCTTTACAAGACTCCCGATAAAAACTTACCGGGCATAGCTCCTTTCAAGGTGCTGGAACCTCCGAACAACGAACTGGCCGGACCGCCCAAATGAAAGGGCGATTCAGCTAGAATTGCTGGAAGTCCCTTCAATCCTTAAAGGTAGAACCAGCAATGGTCCCGCCAACATGTTTGCTCACATTTGCTTCGCACTGTCTATTGTGACATAAAGATTTTGTAACAGCTAAACCTTTACAAGATTTTTATTTGACACATGGGCGTAATACCCCTATGCTACATCAAAAAATAGATCTTTGAGCCACTTTCAAAACGCCCGCATTTTATGATATCTGCATCAGGCTCAATCCCTTTTTAGCGGGATTAATCCTAGAAATATCATGTATATTCCTGTGGTTAGTCCTGCTTTGGCTGGATCTCCTTGCTGAAGCTTGGACAAAATCGAACGTTTTGATACTGGCTTCTTGGAGATAAGTTATGTCTACGGAAAGGTAGATAGCGAATATGTTCAATAGTAAACTGGCCATCTTTTTATCGGCCCTGGCAGTATGTATATGCTGGGGTATCCAGTGCCCTCTGAGCTTTGGCAACGACAGCCCAGAGCAATTTAAGATGGTTTCAGCCGGAATGAAGATCCCCGAGTTTGTCTTGAATCCCCCGGATTCAGTTGAGGACCAAAAATATCTTGGGCTAACAGATCTTAAACCTTTTTCTATTGATCATATTTCTGCCAAGATAGTCATATTGGAGGTCTTCAGCTTTTATTGTCCACACTGCCGGAACCAGGCCCCTGCTCTGAACAAGCTCTATGGTTTTATTCAGCAAGACGCACAATTGTCCAATGACATAAAAATGATAGGCCTTGGTGCTGGGATGGACAAGAACGAAACAGACCAATGGAAGACATCTATGCATGTCCCTTTTCCGTTGTTTAGGGATATGGATACCTCTATCTGGCAAAAGTTGGGTAAGCCAGGGATACCATGTACCCTTGTTGTATCTAGGAGTTGTGAGATTCTGGCAGTCCACTTTGGTGTTACAGAGGATATTGAGGCCTTTTTCTCTAAGATAAAGGAATATCGTGAAGATCAAAAGTAGCTTTGCGGTGCTCAACCCTTTATATTGCTGAGGGTTATTTTCTTCCATCATTTTTTTGACCACTATGACTCTGAGGAGTCAACAGAAAGCTGGCTCCATGATGAACAGATCGCCAGGAAAATTCTCCTGTGCGGGCACGATCAGAAAATGATATTTGAAGGCGGTTTGACTAGTTGGAAAGCAAAAAAATATCCCATAACGCCATGAATAATCTATGGTCAATTATAAAACGAACTGTTACCAGTGAGTATCTGTCTGTTGTCCTCAGATTTTACTTGGGCATACTGTTTCTCTATGCCAGTATGTCCAAAATTCCTTATCCAGCAGAATTTGCTGAGGCACTGGCCTCATATCAGTTAGTTCCTTATTGGATTCTAAATTTTGTTGCGGTCTATCTGCCGTGGCTGGAGCTTACTTGTGGCCTGTTTCTGATCATAGGGCTCTCAACCAAGGCAGCATCACTAATCATTACAATGCTTTTAATAGGCTTTGCCATTGGCCAGTCCATAAATCTTTTCAGGGGCATGCCTATCAGTTGCGGATGTTTTGAAAATGCTGGAGACCCGATTAGCTGGTGGCATATAACCAAAGATCTGTTTTGGACACTGTTTGCCCTGCAAATATTTTTATTCGACAGGATTTGCAGGCTATACCCTGATCTATCTATTTCTCGCCTGGCAAGGAGACGATAGATGAAAACAGGCTGAGATAAAAATCGGTTCTTCACAGATTTTCTCTGACAGATTTTTAGGAGAATCTGGAATAAATATAGATCAACAAGATTTAAAAAGGTAGTAAGAAGAAAATGTTACAACGAGCAAACCATGTTAACGCCCGGCGGATTGTTTTCTTGTGTTTTATTTTGTTGTCTTTATTTTCTTGCGGGCCGAAGGACGTCTATGAAGGGGTTTATAGAGTCGAGGGGGGATATCCTGCTAACTATTCCATGGCACAGATTGAATTGAAGGAAAAAGGCATGGGCATCTGGAGGGTGCATGACGACGAGGCCCCTTTCAGATGGGATGTCAAGGATAGCGAGATCTGGCTAAGCACCAAATTGGGCGGGATAATTATCGGAAAGATCCAGAGGGGATTTATTGAAATAACACTGCCTGGTCCAAAGACTATTTCATTCAAAAGGGATATTTAGTGTCTGAACTAAAAGTCCATTCAGGCACAATTTTGAATTTTCAAATGTGAATTGTGAATCAAAAAGGGGCTTGAAACTATTTTCTGGTCAAAATGACAATATCAATGATGGAGAACTGCATTGGAACAGATTACTAACATCATGGTTGCAATTGATTTTTCGGCTTATTCTGATTATACGCTGAAGTATGCTGCTAATCTGGCCAGTTCCTTAAAAGCCAAGTTAATAGTCGCCAATGTGGTCAATCAGAGGGATATTGCTGCCATGAGGTCAATCCTCCAGACAAATGTAGATCTCACGGTAAATGAATACGCTAAAAGAGAGAAAGAGGAGCGTTCTCAAAAGGTACAGAGCTTGCTGGAGCAAGCCAACTGCAAAGACCTCGACGTAAAGGTGGTGTTTCGTGTCGGTATGCCCTTTGTTGAGTTGCTTGATATAGTAAAAACCGAAGGTGCTGATCTGGTAGTAATGGGGTCAAAGGGCCGTACGAATCTCGCCAATGTGCTGTTTGGTTCCACGGCGGAAAAGGTATTCCGCTATTGTCCGGTTCCTGTATTAAGCCTCAGGGAGAGAGGAGAAGGCGAAAAGAGTTAAATCCAAGATTTTTCTTTCAGGCGAGCATTCTTTTTAGAGCATTTTTCCCTGCCTCTCTGTCTTTGATCTGAGGAAGGATCTTGTTCACGATCTCTGCCTTTTCCGCTGCTGTGTTGGCCTGCCTGTTCTTAAATACAATTGTATCCGTTCTGATGCCTGCCCTGTAAATCCACTTTTTATTGACAAAGTCTCCAAGTGCCCAGATCACAGTCCCGTGAAATACGAATTCCTCCTCCAGTTGAAGAAAGATCATCAGCTTTGTTTGGGGATTGATTCCCGTGGGCGTGCTGATTTCAAGTCCGCCACCGCTGACGTTTGTCGCTAAGGCCGGGAAGGAATTCTTAGGTGCAATTACCCTGACATCAATACATATTGGATGTCTCTTTTCCCTTCGTCTCTCGCCATCTGATTCATTCCACATAACAACACCTCTCCTCTGAAATTTTTTCAAAACAACCTTTATCTTTTTTGATACGTTTTACTCAATATTAGACGCATAAGACAGACACAAAAGCCCAAGGCCTTCAAGTTATCATTACTATTTATATTATTATTCCAAATTGTTACGCTTTATTTAGAGTAAAAGATCCAACATGCCGTGAATAATCTGTATGCTATATTTAGCAACAGGCGTGCCATTGGTGGATTTCATTTGCGAAGATGATTTATCTGTCAGACCATCAAAAGTGAAATTTGACTTTTGTGCCAGAAATGACTATAAGTTGGACTATAAGTTTATACAGGAGCAACAACAATGCCCATATTTGAATTCAGGTGTCTTGAATGTGGCAACATGTTTGAAAGACTATTTATCGGTTCCGATGAAAAGGTGGATCTTAGCTGCCCCGGCTGTCAGTCTGCACACCTTGAACGGGTAGTAAGCAGAACGAATCATTCTATTGGAGTGGGCCCGGGGGGGAACCAGCCAAGGATCACCGAAAAATCCTGCGGTGGTGGATCAAATCGCTGTATGACCCTAGATTTGCCCGGACATGCACGATAACTTCTTGTTTAACTAAAAAAGAGCGGCTAAGGCGCTCTCCTGTCTTTCTCTGAGTTGTCTGCAATGGGATTCTTTGTCATGGCCGGAAAAGACCATCCAGTCCAACCGAAGGAACTGCTCAGTGATGATGACAGGATACACATCACAGAGATCTTCAACGAAGACATTGTCCCAAGGCTTATGAGTATGGACGCCCGGATCGGTAATATAAACTGTGAATTTGCTGGGGACCAATACAAAAATTGGGTCATCGAGTTCAGATCCAATCGTTTTGGGTTTGAGATCGTGGACTTTGAGTATGATGAAGACTCAAGAGGTTTCCAATTGGCTCCCAGGCGTAAACCCGGTCAGACAGAGTCCAATGTTTCAGAATAAATTTTCCGGTAGAGAACCAGTAAAAAGACCAGAGTGTCCCTTTTGTTTGTCTCTTATAGAAAAACCAAGGGAATTGGGCACCAGGAGACAGGGAGAGATGCCGGTGGGCTCGTGCTCGTGCGGGGCGGTCTATGCATGCGATGAAACCGGACACCGATTGGGCTTGGCAATGATTGAGGCCCTGGTATTTGGGTGCAATATGGATTGGGACCTGGCATGGGGCCTTTTACCCGGAGAAGATTACCTGCAGGAAATTGTTGAGAACTATGACCTGCAAGCCCATCTAATTGTTTCAAGCGGTTCTTTTGAAGGCAGAAAGACATCAGGGGCATTGTATTTTGTCAGGCTTCATAAGGACGTGCGGGAAGTAACGACAGAAGGCGTTGAAAGAAACCTTGCAAGGGCTATACGTTCTCAGCAAGCGCGTCCCAGCAGTCGCGATAAAAAAGCAAAAACCTTGTCGAAAAAGGAGGTCGAGGAATTTGTTAAAGGGTATCAGGTTGAACCAATACTAACCGCGGCCCATGATGACAAGAAGATCATCCGATACCTGCAGCGCCTCCTTTATTCAGGGGATGCCCTCTTGCGCCGCAGGGCCGCTGAGACCTTGGGCATGGCAGGCGCGATTATAGGGGACACTGATCCTGGAATCATTTCAAAACTCCTACAGGGCCTCTTTTATTCCATATCAGATACCGCCGCCTTCCCTTTGGGGGCCTTTGAGGCCATTGGAGAGATAATCGGCCACAGACCCGAACTCTTTGGCGGATATGCACCGCAGCTTTATCAATTTTTAGGGGACAAGACGCGAAGGGCTGATGCACTCCAGACCCTGGCCAGGGTAGCTAAGTCAGCGCCCTCCATCCTTCGTAAACACACCTTTTATTTCTTTGATTTTCTGAAGGACCCAGACATCACAGTCCGTGGCTACGCTGCTTTGCTTTTGGGCAACCTCGGGGCGTACGAGGCAAAGCAGGACCTTCAAATGATTGTGGGGGAATCCCATGAGATCGAGATCTATGAGGAAGGGCTTATTCATAAAAAGACGGTGGGTCAGATTGCATCAGAGGCCCTGAAAAATCTCATATGATCATCCAGTACCTCTTCTCTTCCCCGGAGGGTGACATCACCCTTGGCCCGGAAGATCTTAAAAGAGCATTTTTGATAACGCCATCACAGGCGCATCCATTCCTTACGCTTGGGGACTATTTCAACTCAATTAAGACCTTCATTTTAATGGATCAGGCAAGACAATCGGTTTTTTCATCGGGAGTGGGATCAAAAACGAAAGCGGATCTCGATGACATCCGCAAGATACTGATACGAAGCGAAAAACATGGAGTACTGTATCATCTTGCCAGTGTTGAGATCTTCCTTAAGGCGCAGCGACTGAAGCTGGCGGTAAGCATAGCGGTTTCAAAAGATGGAAGGCAGTGGCTTGGCCGTGAATGCGGGATACTGAATTTATTGAATACCTCTTTTAATCTTCCCTATCTTCCAAAGACCTTTTACAACGGCGAAGTGACGTGTCAGAGCGGTGAAAGGCAAGAAACCATAATGATGCTGCTGGCCGAATGGTTTGAAGACTATCATGAATGGCATTTGACTATAGATCAAAGGGATAACATGCAGAAAATCTGTATATGGGATCATAAAAACGGCAACCGCTATGCCTCAACAGAAGAGGCATTTGAAATCATCAGACAGGCGGCCATGATCCTCACCCTATATTATGACATGAATAATTACTGTCAGATCTATCCATGGCACCATGCAGCAGGGGACTTCATCGTCGGAAACACGGACGGAGCAGTTGACATAAGGCTCACCACCGCCAGGGGATACCGCTCCCTGATGGACTATTTTTCAGAGGATATCGTAAACCCTGCTATCGCCATCATCTATTTTTTTCTGAACATGACTGTCAGGATGCGGCTCGACAGGCTTGACGGTGTGAGGGATGCGGCATGGGCAGGGGATTTTTCAGTAGAGGCTGTAACCAGAGGTTTTTTCGACGCGCTCAAAATAATAGAAGAAAAAGGCAGGTATCTTCCTGGCAGGGTAGAAGATCTGCTCTCTTTACTGAAATCGTTTAAAGAGGAAGAACTTGGGGCACTCTTTCAGTCGTTGTCTTGTCTTTATCAGGAAGATAATCCAGCGGATTATTCCCTGATAAATACAAATCTTAAACGACATATCAACTTGTTGCATCAGTACGTCCAGTATATGCACCAATGAGTTCTTCCACAGGTGTCTTGATTATTTTTGATACTGATATCAAAAGGGAGGCCCGTTCAGTATCCTTTTCGCCCATCCTTTCCAGGAGCCCCTTGGACATCTGATAGAGTTCCCGCTGAACCCCATCCAGATCAAATGCAGGATAGCCCCGCTCTTTATGAAATCCGGCCTTTCCGCAAACCCTTGCCATGCCCTGTATCGCTGTGGGGATGCCATATACCCGGCAGGTGATCGGTCTATATGGGTATAGAACACATTCATGATTGTCGTTTAAAAGCGGGCATCTGACCCTGGCCCTGGCCAGGGTATAGGACCTCATCGCCGGGTCATTTTCAAAGGACTTTAGCATATCCTCCAGTTTTTTTAGATCCCTGTCCGCCTGATCGCACCTTTGTAAGGCAGCCTGTTTTTCTTCTTGACCCAGCCTGTCAAAGTCATATTTTAGGAAAGCCGCTTCCACCAGAAAAAGTCCAAAGACCGCATGACAGCAGTCAGAACACCCAGGCTTACATCTTAAGCAGTCGCCGAATTCTTCCTGCATCTTCCGAAAGGCCTGATCCGCCCCTGTCACCAGCTTGTCGTAGGGTTCAAACAGATAGGTAAAGTCCATTAGCGATGGGGCTCCAGTACCTTCAAAAATTCGGGGTGGGGCGTGAACCCCAGGGCTACAGCCCTGTCCAGGTGCTCGATGGCCTTTTTGTACTCGCCGTTGTTGTAATACGCAGAGGCGAGATTATTGTGGCCAAGACCGAAATCAGGCGCAAGCTCAACGGTCTTAACACCCACTTCAATCGCCTTTTCCACGTCGTCATTTTGAAGATGGGCGTTTATCAGATTGCACCAGGCCTGCACGATCTCCGTGTTGAGTTCGATGGCCTTGCTAAGGGCGGCAATCGCCTCATCGGTCTTCATCATATGGAGATAGGCAAAACCCAGATTGGCGTAACCCCGGGCATACCTTGGCTCTATCTGGACGGCCTTTTGGTTGGCCTCAACAACCTTTTCCAAGTCTCCCTTTTTAAAATAGATATAACCCAGGTTGACATATCCCTCAAACATCCTGCCGCTGTTTGCAATGGCATCTTTGAAGGCCACGATGGCCTCATCCAGCCTACCTTGCTCCATAAGGGAAACGCCAAGGTTGTAGTTTGAGTTGGCGCACTCTGTTTCTTCTTTTTCCAAAAGCTTCTGCTGGGCGATAAACTCTTCGGAACCCTGCGGGGTCTTCATAACACACCTCAAAAAACCTTATTGTATATAACATAAAAAGAGGCCGCAATCCTGCATGGACAGCGGCCTCCTTAGCTATCAATTTGAGATCTAAATTAGCAGCAACACCCGGCGGATACTAATGATCCTCTGTTTGCCCTCTGCCTTTCAGGCCATACATCGTACTGCTGCCGGTGGAAAAATAGATCAATTTTTCTTCATTGATCAGCGCGGTCGCAGCCTTTTTGATATCCCTGGCTTTGGCATCGGGAAGGACCTCTTGAACCGCCTTTTGAATGTCATTATAATAAAATTTGCTCTTCTTGCTGGCCTGGGCAAACTCTAAAATGGCCTTCTTTATGTCTTCCATAACCTCGCTCCTTTTGGTGGCTTCCGTGGAAACGTTTCATCCACTGTTATCACCCGGATGCGTTTCCAGCCGGAAGCCTATAAGCTTTTTATTCGATGCCGCCGATCGCCCTTGAGACATCCCAGGCCGCCTCAGTGAACTTAAACTGGGTGGATGTCCTGTAGGTATCATACTGAAGGCGATAGTCATCAAGTAAATGCTCGGTAAATGGGATGTCGCATTTCTCAAAAAATTTCTCCCATCCGATCCTCTCGGCCCAGTCGCCAACCCTCTCATATTTGTTGGCGTCTGCTGCATAGGCCTCAATAATCTTTTTCACAGATTCGCATACCTCGGGGAATCTGGGAAAGTTATTGGGCAGCGCCGGTATTACAACCTTGGAAAACTTTGGGGGGCTGATCCTGTTGGAGATCTTGCCGCCTGCCAGCACGGTCACGCAGTCGCCTTCCTTGTCGGAGAGCGGAAGGGCCATGCACATGGTATAGCAATTGCCGCAGAACATGCAGCGCTCGCCCTTGATCTTGACCGTCTTTTTACCGTCATCCGTCTTGCTGGGCGAGATGGCGGCGGTCGGACATGCAGCGATGACCAGGGGAATTTCGCAGACCTTCTCAAGGACTTCACTGTCAACGATCGGCGGTTTCCTGTGATAACCCAGAAGGGCTATGTCAGAGCAGTGAACCGCGCCGCACATGTTAAGACAGCATGCCATGGACACCCTGACCTGGGCCGGAAGCGTCATGCCCTGGAAGTAATCAAAAAGCTCATCCATCACGGCCTTTACCATGCTGGATGCATCAGTTGCAGGGGTATGGCAGTGAATATAGCCCTGGGTGTGGACGATATTGGTCACCCCTGCGCCGGTGCCGCCGAGGGGAAATTTGTAGCTGCCCGAGACGAATTTCCGGCTCATGAGGTCCTTTTTCAGGGCCTGCACCTTGTCGAGACTGTCCACCATGAACTCGATGTTGTTCCGGGTGGTGNNTGGTCACCCCTGCGCCGGTGCCGCCTATGGGGAACTTGTAGCTCCCGGAGACGTGCTTTCTGCTCATCAGGTCTTTTTTAAGGGCCTCGACCTTGTCCTGGCTGTCCACCATGAATTCGATGTTATTACGTGTGGTAAACCGCAGATAGCCGCCGCAGTGTTTGTCTGCAACATCGCAGATTTCACGGATATTTTCCACTGTCATGAAACGGGCGCCGCCGCAACGGACCGTGAAGACCTTGTCTCCGCTTTCCGCGACATGGACCAGGACGCCAGGCTCCAGGATCTCGTGATATTTCCATTTTCCGTAATTATTCTGGACGACAGGAGGAAAATACTCCCAGAAATGCCTGGGACCCAAGTCCGTCAGCCTGTTTTCCATGGGTTTTTCCGGGTTATACAATCCAAATCTTTCTGTAGATAATGCCATTGATTAATACCTCCTATCTCTTGTGTCTTGAGCGATAGTCGTTGATGTCCCGTTCCCATCCGCCCGGTACGTCTTCCGCCTTCCAGAAGATGTATGGGTTGCTCCTGGGTTCTCTGACCATCTGCGGCATGGGTGGGATCTCAAGGACCTGCAAGAGTTTGGCTAGACCCTGACGCTGGATCAGCTCGCCCAGACGCTCACGGTTTTTGCCCTCCTCAGGCCACCATTCCCAGATCTTTTCCACGACCTCTTTGATATTATCGAATGGGTGTTCGCACTCCATAAAAGGTATGGTCAGGACTGACATCTGCGCTCCGTCAAGGATGGGCGCCTTTGCGCCGAACAGGATGCTTACGCCTGTCTCCGTGCCTGGTCTCAAGGCCCTTGGCATGGTGTTGATACAGTGCATGCAGCGGGTGCATTCCTTGTTGTTTATCTCAAGCTTGCCGCCATTCATCCTCATGCACTTGGTCGGGCACAGGCCAATCACCTCTTTTTCTATGTCGAACTTGCCCCAGTCTCTTCCAGCGTGGGCGCCGGCATTAGGTGCGAATTCGCCGCCGATATAGGCCGTTACCGCCTCCTGATCAATCCGGATGTCGTCTCTCCAGGTGCCTATGTAAGACATATCGGACCTGGCGATGGATGCCACGCAACCATTGGGGCAACCGTCAAATTTGAATTTAAACTTATATGGGAATGCAGGCCTGTGGAGTTCATCCTGATAAAAGTGGGTCAGTTCATAGCAGAGGGCCTGGGTGTCAATACAGGCATATTCGCATCTGGCCTTGCCAATGCAACACTCAGGTGTACGCAGGTTTGAGCCTGATCCGCCCAGATCCTGCTGAAGCACATGGGTCAGTTCATAGAAAATCGGCTCCAACTGTTCGGTAAAAGTCCCCAGACAGATAATGTCGCCTGTGGAGCCGTGCATGTTGGTCATGCCGCTTCCCCGGTATTCCCAGAGATCGCAGACTGTCCTCAGATAATCTGAGTTATAGAACTTGCTCGCAGGCTGATTGATGCGGACTGTATGAAAGTGGGCGATTGAGGGGAATTTTTCCTGGAGGTCGGAATAACGGCCTATAACACCGCCGCCGTAACCGAACACGCCGACGATGCCGCCATGCTTCCAGTGGGTTTCACCGTCGTCAAAAGATAACTGCACCTGTCCCAGCATATCTTCCACAACATCCCGTTCGATCATCATCCTGTCCTGGGCAAGCTTCCTGCGGTGCAGGGCCTCTCTCTTGGCATCCGCTACAAAGCTTGGCCAGGGGCCTTTTTCCAGTTCATCCAGGTCAGGGATGTCATGCTTGCACTTGAAATTCTTGAGCTCTTCTTCGGTATAGTTGTGCAACTCTTCGTCGCTGTAAATCCGAAGCTCTTGATATTTTAGTTCTTGTTGTTCTTCATTTGGTTCAAACATTATATATGCCTCCTTCTAGTAAGTGAGAAATAGTATCGTCCAAGGAGTAAATCCAAAAAATATTGTGTTGATATTTCACCTCCTCCCAGTAAACATGATTCTTAGTTTGTATCTTATTAATTTTAATGATCAAATCACAGATCTGAACGCTGTATTTTTGCCTCCTCCCCTAAAATCAGAGCGAAGTGATAACCACCAAAAAACACAAGTTTGTTTTTATAGTCGAATTGATTTTTAAATGTCAATAAAAAAACCCCCTAAAATCCATGAGTTTATTATTGACAATCCCATGAATCCGTGGCCCTATGCCAGCGACATTTTTTTGGGATCTTGGAGATGCTCATTAATCAACCACGAATTACAATCGCCGCTTTAAAAGGGGGCTCTGGCAAGACCATACTTTCGCTGGGCCTTGCGGCTGCATGGTTGGAAAAGGGTTACAGAATAGCCGCGTTTAAAAAGGGGCCGGATTTTATTGACG
>DIKH01000018.1:0-4656 GCA_002424495.1 Desulfobacteraceae bacterium UBA5623
CAGTTCACTGGTGGTATTCATTTCTGGGTATAATGGAATAATGGTTGGTAGCATATACAGGATGGGTGTTGATCTTGGCGGCACCAAGTCCGAGGTCATAATACTGGATCATGGCGAGAGCGAATTATACCTCGAAAGGAGGCCTACTCCGAAAGGAGACAGTTATCAGAGGATATTATCATCCGTCATTGATCTTATCAGTGATGCATCAAAAAAAATCCCCGAAGGAGAAAATTATTCCATCGGCATAGGAATTCCAGGTTCAATAGACTCAGACACAGGGCTTGTCCATAACGCCAATACCACTTGCCTCATTGGGAAACCTTTTCAGAGGGACCTGCAAGAAGGCCTTGGGAGAAAGATCACCATGGAAAATGATGCAAACTGCTTTACCCTGGCCGAATGCAGGCTGGGCGCTGCAAAGGACTACGGCCTGGTTTTTGGTGTTATTATGGGCACAGGGTGCGGCGGCGGTATCTGCATCAACGGTCATGTCCGGCAGGGAGGACATGGAATAGCCGGTGAGTGGGGCCATTTTTCAATAGACCCCAATGGGTCGCTGTGCTACTGCGGAAACATAGGGTGCATAGAAACAAAGATCAGCGGCTCAGGAGTTGAATCCGCTTTTTTTAGAAGATACAAAAAGAGGCTGAAAATGCAGGAGATAGTTCGGGGTTACCGTAACGGCGACCCTGACTGCCAAGAGGCCTTTGTCCGGTTTCTGGATGATTTCGGCAGATCTTTAGGAGGATTGATATCCATACTTGACCCTGATGCAGTAGTCCTTGGAGGAGGCCTTTCCAATATAGACGAGTTGTATAGCGCCGGTGTGGAAAGGGTAAGGAAATACGCATTTCACAGACACATCAGGACCCCAATACTGAAGAACATTCTTGGTGATTCCGCCGGTGTATTCGGCGCTGCATGGATTGGAAAATAGGCACACCCTATGACCGTTTCAGACAAGATTATTCAGCAACCGGCACCTGGCCAACATATTCTTGCCTTTCGAGGAGATACTCAGACATTTTTCCTGTTTGCACCGCAGGGGGAAAACGGCAGCGCCTGGCTGAGGACAAATCTTGGTCATGCGGAGACAAGAAAGGATGAGATAATAGGGGAAGTCGTTAATGATGAAACCAGGCTCCACAGGGACTGGTATGATATTCCATTAAAAAAGATCTCTGACAACAGATTTTCCGTTACACTTGGTCTTTGTGAAGTTGGCCACTTTGATGCAAAGTGTTATTTCATTCCTGATGGAAAGACAGAACCTGTTTGGCCTGCCGGGGAAAACACAGTAATAAACGTAGAACCGGCTGATACCTGTTGCGCCAATATAATTTATAATGCATTTGTAAGACAGTTCGGTCCGAACAAGGCGAAAAGAAAAGACCTTGGAGCACAAATCAATCAGGTCATTGAAGACCTTGACAAAGATGGTTTTGCTGTAATCCCGCCATCCGGGACATTTCGGGACCTGATAAAGGAACTGGATTTTATTATCGGCAGGCTGGGCTGCAGGATTATTCAGTTGCTTCCTATCCACCCCACGCCAACAACCTATGCCAGGATGGGGAGGTTCGGGAGCCCTTATGCGGCCCTTAGTTTTACTACCGTCAACCCGGCCCTGGCGGAATTTGACCCAAGGGCTACACCAACAGAGCAGTTTGCCGAATTTGTCGATGCAGTCCACTGCCGCAATGCAAAGATTATTATTGACATAGCAATCAACCATACAGGCTGGGCCGCCAGGCTCCACAACACCCATCCCGAATGGCTTGTCCGTGACAGAGACGGAAGAATTCATGCCCCTGGCGCATGGGGTGTTACATGGGAGGATCTGACCAAGCTCAATTATTCCAATAAGGGCCTGTGGCGATATATGGCCGAGGTGTTCCTTTTGTGGTGCCGAAGGGGGGTTGACGGCTTCAGGTGTGATGCAGGCTACATGATTCCAATGCCTGCCTGGAGATTTATCACGGCCAAGGTAAGAAAGCAGTTTCCTGATGCCATCTTCCTGTTGGAGGGCCTGGGAGGCAATATATCCGTCAGCCGGGATATACTTAATAATGCAAATCTGAACTGGGCTTATTCAGAACTTTTTCAAAACTACGACCGCGGACAGATCGAGCGCTATCTGTCTGAGCCTGTTGAGATCGCAAGGACTGAAGGCGTAATGATACACTTTGCCGAGACCCATGACAACAGGCGTCTTGCCGAAGAGTCAAGGACCTATGCCAGGATGCGCACAGCCCTTTGCGCCCTGTTATCTCAACATGGGGGATTCGGATTCGCAAACGGCGTTGAATGGTTTGCTGTTGAAAAAATAGATGTCCACGACGCAAATTCCCTTAACTGGGGCGCTGAGCCAAACCAGATTGAATATATACGTCGTCTGAATAACATCCTTAAAATCCATCCGGCGTTTCACGATTCAGTTGATCTTACAATGGTCCAGAAGGGCGAAGAAAACTTTGTTGCAGTGTCGCGTCACCACGTCCTGACGGGAAAAAGGCTCCTGGTTGCAGTAAACCTCGACCATAAGAATAAGACCGTTGCAGCATGGGATGCCAAAAGGGCCGGGATGGACGGCGGGGTTTTAATAGATCTGATCTCTGAAAAAGAGGTCACTGTTTCAACATCCCAGGATACCACATCGTGTGAGCTTGACCCTGGCGAGGTTCTGTGCCTTACAACGGACAGGGATGATATCACTGTCCTTAAGAGCGCATCCATGCGGCAATTTGCCCTTCCTGATCGGATAACAGAGCAGCTATTGCGTGCAACGGCCCTGGATGTACACAGATTTTATAACGGCACGCGGGACCTTGGAAATTTCGATCTTACAATGGCGGCAGGCGCCCTGCGCAAAGACCCTGTGGAATACTGCCGGAGTATTAACTTATACAGCGAAGAATCAAGGGTAATAACCTGGTGGTGGCCGCGAGACCTCAGGCGGGAAGTAATGATCCCGCAGGGTTTTTTTCTGCTCATCCTCGCTCAAACTGGGTTTCGCGCTGCTATCGTTGAAAAGGCGGGAGATGAAAGGATAGTCCTTGCATGCGAAGGCAGCCTCCAATCTGATGACGGCTCTTTCTTTGCGCTTTTCGTGCCTTTTCCGAACGCTGCATGCCCAAAAGTGCTGGATCTGGAAATGGAGGTCTATGAAAAAGGGTCTTGTCAACACAGAATGGGCCGCCTTTTGTTTCTGGCTGGGGAAGAGTCTTTGACGATCAAGAGGTTTTTTGAAAGATCCGAGCTGTTGCGCAATTCCCTCTTGCTTTTGGGGACAAATGGTCGCGGCGCGATGCTTCGGGCGCATGTGGCCTGGGCGAAACTCTCAAGCAAGTACGATGCCCTCCTTGCTGCAAACTTAAGCCCTGATTTTCCCGTAGATCGTTGGGTTATGCTGACCAGGTGCAGAGTATGGGTTGTATATCAGGGATATTCAACGGAAATCAACAATGACTGTATTGATTCATTTTACTATGATGAAAACTTCTGTGGATATTGGAGCTATAATATCCCGAGCGGACAGGGTCAGCAGATATATGTGACAATTGCTGTTGAGATGGCCGATCAGGAAAATGCAATCAGGATATCTTTTCATCGTCACAGATCACAAGATGTAGCAGGCGGGCTTTCCGATCTGAAACAGGTGGGTTTAATAGTCAGGCCTGACATCGAGGACAGAAACTTTCATCAGACAACCAAGGCATATTCAGGCCCGGAATGGTCCTGGCCGCAATCCGTGTCTGCCGGTATAGACGGCTTTGTCTTTGCGCCGGCCCCGGACCGGATGCTCAGGCTTGGCATCTCTAAAGGCGTATTTGTTGTTGAACCGGAATGGTATTACATGGTCCGCCGTCCGCTTGAGGGGGAAAGGGGAATGGATCCTGATTCCGACCTGTTCAGCCCCGGCTATTTTAATGTAATGCTTAGCGGGGGAGAGACTGTCAATATGACTGCGCAGGTTATCCAATCAAAGGATGAACCTCTTGCAGACTTAAGCCAGTTTTCCCAACAGGAGCCTGAGACCGCGCCTGACCATAATAAGGAGTGTAAATTTAAAGACGCCCTTCCGAGGGCCATGGATGCTTATGTTGTTAAACGTGACAGATCAAAGACAGTCATTGCCGGGTATCCCTGGTTTCTTGACTGGGGCCGCGACACCCTAATTTTTGTCAGAGGCCTGATCGCCGCGGGTAAGACCGAGGATGCAAGGGCGATTCTAAGACAGTTTGGCCAGTTTGAAGAAAGCGGAACCATTCCCAATATGATCCGCGGAGACAATGCCGGTAACAGGGATACGTCGGATGCGCCGCTTTGGTTTTTTGCCGCCTGTTCGGATATGACAGATCTTGAGGTGAATCTATCAGTGCTTGATATGGATTGCGCAGGCCGGTCCCTTCGTGATATCCTGATCAACATGGGCCGCTCCATTATGGCAGGCACACCTAATGGAATAAAAATGGACCCTGAATCCGGCCTTATCTTCAGCCCCGCGCATTTTACCTGGATGGACACAAACTTTCCTGCATGCACCCCGCGTGAAGGGTATCCCATTGAGATCCAGGCCCTGTGGCACAAGGCCCTGTCATTTCTGGGACGTATTGACACATCTCAAGATAGCGGTTTATGGCAGGAATTGGC
>DIKH01000018.1:4811-12026 GCA_002424495.1 Desulfobacteraceae bacterium UBA5623
CTGTAATTTGCCGGAAAATTGTGGCTGCATGTGAAGAACTACTCGTCCCGGGCGCCATACGCAGCCTTGCAGACCGTGAGGTCAGACACCCTATCAATATTATTGACCAGGGAAAGGCCCTTAACAATCCCAATTTTCCATATTTTGGGACCTATGAAGGAGATGAGGATACAAGACGAAAACCGGCCTATCATAACGGCACTGCCTGGACATGGGTATTTCCCTCTTTTTGTGAGGCTTGGATCATGGCCTATGGCGAGAAAGGAAAAAGGGCGGCCCTGGCATGGCTTTCAAGCATCATCCGGCATATTCACTACGGCTGCACCGGTCATGTTCCGGAGATACTTGACGGGGACTATCCGCATAGTCAACGCGGATGTGATGCACAGGCCTGGGGCCTGAGCGAACTGCTGCGTGTGTGGAAAAAACTAAAAACTTAAAACATTAACACAAGGAGGGCATCATGAGCATTATCAAAAAGTACATCAAGAACAAGCCGGTGTGCAAGGTGACCTTTAAGCTGTCAAAAGAAGAGGCCCAATCTGCCGAGGCTGTCCATGTTGTTGGTGAATTTAACAACTGGGATGCCCTGGCGACCCCAATGAAGAGATTGAAAAACGGGGACTATACTGCTACTGTTGATCTGAAAAGGCACAAGGAATATCAATTCAGATATCTGAAGAATAATGAACAATGGGACAACGACCTGGACGCTGATAAACATGTGCCCACCCCATTCGGGGACTCTAAAAATTCAGTTGTTATTGTGTAGATCCGATTTTCTCCCGGTCTGGGGTGGCGTGCAGCGCCCTTATGTGATTTGGTATTAATGAAACGACACGATCCGCTTGAAACGCTTTTAAAGGGTGATCCTTATCTCAGACCATACGAAGATGTCCTGAGGCGGCGCGCCGGACTCATATACGAAAAGGAAAAAAACCTTACCCAGGGCAAGCTCAGCCTTGCGGATTTTGCCTCCGGACACGAATACTTCGGGCTACACATGCGCGAGGATGAGTGGGTTTTTCGTGAATGGGCGCCCAACGCCACTGCGGTCTTTTTCATAGGAGATATAACCTGCTGGAAAGAAAAAAAGCCGTTTAGCCTGAAGAGAATCAATAAGGAGGGTGTGTGGGAAATCCGGCTTCCCGGATCGTCACTTAATCACGGCGAGCTTTACAGGCTTAGAATCCACTGGAAGGGCGGGGCAGGGGACCGGATACCGGCATATGCACGACGAGTTGTTCAGGATCCTGTAACCCTTATATTTAACGCCCAGGTCTGGCTGCCCCGAAGGCCCTATGTCTGGCAGCTCCCGAATTTTCGCCCCGCCTCAGGCCCTGTATTCATTTACGAAACCCATGTGGGCATGGCGCAGGAGGAAGAAAAGATTGGCTCCTTTCGGGAGTTTACTGCAAATATCCTCCCGCGAATTGTCAGATCCGGCTATAACACTATTCAGTTGATGGCCATCCCGGAGCATCCCTATTATGGTTCTTTTGGATATCATGTCTCCAGCTTTTTTGCCGCATCGTCGCGGTTCGGGACCCCTGAGGATCTTAAAGAGCTGATTGACTCGGCCCACAAAGAGGGACTTGCGGTGATTATGGATCTGGTCCATTCACATGCAGTGTCCAATCAGGTTGAGGGCCTGAGCCTTTTTGACGGGACCCCCTACCTTTACTTCCATGACGGACCCCGCGGAAAACACACTGCCTGGGATTCCAGGTGCTTTGACTATGGAAGAAACGAGGTCATCCATTTTCTCCTTTCAAACTGTCGTTTCTGGCTGGACGAATACCACTTTGATGGCTTCCGCTTTGATGGCGTCACAAGCATGCTCTATCTTGATCACGGGCTGGAAAAGGCCTTTACTTCATATGACTGCTATTTTAAAGACAACGTGGATGAAGATGCCCTTGCCTACCTGGCCCTGGCCAACAGACTGATACATGAAGTCAATCCCTATGCGCTGACTATCGCCGAGGATATCAGCGGCATGCCCGGGCTTGCGGCCCCAAGATCAAAAGGCGGCATCGGCTTTGACTTTCGCATGGCAATGGGCGTCCCTGACCTCTGGATCAAGCTTTTAAAGGAAGTAAAGGATGAAGACTGGCCCATAAGTTATCTGTGGTTTGAGTTGACTAACAGGAGGGCTGACGAAAAGACCATCGGATATACTGAATCCCATGATCAGGCCCTTGTGGGTGATAAGACGATCATATTCCGGCTGATTGATTCGGACATGTATTATCACATGCGCACAGGCGATAAAAATCTCAGGGTGGATCGGGGCATGGCCCTGCATAAGCTTATTCGTCTTGTCACTCTCACCACATCAGGCAACGGCTATCTCAATTTCATGGGCAATGAATTCGGACACCCTGAGTGGATTGATTTTCCCCGCAGGGAAAATGCCTGGTCCTTTAAATATGCCAGACGTCAGTGGCAGCTTGTAGATAATCATGAACTCAAGTATTCCTTTCTGGGCCGTTTTGATCAGGACATGATTAATCTGGCCAGACGATATGAAATACTTGGTCCTCACTGGCCGCGAATCTTACACGAGCATTCAGATGACAAGGTCATTGCCTTTGAACGGGCGGGCCTTGTTTTTGTATTCAATTTTCATCCGGTCCGATCCTATACGGATTATTGCATTCAGGCCCCTGCGGGAAAATATCAGATGATTATGGATACTGATGCCCCCGAATACGGCGGGCATGGCAGACTGTCGGAAGGACAATGTCACTTTACCCTTGCTGACAAATCAAAGGACAGGATAAACAGATTAAGCCTTTATCTTCCATCACGGACCGCCATGATCCTGAGGCCGGCGAAGATCCGCTCAAGCAAGTCATAACCTAAGATAAGCAGTAACCATTGGTTTCTAGCTGTTAACGCAAAGATGATCAGGCGTTATTGAAAACCAATATCAGACCAAAGTTCACATAGGGATTAATAGTAGACTGTCAACCATATGGTGGGTTGTCGGGGGTCGGTCCACTCGACACGGTGTTTTTTATGGGCAGGAATATCCATGTAATCACCAGGCTGCATGACAAGCATGTCATCTTCCCCTTCAAACAAAAGGCCTGCGCTCCCACTGAGCAGGAGTACATATTCATTTCTGTCTTGATCATACCAGAAGCCTGGCGGAGAAGAGTGCCCTTGAGAGACTATTCGTTCAATTCTTATGCCTTCACATCCTGAAACCGGCTCAATCATCTCCTCTTCGGAGCGAGGGGGAATGTATTTAAATATATTTTTCAGGACCATTTAAAACGAACCCAGGTGTTAAAAAAAATAGAAATATACTTGAAACCTTTGGTTACTTGTTATAGATTATTTTAAAAGAGGATTTCAAGTTATTGGGCCGGCAACTATAAAACAGACCAATTAAAGGCTTAACATTTTTCTCCACTTCCAATCAACTACCCTGGAGGACGGCAATGAAAACGGGTATTCTCAAAATGCCAATATCTAGCCCTCCAAAGAGGGTAACCCACCCCTTTTAGGGGGCATTTATCTGCCATATCTATTAGTAAATATTTTTTTGAAGTCTTAAGGCAATTTTTATCATTTGGACAACATTAAGGCAAGCTTTCTGATATCTACTTTAAAGACAAGGAAGATATCTGAAGACCGAAATTATCCCTGTGGAATAAAAAAATGCATTAAAGACCTCTACGTTCGGGTCAAGTTACCTTCTTAAAGAAAGGAGATGATATGAAATCAATAGAGCAGATCATTGATGATCAGGCCAAGAGATGGGAAAGGACACGTTCTGAGGAAGGCAGAGAAAAAATTACCAAGCCTTTAATCACCTTTTCAAGAGAACCTGGAAGCGGAGGCTCAATCATTGCAAAAAAGATTGCAGACCAACTTGGGCTGGATTATTTTCACAATGAGATAATCCAGAAAATGGCAGAGAACGCCAGCATCAGTGAAAGGCTTCTAAAGACTCTGGATGAGAGAGGCATGTCTGTGGAGGATGTAGGCGCCGCTGTTAATTATGACCTTATTATCAACACCGGCAAGCTGGGTGTTGATGCTTCCGTGGAGTCCATAAAAGGGGCCTTGGAAAAATAATTCCTCATATCAAAATCGTCTTACCGGCCCAGGAAGGCAAGGAGGTGCATCATGGAAAAGAGCGTTTTATTGGCATTGGATGATTCTGAAAATTCAATGATGGCAGTGGAAGAAGTTGCGCGCACCTTTACGCAGGACCACAAAATCACACTTTTCAGTGTCATCCAGGACACGGCTGTTATATGTGATATGTACAGCCCCGAGTTAACCCCATATTTTATGTCTGAAAAAAACGCCTTCTGTGCGCTGGAGAACAAAAAAAGGGAACTGCTTAACCAGGCGCAGGAAAAGGCCAGAAAGATCCTTTTGGATGCAGGATTCGGGGAGAGGAATATACGATCAAAGGTTGAGACGTGCAGGAAGGGGGTGGCAAGGGATATAATAGAGGAGGCAAAATCAGGTTATGGTGTAGTGGTGTTGGGCAGGCGGGGTCTGTCTGGCATCAAGGAATTTTTTCTAGGCAGTGTCTCGAACAAGGTTGTTACAACAGTAAAAGATGTTTCTGTTTTTGTGGTTGGTTAGGAATTTGTCCTAGGGTGAGAAAATCTCTTAAAGGTCTCATTACTCGGGCAAGGAGGTAGTGGTTTTATTACTGCCCCGCCAAATGTCAACTTAAATCAAGGAGGGATACCAATGACAAAGATTGATCCTACCAAGCTTAAGATTCGCGTGATGAAGAAAGAGGACATTAATGCTATTGTAGAACTTGACGAAAAGGTGTTGGGAACAAGACGGCCTGATTACTATGAGAGAAAATGCGGATCTGCACTGGATGTGTCGTCTCAGATGGTGACATCTCTTGTTGCAGTGTATGAGGAGAAGGTCATAGGATTTATCATGGGAAATGTCTACCTGGGAGAATTTGGTATCCCGGAACCTACTGCTTCTCTTGATACTATTGGAGTCCACCCGGACTATCAGGGGCAAGGGGTGGCAGTAGAGTTGATGAAACAGTTCATCAGCCAGATTAAAAAGGCTCATGTGGAATATATCTATGCATTGGTAAACTGGAATGACTGGGATATGCTAAAGTTTTTTGAAAAATCCGGCTTTGTTCCTTCCAAGGCGGTAAAACTTGAGCTAAAGCTTGCTTAACCCTAACCCGATCTTTGGCGTCTTAAGACCCATTATAAAAAAGTCAGCTGCCATCAGATCTTGCCGAGGGCAGCTGACTTCTGCCTCTTTATGCCTATACAAATCCCCACCCAACTTATCTGTTTACAACCGTAAATCCCATCTGTGTTTTACTTGACAAGGGTCCTGTATTGACGTTAATAATCATGCCCTAAATGTCGTCAGATTGTTAATGGAGGTTGTTTAAAAATGATTATGGCTCCCTATAAGAAACTCCCTTTTATTGCTATCGTTGTGTTAACGCTCTTTTTTATCACCGGATTTATGGATTTTACAGAGGCCAGATCACGTAGCGGCGGTCGTTCTTTCAGCCCAAGCAGATCATATTCAAGACCCGCAACGCAGCCGCGCCAGAACAATCAGGCTGTCATGCCTACTGGTTCAGGTCTTTCAGGGTCATTTACCAGGGGATTGGCCGGAGGATTGGTCGGAGGCGCTATCGGCAGCATGCTTTTTGGCGGCATGGCCCATGGCATGGGAGCAGGAGGCTTTGGGGGGAGCGGTATAGGGCTGATTGAAATCCTGCTGATCGGAGGAATTATTTACTTTTTATATAAAAGGTTTTTTCGACGGCCGGCCCTTTCTCCAACCGGCGATTATAATCCAACCTATGCCAGAAGTTCCGCAGGCTGGATCGCCGGCCCGTCCGGGAGCCCTGATATGATGGATATCCCTCCTGATGATCCGTTGGTTAACGGTGTAAGGCAGATATGGGATGTGGATCCGGATTTTAATCCGGATAATTTTAACGACACGGCACAGGACCTGTTCTTTAAGATCCAGGCCGGCTGGACAAGGCGTGAGACATCGGTTTTGAGTGCATTTGTGGGAGACCAATTATTGAACGAATACGCAGGGCACTTTGCCGAGATGAAACAAAAGGGGCATGTCAATCGCCTGGAAAACATTGCGGTGCGCAAGGTTGATCTGATTGATGCAGGAGTGGAAGGCTCTGAAATCTTTGTTACTGTGCATTTTCTCGCCAACCTGCTCGACTATACAGTAGATGACGTTTCGGGAAATACTATCAGCGGGGACCCGCAAAACCCTGTCAAATTTGAAGAGAACTGGACCTTTGCCCGGCAGATCGGCTCTAATAGCTGGAAGCTTGAGGGGATAGAATAATACTTGCGATCAGTGCCCAGGATTTAGAGAATTCACCAGCGAACCTTGACAAGAATATCCTCATGTTTAATTTCCTGAACATAGGGATGTTATCTGCATTTTTTAAATTATAACCCGCCCAAACATAGGGGCCACGAGCCGGGTTACACTGAGTGTAAACCCGGCTTTTTTTATGGAGGAATACATGATGAGAAAAAATGAACAGAGCAATTCGTTACAATCAAGGACGCTTTTTGAACCTAATGATTTTACAAGACTTGATGAAAGCGATGACCGCGTTTTCTATGAAACCGATCGTTTTGTCAATCACCTGGACTCCCTTGCCCAATCAACTGTGAAGGCGCTAATCGGTGAGCTGATTATTGAAGAAAATCCGGTCATCCTGGACTTGATGGCAGGATGGGATTCTCATATTCCTGAAGAAATAAAACCATCAAAAATAGTGGGACTCGGTTTAAATAGAAATGAACTCCATAAGAACCATGATCTCACCGAAATTGTCATTCATGACATTAACGCAGACCCAAGACTTCCTTTTCCCAATGATAACTTTAACGTGGTCATCAATACCGTGTCCATTGACTATATGACCCGGCCACTGGAAGTCTTCCGTGAGGTTGGAAGGATACTAAGGCCGGGCGGCCTATTTCTGGTTATTTTTTCAAACAGGATGTTTGCACAGAAGGCCGTCAAAATTTGGCGTGAGGCAGATGAAGACGAGCGGATAATCCTGGTGGAGGATTTTTTTAAGGAATCAGGTTTATTTGATAATCCAACCCTTTTCATGTCAAGGGGAAAACCCAGACCCCGGTCAGACAAGTACGCTCCTTTAGGTATCCCAAGCGATCCGGTATATGCATTGTA
>DIKH01000147.1 GCA_002424495.1 Desulfobacteraceae bacterium UBA5623
AAACTCCTTGAAGGCCGCACCAATGATCAGGGTGAATTTTCCTTTAAGCCTCCTCAAAAAACCGATCTTCAAATTGTAGCCGAGGCGGGCATGGGCCATAAAGGTGAATTTTTGCTAAAGGCAGAGGAGATAGGTGACGTTCCGGCATCAGAGACATCGCAATTAAAGAGCGAAGGCGCCAGTGCCCCCGGGTTGGTCCCATCGCCCCAGGTCCCGGCAGATATGGAGATCAAGGCGATTGTGGAACAGGCACTGGACTCCCGCCTGAAACCTGTCTTGCGGGAGCTAGCCAAGATCAGGGAGGATAAGGGTCCCGGGCTTACCGAGATCATCGGCGGAATCGGATATATCTTCGGCCTTATGGGGCTTGTGATGTATATCAAGGCAAGAAACAGATGACCATAGCCCCTGCCCGGCATTCATCTTGACATTTGAGCAGGATTCCCCTTATTTTCCTCTTTATTCTCGGACAGCCACCTAGCTTGGTTTTTTCGAGTCCCTCAGCAGCAATAAAAAAGGATCCCTCGAATGAAACAGATTATTCTTGGCACTGCCGGGCACATTGATCATGGTAAGACGTCGCTGATAAAGGCCCTGACCGGCATTGACACTGATCGTCTCAAGGAAGAAAAAGAACGGGGCATAACCATTGAGCTTGGCTTTGCCCATTTCAAGCTTCCTTCAGGACAGGTGATTGGGATTGTTGATGTGCCGGGCCATGAAAAATTTGTAAAGAACATGGTGGCCGGCGCCACCGGCATTGATATCGTGGCCCTTGTGATCGCTGCCGACGAGGGGGTTATGCCCCAGACAAGGGAGCACCTTGAGATCTGCCAGCTCCTCAAGATCCGGCGCGGAATGGTCGTCCTGACCAAGATTGACATGGTGGACGGCGACTGGCTTGAACTGGTGAGGGAGGATGTTTCCGAATATCTTTCAGAGACCTTTCTTGCCGATGCTCCGGTGGTGGAGGTCTCGGCAGTGACCGGACAGGGCCTTCAGGATTTAACCGATACACTGGACAAGATGGCAAAGGAGATCCCGGAAAGGGATGCAGGGCACATCTTCCGGCTGCCGGTTGACCGGGTGTTTACCATGAAGGGCTTTGGAACGGTGATTACAGGGACCAGCGTGTCCGGAAAGATCAGGACCGCCGACGAGGTCACCATTTATCCCCAGGGAATCAATTCCCGCGTAAGGGGTCTGCAGGTACACAATAAAGAGGTTAAAGAGGTCCATGCGGGACTCAGGACCGCTGTAAATCTTCAGGGCATAGAAAAGGCCATTATCCAGAGGGGGGATGTAGTTGCCACCAAAGATGGCCTGCGGCCCACCTACATGGTGGATGTAAACCTGGACCTTCTGGCCAGCTCCCCGCGTAAACTCAAGAACAGGGCCAGGGTTCGCTTCCATTCAGGGACCAATGAGATCATAGCCAGGGCAGTCCTTCTGGACCGGGATGAATTAAAACCAGGGGAATCATGTTATGCCCAGATCAGGCTCGATGAGCCCACGGCCCTGCTCAGAAATGACCGCTATGTGCTCCGCAGCTACTCGCCTGTGCGCACCATAGGCGGAGGCGAGATCTTAAACGCCTTTCCCGGCAGGAAAAAGAAGCGTTTTTCCGAACCTGTCCTTGCCGAGATGAAGACCCTGAGTACAGGGGATATAAACGATTTGATCGAGCTGTTTGTGTCAATTTCCAGGTTTCAGGGGCTGGAGCAGGGGGAATTGCCGTTTCTGACCAACACCGGCAAAAAGAGGCTTGATGAGATATTAAAAAGGCTCCTGGCGCAGAAACGGATTGCACTCTTCGACAAGGAGCGGGGCGCACTGATCCATGAGGATTTCCTCAACAAGGCAAGGGAAGAGATACTGTCCACAATCGGTCAATATCACAAAGACTATCCTCTAAAGGTTGGACTCTTAAAAGAGGAACTGCGCTCAAAGACAACCGGTTCCGGTAACCCCAAGCTCTTCAATCACCTCATTGCCATGCTGACCCAGGAGGGCATTGTCGTGCAGGACAAAGAGACCGTGCGCCTGAAGGATCATCAGGTCACCCTGGGCGTGGATCAGGAGGAGACCAGAAAGAGGCTTGAAAAAATTTATCTCAAAAGCGGGATCGAGCCCCCTTATGTCAAGGACTGGAAGGATCAGTTCCCGGGAAACTCCGGCCTGGAGGTCCTTCATGTGATGGCAAAGGACGGGGTGCTCTTGAAGGTTACCGAAGAGCTTTATTTCCACCGGGAGGCGATAGCAGAGCTTGAAAAGAGGCTGGTGGAATTTTTGAGGGGCCATGGCGAGATCACCACGCCGCAGTTCAAGGATCTGACCGGCACCTCAAGAAAGTACGCCATTCCGCTGATAGAATATTTTGACCAGCACCAGGTGACGGTCAGGGTTGGGGACAGCCGCGTGCTGAGGAAAAAATAGGTGGTCACGATGGCAACACACTCACACAGATTTGTAGAAGAATATGATGGACTGGTGGGCTTCGGGCTGGACAGAAAGACCGATGAATCCACTCTCACCTGTTATCTGCAGAAGTTTTCAGATGACGATCTGGCAGCCCTGATCATGCCCAGGCTGGCAGATGCAGAAATGGAAGAACTTTTTGACCTGATAAACCGGCTGATGAAAAACCACATGGGCGAAGAGGAATATCACAGATATTTTTTAAAGGACGGTTAGGGGGAAGGGTATTCTCGGACAGCCTCTTAGGGAAGCGGAAAATGTTAATATACCATTTTAGCATTTTTGCTTCCCTTAGCTATTAACCGAATGATGGCAGGGGCAAGGTGTTAGAATTTCTCATGGCATTTTGATTTTTTCTTGCTCCCGCAATGGGATCAAGGTATACTGCACTTAATGAGAATCATATCCCGAAAGAAGCTCAGAGAATTCTGGGAGGAGCACCCTGATGTGCAACGTCCACTTCAGGCATGGTATGATGACGCTAAACATGCGACATGGAAAAGTCCTGCAGACATTAAGGACGTGTATCGAAACGCCAGTTTTATTGGAAACAACAGGGTGGTTTTCAACCTTAAGGGCAACACTTATAGGCTGGTGGTCGCTATCCGGTATGAGCACGGCATCGTATTCATCAGATTCCTCGGCACCCACCATGAGTATGACAGGATAGACGCGACCACAGTTTGAGGAGGGCACATATATGGAAATCAAACCAATAAAGACAGAAGCCGATTACAAGGCCGCCCTTGAAGAAATTGAACGGCTCTTCGAAGCAAAGCTCGATACGGATGAAGCAGATCGCCTTGAGGTCCTGACGACGCTCGTTGAAGCGTATGAGGAAAAGCACTATGCCATTCCATTACCTGACCCCATTGAGGCTATTCTGTATCACATGGAAAGCCGTGGCCTCTCCCGCCGCGATTTTGAACCTTTCATAGGTAGCCGTGCGCGCGTTAGCGAGGTTTTGAATCGTAAACGTCCCCTTACCATGGAGATGGTCCGAAATCTTCATAATGGGTTGGGTATCTCAGCAGAAGTATTGATTCAACCCTATAGGATTCTCAAAGACGCAGCATAACAATGTTTCTTTTGCGACGGCCCAACAGACATTCCTTGACCCTCACCGTGTTATCGCGGAGGACACCGATATTTTTGGTTTTTTCAGCCAATGGGGAGACGGCGATTGGCTGAAAACATCAGGCCTATCGGCGGTAAATAGTATAATTATTTGCAGCGATGCTGCTGATTGTCTATTCATTGCCGGTAACTCCCGGCAATGAATATGATTATTTCCCTCTGCGTTCTCTGTGCCTCTAGCGAAGCGGGCGGTGAACATCAGTCATCCCCACTTTGAACGCTGGTCCCTGTTTCATGTTTTTCTTGATTAGCCTTTTCTATTAGTCTATATTTCCTCCGACCTTGTTTCAGAGGTCCGCTACTTTTATTCGCTTTAATGCATTTCCATTGTTAAATTCAACGGATCTGGTTGGATTCGGTTTTTCAAGCAATCAGAAGGGCTGCCAGGATTTAGAGCAGAGACTCGGTATTTATGGCAGTGATGCAAGTAACAATTTATTCTTAGGGTTGTTTCGTACAAAATTCAGGCACTAAGACTTTAGCCTCTTTGCGCCGTAATTAGGGGATAATAGAGGTGTATTTTTTCTGAAGAGGAAAGAGCCTATTTGGAGTTGTCCTGTTAACAGTATATTATTAGGTCTTGGATGATATCCTGTTAGAAAATCCCCGGAATGTTGGTAAAGGCCAGTAATTTCCGGTTAGAAAA
>DIKH01000077.1 GCA_002424495.1 Desulfobacteraceae bacterium UBA5623
CCAGCGGAACATTTGTGTCTGCCAAGCATCCAGGATGTCAGAGATGGCGTTGTGGCATCCAAAATTGCTGCACATATCGGTGACATTGAAAAGGGAATCAACGGCGCATGGGAGCGCAACAGGGCAATGTCTGAGGCTCGGCGAACGTTTCAATGGGAAACGATGTTTAATCTTTCTATAGATCCTGAAACAGCAAAAAAAAGACGACTTAGCAGTGAGGACAAGGACAGAGATGTGTGTACTATGTGTGGCGATCTTTGTGCAGTAAAAACATATCAGAGAACCATCAGTAAAAAATAATGGATTTTTAAAATTTCAAAATTGTTTAGGTATAGACTTGATATAACCCATAATTATATAATCTTTAAGTGCCGTTTTGATTGTAAGGTTAATCCGATGTCAGTACGCACAGAACTTAAATACCAAGGAGTATACAACGTTGTTAGACTTTTCATACAAGGACATATTTCCTACAGGCGAGGATCTTACAAAATATTATCTATTAACCAAAGACTACATTTCCAAAGCTAACTTTCGCGGCAAAAGCATATTAAAAATAGCCCCTGATGGGCTATCTGCGCTTGCAGAAAGGGCATTTAAGGATGTTTCCCATTACCTTAGGATGTCGCATTTAAAGCCGCTTTCGAATATTTTTTACGATGAAACCGCTTCAGATAATGACAAATTTGTAGCTCTTGAGCTTTTAAAAAATTATATTATATCTGCAGAAGGTGTTTTCCCCATGTGCCAGGACACTGGAACAGCTCTTGTTATTGGACATAAAGGCCAAAGGGTGTGGACGGATTGTGTAGATAAAGCAGCGCTTTCAAAAGGTGTTTTTCGTGCATATAAGAATTGCAATCTGCGTTATTCTCAAAACGCGCCCTTGACAACCTATAATGAAATCAATACGGAAAGCAATTTGCCGGCACAGCTTGAGATTTACAATGCTCAAGGAGATGAATACAGGTTTCTTTTTATTGCAAAAGGGGCAGGGTGCGCAAACAAGACCTACTTGTATCAGGAGACAAGACCTGTATTTAACGCGGGCAAGCTTTCTGAATTCATTATTAATAAACTTGAATCCATAGGAACTGCTGCGTGTCCGCCGTATCATTTTGTGGTCGTGATAGGTGGATTGTCTGCGGATTTTAATCTTAAAGCAGTTAAGCTCGCCTCTGCCGGATATTTAGACGGGCTTCCTGCCATGGGAAGCCCAGACGGGAATGCGTTTAGAGATATTGGTCTTGAAGCTGAAATTTTAAAGGCTTCGCGTGACATAGGTATCGGTGCGCAGTTTGGCGGCAAACACTTTTGTCACGATGTTAAAGTTTTGCGTCTTGCCAGACATGGAGGGTCTTGTCCTGTAGGTATTGGTTTAAGCTGTAGTGCGGATCGTCATATAAAGGCAAAGATTACACATGAAGGTATTTTTATAGAACAACTTGAAGTCAATCCGAAAAAATATATACCTGAAGATCTTGACATTCATTTGGATGCGGTCCCTATTGACTTGAACCGATCCATGGATGACATAAGGTCATCATTAAGCAAACTGCCCATTGCAAAACCGCTTTTGTTAAGCGGAAAACTTGTTGTTGCAAGGGATATAGCTCATGCTAAATTCAAAGCGCGCCTTGAACGTGGACAAGGGGTACCGGATTATTTGAAAAATCATCCATTGTATTATGCCGGCCCTGCAAAGACACCTGAAGGATATCCTTCAGGCTCATTTGGTCCTACTACAGGAGCGAGAATGGATCCATATGTTCCTTTATTACAAGAGCATGGCGCTTCTCTGGTGATGCTGAGCAAAGGAAACCGCTCGAAACTGGTGACAAGTTCCTGTAAGCAGTATGGAGGTTTTTACCTTGGAACAATTGGCGGTGAAGCTGCGAGAATGGGCAAAGAATGTATTACGGATATTGAGCTTATTGAATACCCTGAGCTTGGGATGGAAGCGGTATATATGATAACAGTAAAAAATTATCCTGCATTTATCATTGTTGATGACAAAGGAAACGATTTTTTTGAACATGTGCTCAAGGTTCCATTTGCATATTCAGTTAAACCTTATATTCTTTAGTTACAATCATGGTGGTGCTTACCACCTGAGGAGCAATTTGAAATGGACGAATTTAAATATCAGCCCATGTATCCTATTGGGCTTGATGATACACAGTATCAGTTGTTAACAACCGATTATGTTGGTGTTGATACCTTTGAAGGAAAAGAAGTTGTTACCATTGCACCTGAAGGTCTCGAATTTCTTGCAGAAAAAGCTGTAAGAACGGTTTCTTTTATGACACGGCCTTCCCATTTACACCTGCTGTCCAAGATCATTGAAGATCCGGAAAGCTCAGAAAATGACAGATTTGTTGCCTTTGCAATGATGAATAATGCGTTTATATCTTCTGAAGGCGAATTTCCATTAAGTCAAGATACAGGCACTGCGATAATAATTGGGAAAAAAGGTCAGAAGGTCTGGACCGATTTTTCAGATGAAACAGCGCTTTCTAAGGGGATTTTTAATGCTTATAGAAAATATAATCTTCGATATTCTATTAACGCGCCTTTAACCATGTATGAGGAGAAAAATACAGGGTGTAACCTGCCGGCACAGATTGATATCCAATGTACTCAGGGAAGCGAATATTCTTTAATTTTTCTGGCAAAAGGATCTGAAGCGGCCAATAAAACCTTTCTCTTTCAGGAAACAAAAGCTATTTTAAACCATGATGATCTGATATCGTTTATGACAAACCAGATGAAGGCACTTGGCACCGGGGCAAGTCCTCCTTTTCATCTCGTGTTTGTTATTGGAGGTACCTCTGCAGAAGCGAACCTTAGAACGGTCAGACTGGCAACATCCGGCTATCTTGACAGTCTTCCCATAAAGGGCAATATATTTGGTCATGCGTTTCGCGATATTGAACTTGAAGCAGAAATGTTTGATATATCATGTAAGTTAGGTATAGGTGCTCAATTCGGAGGGAAATATTATTGCCACGATGTTAAAGTGTTGCGTCTTCCAAGACATGGAGGGTCATGTCCGATAGGATTAGGCGTAGGTAGCGGGGCAGACAGACGGATCAAGGCAAATATAAACAGAAATGGCATCTTTCTTGAAAAGGTAGAAACAGATTTTGAGCAGTATTTGCCCAAAGAAAAGCTGGAATACAACGTTGATGCCCACATCAATTTAAATAGACCTATTGACAAGATAAGGGCTGAGCTGAGCCAGTATCCTATTTCAACAAAACTTCAGCTTAACGGCAAAATGGTTGTAATGAGAGATATTGCCCATGCAAGAATAAAAGAACGTATTGACAAAGGAGAAGACCTTCCATGGTACGTAAAGGAGCATGTCGTGT
>DIKH01000140.1 GCA_002424495.1 Desulfobacteraceae bacterium UBA5623
TTCTGGATGGGCACTAATTAAAAATAGTGAGCTCGGTCAGACCCTCCCACTCATATTTTCATATACGTCTCTTAGACCCTTTCCCTAATTCTTGTTTCAGAGTCACCCCAAGCGCTTCTAATGTCAAAGGCTTCTTTAAGAACTGGCCTGCGCCCAATTCTTGGGTTTTTGTCACTTCTTCTGTTTCAGCAAAACCGCTGGCGATCACAGCTTTTTGCCTGGGATGTATTTTGATTATCCCCTCATAAGTCTCCCGGCCGCTTATACCTGGGTCCATAATCATATCAAGCAGGACCAAATCTGTTCCATGTTCTTTCAAATATTCAATGGCTTTCTCACCGCTGGAAACGGCAAAAGCTTTGTACCCCAAGATATTGAGCATCCAGCATACTATCTCTCTTTGGCTCTCCATATCATCAACTACCAGGATCGACTCCCCATTGCCTTTAAGGTCCTCAACCGGCAAGGCCGCCGCCTGATCCTTGACTTTCTGTCTTGTTATTGGAAAATATGCTTCAAAGATTGTGCCTTTTTCGTCACTAATCACATCAATGTAACCATTGTGATCTTCTAATATATTCCATACGACTGAAAGGCCCAAGCCCGTCCCGCTTCTGCCCATTACCTTTTTGGTATAAAAAGGTTCAAAGATTCTCTCCAGCTCAGCTGACGATATTCCCGAACCGTCATCTGACACGGCCAAGACGGCATATTCGCCTGTATTAGTATCATTATACCGCCGCGGTGAACTGTCAACATGACGGTTTGAGGTCGATATGGTGACATTGCCTGTGCCTTCAATAGCCTCTACGGCATTCGATACGAGATTCATTATAACCTTTCGAATATGCACATGAAAACCATTTGTGTTTAATAATTGAGGATCGAGATTTGCCTTGACCATAACTGATGGGTGAAACTGTTTCAGTTTCTCAAACTCAGGTGAACTTAAATATTCCTGGACTACTGAATTTATATTCAAGGGGGTTTTAGCCGTAACGACCCCTCTCGCGATTGTCAATAAATCCTTGACAATGGCAACCGCCCTATTCCCGCACTCCTGTATGGTCTTAACCGGTTTTCTCAAATTGCTGTTTTCAGGCAGCTCCAATAAGATGAGTTCCGGATAGGTTACGATACCTGCCAGGACATTATTCAGATCGTGCGCCACACCACCAGCCAAAAGTCCTAAGGATTCCATTTTCTGTGCCCGGTGGAGACCGGCTTGGAGTTTTTTCATTTTATCGTCTGCGTTCACACGCTCACTGACATCCAATACGATACCTTGAAAATGAGTGATATCTCCCCTTTCGTTTCTTCTTATGAATGTCATATCATCAAGCCACTTTGTTTCTCCGTACTTGGTAATTATTCTATACGGCTTATGACTGAATTCCTTTCTTCCTTCTTCCCTGCTGTATAATAAAACCTCTTTCGCGACCCTTGCCAGATCATCAGGATGCACAGTTGCGGCATAAGAGACCTCTCCAGAGACAAATTCCTCATCACTATAGCCAAACAGGTTGATGACATTTTCAGAAACATATTCAACCGGCCATCCCTCGGCATTTCTCCAGAGAAAAACAACGGCCGGGCTTTTATTGATGATATCATAAGCTTCCCGCAGTAACTCCTTAGCATGCTTGAGCTCGCCAATATTGATATTTACACCTATAATGCCTTTTACCCGGTCGTCCTCTTTGAACGGTAATATGATGTTGTAGAAATATTTTTCTTCACCACCTATTTTGAAACTGACCTCCCCTTTAATAACTTCACCTGCAAGGCATCGGCGGTTGTTGCTTTTCCAGAGGGATAGAGTAGACTTGTCAGCGGTTACGTCTTCGGGACGTTTTCCAATAAAATCTCCCCAATGTTCTCTACATCTGGAGTTCTGCAGAATATAACGGCCATCTTCATCAATTGCAAAAACGTCAAATGGTAGGTTTTCGATTGCAATTTCAGAAAGGGACTTTTTTTTGCACAAACTTGGATAGGTTGCCCTGTAATAGGCAAGCTCTTTTTCCAGAGCTTCAATCCTCGCCTCAACCTCTTCAATTGTTTTAGTATTTGTCATGCATCATCGCTCCAAGATTGCATCAAGTTTATCACCAAGCCAGGTGGGATGGAGTTCATTGTCCTTTTGTCATCGCGGATATCTTTACCATTTCCAAGATAATCCTCCACCCGCCTCTTATGGTACTTCATGACTTCATCGTAGGAATCGAAGCCAAGAAGTTCCATCAGGCTTTGTGGGTTGCTTTATGGCTTTTTCTAACGGTATAGCACGTAGCATTGAGTGATAACACCGTTAACTGGACAATTCCAAAACTGGCTAAACAGGCTCAAGCAATTAAAATGTGAGAAAACAAGTCAACTACCATCGGCTTAAGCCGATGGCTTAAGGGTACGAGGATTCGAGGGGTCGAGGGGTCAAGTGAACAAAGGTAAACATTTTATACTCTCTCGAACCCTTGAACCCTTATGGCGCAAAAAATCAAACTGAAGTCTTCGCCTAAAAAGGCGAGGGTTTTTCTCCCATTTCCCGAAAGAGACAATAAAAACAGTTGATCTATGAACTTGACAGTCAAAAATTACTTTAACTGTTTGAAATTACTGTGACCAAAAATAACCCGCGTCATTTTGGCGAAAGCATGAACCCAATGCTTTTACAATGAGACCTTTGAAAAATGCTCAATTTTGTGCCAAATCAAGAAAGACGAAAATTTTAACCACAGGAATACATTGAGTATTTCGAGGATTAAAATTTGAGTCTGAAGCCGAGTTGGCGAAAAAAGGGGCTTTTTTAAAGGTCTCACAATATGTTCCGCGATCCGGATGCCGGATCATTCCCGTATGACGGGAAAATTTTGGACTTTCAAGCGATGAAATAATGTGGCAGGAAATATAGACTCTTACATATGGGTAATCAAGGAAAAATATGGCTTAATGTAAGTGGACAGGGTTCAGGACGGGTCTATGGGGCCATAAGCGCTAAGTTAATTAATCTATATCAACTATATGAAAATATGAAAGTAATTTGAATATCGAATATCGGAAAAGGAATAATGAATGTCGAAGCAAGATAAAAGCCGAGCTGGGTTGTTAGGTGAGCAGTCGGACCAGGACATTCATATCTACCGCCCGTGGAAGGCACGAACTGCCTTCGGAATAAAAGGGAGTTCTCGGACAACCTCTTAGATCTTTATATTAGCCTTGCGGATAAAAAGATCAACAACAATCCCGATTCCAAAGGCCCACGCCATATTGGGGACGGTCAGGGCAATGCCTGCAATGAGAATGGCGATAAAATACTCCTCATTGGTCTTGAGACTACGGACCAGGGGGCAGAGTTCAAGACCTGCGAACACCAGCAGGACCCCAAGCACTGAATTGGGGATCAGAGAAAGCACGGTAAGCCCCATATCGCCTAACACAAGCGCCAGGATGACAAAAAAGGCCCCGATCATCACAGGGGCTGCCCCGGTACGTGCGCCAAAACGGTAATGGGCGGCAAGCCCGCCAGTGCCATGGCACATGGGAACTGCGCCGAATAGTCCTGCCGGTAGATTGGCGATACCCATTGTCAGGGCGAATCTACCGGCCTTTGTCCTTGAAAGGAGCGGGCTATCCGGAAAAAGAATACCGCATGTATCAGAGGTTCCTACGCATGCGTTGCCGATAGTCAGGGGGATCTGAGGCAGTATGAGCATGATAAAGGCAATCCAGAAATCATTAATGGAAGGTGAAATCAGGTGCATTCCGGTGGGACCGGCTGAGGATTGATCTCCGTTAAGCCCGCCAAGGCCAAGGCCTGCAACAAGCCCGATGGCCAGTGCAGACAGTGCCGCTGGAAGCTTTTTGTTATCCAACAGGGCCAGGACAACGGCAAACACAACAAGCCCAAGGAGCAGGTTGATATGGTAATCAACGAAATAGCCTTTGACGCCTGAAATAAACAAACTCTTGGCTACTATCAGCTCTATTCCTTTTTTGAGGAAAATCAGCCCCAGCGCCAGTTGTATGCCCCTGACCACCTCCTGGGTGAAAAGCCTTGCGATCCTGTCCATAAGTCCCGAAAGCGAGACAAACAAGAGAAATAAACCGAATATTATCCCGGAGGCGCCGATCACGGATTCCGTTATCAGCGCTGGATTTGCTATGGCTATGGCGCCTACTGCCTTTAAGGGCTGCACTGGAATCGGCAGCCGGTAATAGAGCCCGGACATCATGTAGAATAATCCAAAGGCAAGAAACACCGTTGTCGGGCTCAATTTGTTTATCAGGATCATGGCGACCACAATGGGCAGAAGCGTTCCCAAATCGCCCAATGAACCGGCAAATTCCACTCGATCAAAGCGAAAACCGCCTGATGAGGATCTGACACTTTCCATCTTCCCCTCCCTGTCTTAACGTCTGCATGACACGTAAAATAAAATTATCGTGTCATTGACACAGTTAATATCATCGCTTGATTTTGTCAAGTTTTTAATCAAACAACTTGCAAAAGCTGAAAATGACGTTTAGGATTAGATCAATTTTTGCTGGCTTGAATCAGAACACCTTAATATTTATGATTAAAACCGCTAATCATGAGCAAACCTCGCCTGTCACCGATACGGGCCGCTGTCTTGATACGGTGCAGCTTGAAGGGCTTGAGCAGTCTTTCAGGTCATGGGCTGAGGAGTCAAAACGGCCTGACACCCGCCTGTCAAGAAGGCGCATCCTCTTGATCTTCCTTTTGATCCGTTACACAGGGGCGAGACTGAATGAGGTGCTGAATTTAGATCCGTCAATTGACATTGATTATAAAAATCACATTGTCCATCTCAGAAAGGGCGGCGATAAATCAGATCAAAGACACAGGGCCGTTGAAATTTCGGAAGCGCTTTCATCTGAGATCAAAAAGTGCCTTGATGATCATCAAATAAAAAATGCCCTGGGCGGCGTCTTCCGGGTTGATCCCGGTCATGTCAGAAGGAAGTTCTATGAGAGGGCTGAGGCCAGCGGCATACCGCGGGAATTGGGCGCCCCTGATGTTATACGAAGGTCCAGGGCCGTGGAACTGATTCAAGGCAAAATGCCATTGCCCGTGGTGCAGAAGATCCTTGGGCATTCAACGCCAAATCTGGCCGCATCCTATTTTGAATTCTCGGATGAAGAGATCCGTAATGTGGTAAGATATTTTGTTGACAGGGAGAGTCAGCGAAAGACAAGCGCGCGTAACGCCTTTTTTGCCAAGATCAACAGGATTCAAAAAGGCGATATCCAGGCAATAATAGAGATGATAGCCATAGGGGGGCACAGGGTAAGCGCCGTCATCACCAACCACAGCCTTGCAAGGCTTGGCTTAAGGCGTGGAACATTGGTTATGGCCGAGGTAAAGGCGCCATGGGTGATGATCTACAGAGGCGATGAAAAGCCACACTCCACTGCAGAAAACATCTTTCGCGGCAATATCCGCAGAATAACCAGGGGAAAAATTACTACCGAGGTGGTGGTGCGAATCTCCGACAGCATGGACCTGTGCTCAATCATCACTGAAGAGAGCAGGAAACTGCTGGGTATTCATGAAAATGATACTGTGTGGATCGCCTTTAATGCATTCGCTGTTGTTATTCATGTGGATTAAGGCATAGAGCTAGGAGGCAGTCCGAGAATAGCAATTTTTTCCAAAATCGAGGAATGCCCGAAAAAATTACCGCAGGCATATGGTTGATATTCCGAGGATAATTTTTTCATGTTTAGACTCTTACATATGGGTAATCAAGGAAAAATATGGGGTTAATGTAAGGGGACAGGGTTCAGGGTAGGATCTGTGGGGCAGTGGGGGACCATTTAAACATTTAGCAAACGGTTGCCAATGGAGTTTAAAAGTTGAGAACGGCTTCCCCATAACGCAAAGCGTTTCGCTCCAGAAATTGTCTTGACGTCAAGACGTTAAAACGCTATGATGTCTCAAACACATCTGGAGGTGACATTATGGCGACAGCCGCAAAACGTGCCACAGTATATTTAGATCCTGTCTTACATAAGGCGCTTAAATTAAAGGCTTTTGAAACTTCTCGCTCTATCTCTGACCTTGTGAATGCAGCTATAAGAGAAGCCCTTGCCGAAGACGCTGGGGACCTTGCAGCTTTTGATGAGAGGGCAGGCGAGCCTCTGATCAGCTATGATGAAATGGTCAAGAGGCTCAGAAAAGATGGCCGAATATAAAGTATTTTTCAAAAAGTCGGTTTGGAAAGACTTTGAATCAATTCCGAAAAGCAATTTAAAAAAGATCCTTAAAGATATCGAATCGCTGGGTAAAGATCCAAGACCTCCAGGATGTCAAAAACTATCCGGGCAGGAACGGTACCGTCTTCGACAGGGACGATATCGCATTATTTATTCAATCCAGGATGATGAACTGACGGTCTGGGTGGTAAAAGTTGGGCATCGCAAAGATGTTTATCGGTGAAGCTAAACACTTACTTTCCCGAACAGAAAGCACATCTTCGCGGACAACTCGTCTCAGGGCTTAGGATCCGTCAAGAAATAAGATTTACAATTCGGCACGCAGAGTTGGCTCAGATTTGGCCGATCCGAAATCGCAAAGCCACAGGACTAGCACCGCTAATTCGAGGATTTTGCGATTAAGGATCGGGCGAAGATGGGATGCGCAATTGTAAATCTTATTTCTTGATGGGTCCTAAGTCAAAGTATCCGGCATTGTTTCCACAAGTGCCCGGATTTCATCACGCACACGACGGTAAGGGCTCATGGCCTCTTCTTCGTCCCTTGCATTTGCAGCAAGCTTTGGCGGCTCATCAAAACTCCGGTGAATTATCCTGGTCTTTGCCGGAAAAAAAGGACAGACTTCTCTTGCATGATCACACAGGGTGACGACGTAGTCGAATTCAAGGTCTCCCAATGTGCCCACATCCTTTGATGTCTGCCCTGATATATCAATGCCCTCTTCGGCCATTGCCTTAATTACCCTTGGATCCACTTCCTTGGGTTCAACCCCTGCTGAATAGACGTCAAACAGATCGCCTTTCAGGTGGCGTGTCCATGCTTCGGCCATTTGGCTGCGGCAGGAATTGCCGGTGCACAAAAACAAAATTTTCTGTTTTTCTGGCATAGGATTGTTTCTCCTTTAAAAAGCATCTTTATGGTTTAGCCGCCTCGACGTAGGCGGAAACCAAAAGACCAACTGCCTTTTCAACATTGCCCGCGCCCCATTCCCGAAAGATCTCCGGGCTTAGGGTGCGGGTTTTTATCCTGATGTCCTGAAAGCCTGCCTGTCTGAGCATCTGTTCGGTGTCGCCAATGGTCGTGGCCCCTCCCAGGCAGGAGCAGACAAGGTCAAGGTCATTGGAGATTCCGTCCGGGAGTGGAGTTGTGGCCAGGATATCCGAAACAGCCAATCGCCCCCCTGGCTTCAGGACCCGAAAAGCCTCACGATACACACTCAGCTTGTCAGGAGACAGATTGATCACACAGTTAGACATGATGACATCCGCGGTGTTGTCGGCCACGGGCGGATGTTCAATCTCTCCCAGTCGGAATTCGACGTTGTGCAACTCAGATTTTTCTGCATTCTCCCTGGCCTTACTCAACATGTCCGGGGTCATGTCCACGCCGATGACCCTGCCATCCGGCCCGACCGCCCCGGCGGCCAGGAAGCAGTCAAAACCGCCGCCGCTTCCAAGATCCACGACCGTCTCTCCCGGCTTAAGAGAGGCAATGGCCACGGGGTTGCCGCAGCCAAGCCCCATGTTGGCTCCATCAGGAACGCTGTCCAGGTCTTCCTTTGTATATCCCAGGGTTTGCGACAGCCTTTCCACGGACATTCCTTGCGGGCCGCAGCAGTTCGATCCCCGGGGTTTGGATGAGATCTGCGTCAAACCGCAGCAGGACGTCAGCAGGGTTGTTCCAGATCCGATGCCGCCGGCCCTTGCCACTTTCCCGTAGGATTCCTGAACTGCTTTACGAATATCTTCCCTTGTTTTTATCTCCATTGCGCACTCCTGGTTTTCTACTTTTTGATATTCCCTTAGACTGTCTTAAATATCGGCGGCCTTGCGCCAAACAACATTAGAATGATTACAGGATCACCTGTAGATTATTTTTCTACCATTCGCCCGTCTTCAAGTACTCGGCGATTGCCCTTGATGCGATCTTCGCCTGACCCATTGCAAGGATGACGGTCGCACCGCCAGTGGCAATGTCGCCTCCGGCGAATACGCCCTTTTTAGAGCTCTTCATTGTCTTTTCGTCAACTGCCACTGCACCGGCCCTGCCGATATCTATATCCGGCGTAGTCCTGTGGATCAGCGGGCTCGGGCTTTGCCCCACCGCAATCACAACAATGTCGGCGGCAATGCTGAAATTGGAGTTTGATACAGGCACGGGCCGGCTGCGACCTGAGGCATCGGGCACGCCCAATTTGTTTCGTATACACTCTGCCCCGGTTACGCGACCATCTGCGTCGTGAAAGGCCACTGGTGTCGTCAGCAGTTCGAATACAACGCCTTCTTCTTCCGCGTGGCGGATCTCTTCCAGGCGCGCCGGCATCTCGTCGCGGGTACGGCGGTAGACTATGATGGATTCCTGCGCACCCAGTCTGAGTGCGGTCCTTGCCGCATCCATTGCCACGTTCCCACCTCCGATGGTTATTACACTCCTTCCATGCGCAATCGGTGTGTCGTATTCGGGAAAACGGTAGGCCTTCATCAGATTGGAGCGTGTGAGATATTCATTGGCTGAATACACTCCCGCAAGGTTTTCACCGGCGATACCTAAAAACCAGGGAAGCCCGGCTCCGGTTCCCAGGAATACCGCGTCAAATTCCTCCAGCAATTCATCTACGGTTGCGGTGTTGCCTACAACAAAGTCCCTTACCAATCTGACACCCAGGCTGCACACGTATTCCACCTCGCGTCGGACTATGGCCTTGGGTAATCGAAACTCGGGGATGCCGTATGCAAGCACCCCTCCCGCCTCGTGAAGGGCCTCAAAAACAGTGATGTTATGACCCGACCGGGCAAGTTCGGCGGCCACCGTGAGCCCTGCCGGACCGGAGCCTGCAACAGCGACTTTTTTTCCGGTTGCGGGAGCAATTACTGGTACATGGAGATTACCCTGCAAGGCCTCCCAATCCGCGACAAAGCGCTCCAGATTGCCAATCCCAACTGGTTCGTGTTTTTTGCCGAGTGTGCACAAGCCTTCGCACTGGCCCTCCTGTGGGCAGACACGGCCTGTGATGGCAGGCAGGGCATTTGTCTCTTTGACCAGGTTGACCGCGGCCCGGAAATCACCCTCGGCTACCAGCTTTATAAAGCCCGGGATGTTTATATTTACCGGACAGCCTTCTATGCACCCGGGCCTGGCGCATTCCATGCAGCGTCCGGCCTCGGACATGGCCTGCTCTTCCGTATATCCCCAGGTCACCTCATTAAAATTGTGGATTCTCTCCGCGGGAGCTTGCCCGAGCATCTGAGTCTTTTTTGGTATGATGATTTTTTTAGGCATCTTATTCTTTCACTCCGGCGGCTGCTGCACCCATTTGGCATTTGTGTCTCCAGTGTTCCAGCGCCGCCTGTTCTTCAGCCCGATAGAATTGCAGCCTTTGCATCATATTGTTCCAGTCCACCTTGTGTGCATCAAACTCGGGCCCGTCCACGCAGACAAACCGCGGGCCTTCGTCCGTCAAGACGCGACAGCTTCCGCACATGCCCGTGCCGTCAATCATTATCGTGTTGAGACTGACTATGGTCGGGATATTAAACGGCCTGGTCGTCTCCGCGATAAACTTCATCATAATCGCCGGGCCTATCGCCCACACATGGGCGATGTCCCCGCGCTCCTCAAGTAGCTCTTTAAGCGGCTCTGTCACTATGCCTTTGCGGCCGTACGACCCGTCGTCGGTGGTGATGATCATCACATCGGAGACCGATTGCATCCGAGCCTCCCAGAAAAGCATGCCTTTGGTTCGGACGCCAATGATTGTAATGATGCGGTTTCCCGCGGCCTTTAGTTCCCTGGCAATCGGATAGAGCGGAGCTATGCCTACCCCGCCTGCCATGCAGAGCACTGTCCCAAAATTCTCGATCTTTGTGGGCTGCCCTAGCGGCCCGCTCACCGTGGCGAATCCATCGCCTGCATTAAGCCCGCACATCTCCATGGTGGATTTTCCGACCCCTTGAATGACCAGGGTGATGGTATGGGCATCCTTATCATAATCGGCGATCGTAAGAGGTATGCGTTCGCCTTCCTCGCGCGTCCTCACCATAACGAACTGCCCGGCCCTGGCCTTGCGCGCCACCTGTGGGGCATTGACCTCCATCAGGCTGACTGTATCGCTCAAGGTCTGTTTTTTCTGTATCCTATACATCCGTCAGCACCTCACTTGATTGCACAGTGAACGGATTGAAATCCGGGATTGCACTTTGTCCTGAAAATATCTCTTTTATAGGATTTAAGCAACATGCATGTAACCCCTACCCCTCGCACGTCAGATGACATATCCCTGTCGGTGTCTCCTTTGTATATGGAAAATATTTCTTCTTAAGCCACAGGGCCACATTGACCAGGCTGATCAGGACCGGCACTTCCACCAGGGGGCCGATGACTGCGGCAAATGCCTGGCCTGAATCAATGCCGAAGACCGCCACAGCCACTGCAATGGCAAGTTCAAAGTTGTTGGACGCAGCGGTAAAACTCAGGGTCGTGGACTGTTCATAGGTCGCGCGGGCCTTCATGGAAAGATAAAATGATACAAAAAACATGATCACAAAATAGATGCACAGGGGAATGGCTACGCGGACAACATCAAGCGGAAGCTGCACAATATATTCGCCCTTTAGAGAAAACATTACGAGGATTGTAAACAATAGAGCTATCAATGTAATCGGGCTGATCTTCGGAATAAACTTTTCTTCGTACCATGCGCGGCCTTTTGTGTTGAGTCCGATCACTCTGGTGATGATCCCCGCAATAAACGGGATGCCCAGGTAGATAAAAACACTTTCTGCGATCTGCCCGATGGATATATCCACCACAGCGCCTTTGAGTCCCAGCCACTGGGGGACCACTGTTATAAAGATGTATGCGTAAACAGAAAAAAACAGGACCTGAAAAATGGAGTTGAAGGCCACAAGCCCTGCGCAGTATTCCCTGTCCCCTGAGGCCAGGTCGTTCCATACGATCACCATGGCGATACAGCGGGCAAGGCCAATCAAAATGAGACCCACCATGTATTCATGATGGCCGGAGAGAAAAGAAATGGCGAGCAGAAACATCAGTATCGGGCCTATAATCCAGTTCTGGATCAAGGAAAGAACGAGCACCCTTATATTGCGAAAAACATGGCCCAACTGCTCATACTTTACCTTGGCAAGGGGCGGATACATCATCAGGATCAAACCAATGGCAATGGGGATATTGGTGGTGCCGACCTGAAAATGGTTGATTACTCCCCTGATACCTGGAAAGAGATAGCCCCCTCCCACTCCAATCAACATGGCGATGAAAATCCAGAGGGTCAGGTAACGATCTAAAAATGAAAGTTTTTTGGCGAGTTGGTGATCAGACATAAATTTGACCTCCAGTTATTGATTATTAAACCGGCAATAAAATATACCAAGAACGTCATTCCGGCGAAGGCCGGAATCTAGGAAAATACTGGATGCCGGATCAAGTCCGGCATGACAATAGTATTTCGAGACGGTTAATATTAAAATACCTCCGGCAAAAATGTGACACAGTAGTATACGCCCGCAAGTATAAAAACCGCTGCAGTCACCCTTCTTGCCCAAATCTCAAAAACAGACATCCTGTTTACGGCCCTGGCTGCTACCTTGGCTGAAATCCCCATCACTATCGCAAAAAACAACACCGGCAGGGCAGTGCCAATGCCATAGATAGAGGGTAAAATAATTCCGGAGTCATTTTTTATTGCAATTGAAAAAAGGCTCCCAAAAAATAATGCGGCGGATACGGGACAAAATGATAGGGCGAAAATGATACCCAATACGCATGCGCCCAAAGGCCCAATCCTGTCAATATGACCATGCAATTTATTGGCTATAATCCCTGCGCCGCCACCCACATTGAACTTAATTATATTGAGCAAGATGAGCCCTATGAGAAGCAGTAAAGGTCCCAGCAGAATGTTCATATACTTCTGAAGAAAATTCGCTACCACAGGCACAGACTGCGCGCTTGATACCAGAATCGCCCCCAGAACCGTGTATGCAAGCATCCTGCCAAGCATATAGAGCACTCCGGCAATGAACACACCTCTTTGGGTGGATATTCTGCTTCCGATGTAGCTTACAGCGGCGATGTTGGTTGCAAGGGGGCACGGACTGATGGACGTCAGGATTCCAAACCACAGGGCCATTCCCATGCCGATTATGAATGGTGTCATATGGTGTTGCCTTTATGAGAGATACGACCTGACTTCATCACGGATATAGTCCTTAAACGCCTTTTGCTGGTGAACCAGTTCCCACACCTTTTGGAGATTCTTCCACTGCGTTTCCTTTCCGTTGACCATATCTGAAATAACCACTGATCTTGTAACCAACTGGTAGTCCCTGGCAAAGTGATTGTTCTGCGGCTCATCCACATTGATAACCTGCATTTCCACCGCACCAGAGCTAAGTTCATCACCGAAATTCTCGCTGACAGCCTCTCGTGTGAGTTGCTCAATCCGCCTGCAAGTAGCACAGCGAAAGTTTCCGTAGAAATAATATACAATCACCTGGTGGCCATTGGCTTGTTTATTAAGCTGAACATTGCCCTTTTCAGTGGAAGTATCGCTTGTTACAGTATCCTCTGAGGATTTTTCATTGTTGCTGCATGCGTGCTGGGCGAATGCCAAAAAAAAGATAATCGCAGTGAAAAGTATAACCCTGTTGAATTTATTGTTTGATCCCATTTGATTACTCCGTTCGACAGCAAATTTTCACTGTGTCTATTTTTTAAGCCAGGATTTGACCTCGTCCTTCCTTGGCACCTTGCCTATGCACTTGACAGCTCCGTCAATCACCACTGCCGGTGTGCCGAATACTCCATAGCCCGCAATCTGCATCACATCCGTCACCTTTTCCACTGCCGCATCAGCTCCCGCTTCGGCCACGGCTTCCCTGACAATCTTTTCGGTCTCATGACACTTGGGACATCCAGGTCCCAGAATTTTAATATCCATTTTTACTCCTTTGTTATTTCAAAATTCACAATTAAAAATTCAAAATTATGCCTTAGCTGCATTTAACACCAGTTCCTTCAGCTTGGCCTTTGGCGGAACCGAACCCACAGAGACAACCTTGCCGTTGATGACAAGCCCCGGACTTCCCATTATACCGTAGCTTGCAATCGCCTTGATGTCGGTCACATGTTCCAGGTCCGCATTGATCCCGGTTTCCGCAATTAAGCCCATCAGGTCCTGAGTGAGCTGACGGCATCGGGGGCAGCCCTGTCCCAGGACCTTGATTTCAATACCGCCTGAGATCTCTTCATCAAACGGCTGACCAAGGAATTTTTTGTATTCTCTCAAAAAGGCCTTGCCATACATATCCCTGGTTTTTGCTGCGATGTAATTGTTTTTGGAAAGACGTTTGACCAGTTCCTCTTTTATATCATTGTCGGACCGGTCGCCCGCCTCAGCAGAAACCGCCTCCAACGCCTGCTTAAGGCCGATAATGCCAGTAGCCTGACCGCCCACCTTTATACGTGTTACTTCCATATCTGTCATGGAAACCTCCCTCAACCCAAAAAGTATCCGAAAATCATTCCCGCCACCGTGGACAGGATCACTATGATGCTGCAAAATGCAGCTGTCTTTTTAACGCCCATAACATTACCAATGACCAGCATGTTGGGAAGAGAAAGGGCTGGGCCTGCGAGCAGCAAGGCCAGGGCAGGGCCCTTTCCCATACCCGCGCCGATCAGTCCCTGGAGGATTGGCACCTCTGTTAATGTAGCAAAATACATCAAGGCGCCTGCAACTGCGGCAAAGAGATTCGCCCAGAGGGAATTGCCGCCTACAAGGCTTTGTATATATTGTTCCGGGATCAGGGCCTGGTGGCCGGGGCGTCCGAGCAAAAAACCCGCGACCAAAACGCCCGCTCCCAGCAGGGGAAATATCTGTTTCATAAATCCCCAGGTTGACTGTGCCCAGTTGATACGCTCATCCTTTGTAAACCAGGACTTGATTATCAAAGCAAGAATGATCAAAAGGCCGCCGGCAACATACCACTTTATCGCAAAGATCGCCTGCCAGATACCGCTTGAGCCTTCAGCAGGCCTGGCAAACGCCGCAAATATAAGAATGAGAACCATGGTCAGCATGAAAAGCGCCTCCTGCCACAGGCTGCGGCCCTTTTCTTCCTCATCCGGGAAATACATTTCCCCTGCTGCACGGGCCGCATCGTCTTTTCTGAAAATAAAGGCCATTAACAGACCGGTGATGATGGAAAAGAGAATTGCCCCTATCGCCCGTGCAATGCCAAGTTCGAGCCCCAGGATTCTGGCGGTAAGGACAATTGCCAGGACATTGATCGCTGGTCCTGAATAGAGAAATGCGGTTGCAGGGCCTATCCCCGCCCCACGGGTATATATCCCCGCAAATAACGGCAGAAC
>DIKH01000288.1 GCA_002424495.1 Desulfobacteraceae bacterium UBA5623
TGACCTGGGCACCAATTATATTTGGAGCGGTCAGTGCGGAAGAGGCCGCGAAACTCGGCAAGACATTGACGCATGTTGGGGCTGAAATGGACGGAAACAAAGAGGGAACAATCCCACCTTATACCGGTGGATTGACAAAAGCGCCCGCGAACTACAAACCGGGGTCCGGTGTGCGGCCAGACCCCTTTGCAGCAGAGAAGCCCCTATTTTCGATCAATGCACAGAACATGAGCCAGTACGCCGATAGGCTCACCGACGGTACAAAGGCCATGATGAAGAAATATCCGACCTTCCGCATCGACATTTACAAGACCCAACGCACGGTGGCGTATCCCGACGTGGTGATCAGAAACACAGCAAAGAATGCTCAAAGAGCAAAGACTTACAATGGCGGCTTGTCCATAAGTGGCGCTCGCGCCGGTGTTCCATTTCCGATTCCGAAGGATGGCTATGAAGTAATGTGGAACCACCTTACGAGTTTTAGAGGCCGTGCTATTTGTTTTAGGATTCACGTTTTTGTTGCAGACAACAGCGGGAGGTTGATTCTCATGTCGGCCTATGATGCTTATGAAGAGTTTCCGTATTATGATGAAGACGAAACAAGATATGATGCAAATGTTTATTTCAAGACTAAGTGGGTTACCTTTGCGCCGGAGCGTAGGGTTGATGAGTCCGGCATTGTGATTGATAAGATCAATATGTATGAAGAACCGCGCATTGCCTACCAGTATCTTCCTGGGCAGCGTCGTTTAAAGCTCGCTCCGGAATTTTCATTCGATTGCCCGTCTTTTTCTAACGCAGGAACCGGCATCATGGACGAGTTCTATGGCTTCCATGGGTCGATGGAGCGTTACAACATGAAACTCATTGGGAAGAAAGAAATATATATACCTTACAACACTTATAGGTTTTCCTATGCCCCAAAGAGGGAAGAAGTGTGCGGGCCGAGACATTTGAACCCTGATTATGTCCGTTGGGAATTGCATCGGGTATGGGTGGTGGAGGGCACGTTGAAGTCCGGCCAACGACATATTTACCCAAAACGACTATTCTATACCGATGAAGATAGTTGGAATGTATCGGTTGGCGAAGATTACGATGCCAAAGGATACCTTGTTAAAGTTAACTTTCCTATGCAGGCCCCTTCCTACGATGTTCCCGCGTCTAATCCATCCTGCATGGTTGGTTATAATTTGAATAAAGGCATGTATCATTTAGACATGTGGCCGGGAGAGGACGGATATGTGCGGAACATTGAACCGCGTCCACAACGCGAATGGGCGCCCCAAACGCTCGTGGGGAGGGGTATTCGATAGTGTTCGACAAAGCAGGTGATAATGGCAGCAAGAACTTTTGACAGTACTTTGAGTCTAAAAAGGAGGGACGTATGAAAAAGCATTATTTAATCAAAGTTGTTAGAATGTTTTTTTGTGTCATGTTTATTTGGGTTGCTTTGGAGTACTCGGAAAACATCGCCTTAGCTGACTCAAAAGGTTTAAAGGGCTTTCCTGATAACGCAGTGACCAGGGAAGCCTTACAGGTACAGAATCGCGGTTGCAATAGTTGCCATGGGAAGTCCATGACGAATAACCTGGAGAAGTTTAAGGATGGGGAACCTAAGTTACACATAATGGCAAAGACCGGCTACGGAAAACCTGAAGAAATCGGTCATTGTTTGAATTGTCACCAAGGCTTTCCTCTGGCCGGACCCAAACTAGCAGCCACTATCCATACTATGCATTATAAAGAAAAAACTGCATTTCAGGGCGATTGCTTCAGCTGTCATCACATCGATAACAAAGGAAACTATGTAATGTGGGATGATATCAAGTACGAATTGGAGGTGTACGGTTATTCTGGTTATGATTCTAAGGATATTAGGCCAGTATTGGATAAGTGGGCTAAGGAAAGGGGATTCAATAAAGGTAACCAACTTGGTTTTACAATGGATAGTGCGCTCAAAGGAGATATGACTTTCTCCCAAGATGTGATCACACCTGTAAAAGATATCTTTGCTATGCGTAACTTTGGCACGCCTCCCCCCATGAAACCAGAAGACTATTTGCTCACGATTAAAGGTTTGGTCAATAAGGAAACCAAATATACTCTCAATCAATTAAAAAACAGAAAGCAGGCTGATTCTTATCTTACGCATATGTGTGGGAGTGTTAAACCTGGTACCCCGCAGATAGCCAACTTGAAATGGTCCGGCGTGCCGCTCAAAGGTGTATTGGAGGAAGTTGGTGTTAAGAAGGGTGCCGACGCGCTGTATATCCATTGCTATGACGGCTGGGAATACACTGTTCCATTAGTTAGAGCTTTAAACCCTAGGTCTTTGTTAGCATTGAAGGTTAATGATGAAGAATTAAGCGATTGGGAAGGCGGCCCCGTAAGATTGGTCCCCATGGGGGGCCTCGGTTGGGAATTAGGGCTTAGGATTAAGTCCATAGAACTGATCGATGCTAAAAAGCAAAAGCAGGTCCCTCTTGCAATTGCAGGTGCGTCTCCAGAGGAACCATGGCAACAGGGCATAGGACCTAATTCGGGTTTTCTCGCCCCTGATTCAGGCACGCGTGTGAATCAGGGGGATCCAGTGATAATAGAAGGATGGGCTTTTGCTAAAGGCGGAATTGATACAAGCCCTATTTCTAAAATTTACATCAGTGGTGATTACGGCACAAAGTGGCGGGCGTTTCCTGTAAAACCAGGCGATCCTGAAAGGTGGCAATACTGGAAGTTTAACTGGCAACCCCCGGGAAAAGGCACTTATCTATTAAAGGTAAAAACGATAGATTTAAAAGGCAGAATGCAACCGACAAAGTCATCTTATCCTTTTATGCCTGAACCTCAATTACCTGCGAATTTAGTAATCACCGTTGAGTGACCGGTGAAAGATAAAGCAGCATTGGTTGTGGAGGAGGGACTTGTGAGGTTGTTCCTTTACATCTTGGTAGAGTGTACGATTGGTTTGTTGGTAAAGTCAGGTTTGCTGTGACGGCACTTTCAGCCCAAGCTACACGTGTCATCGTAACAGCAATACGGTAAAGACGAGCTGAATCTAAAGGAGGAAAGAGTGTTATATGCCTTTGAATACACCTGATCCAGCAAGCACATAACAAGCCGTTGAAGTAAAGGTCAGACCCTTTTCAATAGCTGAAAAAGATTCTTAGCGATAATTATCTACGGAGTACCTTAGAGGAGATAAGATAATGACAAACGGTCAATTCAAATATCTATTTAGTCCGTTCAAGATAGGAAATATCACTGTAAAAAATCGAATTATACAGACAGCCCACAAAATCCTGCCATGCAGAGAAGGGGTTACGGGTGATCAGTACATTGAATACATGCGGGAGAGGGCAAAGGGTGGGGTAGGAGCCATCGTTACCGAAGTTATGTCGGTACATCCAACCTCCGACAATTTCCCTGGGGTGCCCGGTGATGTCATGGCTTTTGATGAGAACGTTATACCTCAATTTAAAAAACTCGCTCATGCCATCCATGAATATGATGCCAAGATATTTGGTCAGCTTTCGCATGGGGGCCGCCAGGGGAATGAAGAAATTACAGGGCTTCCGGTTTGGGCGCCTTCAGCAATCCCCGACCCAGTTATTCGACAAATGCCCAAGGAGATGGAAATTGAAGAGATTAATGAACTTATAGAGGGGTTTGCTAAGGCTGCTAAAAACGTGAGAGAAGGCGGGCTTGACGGCGTGGAGTTATATGCATCAAGTGCCTATCTGATTGGGCAGTTTTTCTCACCAGATAGTAACCAGCGTAAAGACGAATTTGGTGGCAGTTTGGAGAACCGGATGAAGTTCTGTATTAACGTAATTGATCGGATCAGGGAGGTGGTGGGTAGTGATTTTGTATTAGGGATAAAGATTGGAGGGGATGAATTAGTTCCAGGAGGACTGACACTAGATGATTTTAAGGAGATTGCAAAGCGGTTGGAAGCGACCGGAAAGATCGATTACATCACCGTTACTCCACTTGTAAGCTTTGTAACTTTTCAAATGATGGGTGGATTAGGAATGAGTGCTCCGCTTGGGGCCTGGGTTCATCAGTCTGCTGCAATGAAAGAAGTTTTGAGTCATACGCCCATTGTTACGAATGGACGAATTAAAGATCCGATCCAAGCCGAGAAGATCCTGGCCGATGGGCACGCTGATTTGATCGGCATGGCCAGGGCTCTCATTAGCGACCCTGAGTTTGCAAATAAGGCCCGTGAAGGAAGGTCGGATGACATTCGAACCTGTCTTTCCTGTAATCTAGGCTGCTTCAAAAGGGTTTTTTCGAGCTTGCCTGGGACATGTATCCAAAATGCGGCTGTAGGCAGAGAAAAGGAGATAGGGATCATCGAGCCGGCAAAGACCAGGAAAAAAGTTATTGTTGTTGGTGGTGGGCCGGGTGGGATGGAAGCTGCACGGGTTGCCAGACTCAGGGGACATCGGGTAACCCTTTATGAAAAGGAAAAGGAATTGGGAGGGCAGGTTAACTTAGCTGCTAAAGTACCCAGTCGGCAAGAATTTGGGGACGTCACACGATATCTCGGCCAACAGGTCAAAAAATTAGGCGTCGAGATAAACCTTGCAGTAGAGGTTACTCCTGAAATGGTGAAGAGAGAGAATGCTGATGTGGTCATCATAGCGACCGGATCCACTCCATTCCTTCCTCCTATTCCAGGAGCAGATCAGGATAACGTGGTTAATGTGCGGCAGGTATTAAAGGATGAGGTAAAAGTGGGAGAGAACGTCCTCCTCATTGACGATGACGCTCACCATAAGGCTATCAATACTGCTGAGTACTTAGCTAATCAGGGGAAAAAAGTTGAAATTGTGACACGACTGCTTTTTGTCGGAATGGATATCGCGGCTTCTGGGTTGCTTTATCCTATATATCAGAACCTACTTTCAAAAGGTGTTAAATTTACACCCCATACAATGGTGATTCAAATATCTGGAAATACGGTGACGGGTCTCAACGTCTATACTTACGGCCAAGTAAATATTGAAGGAGTGGATACGGTAATATTGGCTACGAATGACCTGGCTGAAGACCTTCTATACCGAAGTTTGAAGGGTCAAGTAAAGGAGCTTTACAGAGTTGGGGATTGTGTGGCTCCCCGCAAGGTGATGAATGCTATTCACGAGGGGTATAATTTAGGAAGACTTATATAATGCGACTGAAACCAGAAGGTATATGGATACTTGAGGAGCATGATGACGAGGGGACGAAAAATATCACGTTGGAGTTGCTCAGCGAAGGTCAGAAGTTGGCCCGACGACTTAACGAGCAGCTTTGCGTTTGCCTTCTTGGTTCCCAGGTCGGAGGCTGTATTCCTACTCTAACTCAATATGGGGCAGAGAAGATATACCTTGTCGAGCATGAGTTGCTCTCGGAATGTAGCTTAGATGCGTATGCTTTCGTTTTAGGGGAGTTAATAAAAGAATATGATCCCTATATTTTAATGATGGGCGCTACTCCTTCAGGATCTGAATTAGCGCCAAGAATTGCTGCAAGATTTAAGCTTCCGTGCATAACGGAGGCAAAGAATATTACAGGACAAGAGGAGAATTTGCAGATAACGAAATCTGCGTATAACGATCAAGTCTATATAACGATTGATCCTCTTGCAAGAAGACCACTCATTGTGACCATGCCGCCTGGTGAGACAGATATTATAGAACCAAATAAACCCAGGGAAGTTGAAGTGATAAAAAAAAATGTCGAGATCCCAGCTGATATAATGCGCACTAAACGTAAGAGGATCATAAAAGGTGACCCAAGAACGATCAGGCTTGAGGAAGCAGATATAATCGTCTCTTTAGGTAGAGGTGCAGGGAATGAAAGCCTGCCAATTCTTCAAGAATTGGCAGATGCGTTAGGTGCATCTATAGGAGGATCGAGAGGGGCGGTCGACGATGGAATTATCAAGTTTGAGAGGCAGATTGGCATAAGTGGAAAGACCGTCACGCCAAGATTATTAATCGCCTGTGGTATTTCAGGAGCCCGTGAGTTTACTGCGGGAATGGAGAACTCCAATCTAGTGGCGGCTGTGAATATAGATCAGAAAGCCCGTATCTTTGATTATGCCAATTTGTGTATCAAAGGAGATCTTCGCATGATCATCCCACAAGTGATTGACAAAATTCAAATAGCCAAACAAAAAAGAGAGAAAGGACAAGTTTTAGGTCTTGATACCAAGTCGTGAAATTTTTTGGAATGTAGGCAGCCAGCAGGGGGCTGTTTATCTCGTCGCACTGATGTCGGTTGCAATAGCATCCATCGGATTACTTCAACATATCAAGGGATGGAGAAAAGGTAGAAAGGAGAAGATATTTGACCAGGCAGGCAATCGGCTGAAGTATTTTTTTCGATTCTTGTTGAGCCACGAAAGGATACGAAAAGATACTTATGCGGGTGTCATGCATCTTTTCATCTTTTGGGGATTTGTCGTCCTTTTCTTGGGCACATTGATCATTGCATTTCAGGAAGACCTCCTTCTTCCCTTTTTCGGCAGAAAAGTGCTAGAGGGAAATTTCTATCTTATCTATTCTCTCGTCCTTGACCTGTTTGGTCTTTTAGCGATCGTAGGCGTCGGATTAGCCCTTTACAGAAGGTATGTCCTTCAACCCGAAAAATTGGACAACAAGCCTTCGGATTTAATTCTGCTATGCCTTATTCTATTCATCCTCGTTTCGGGCTTTTGTGTGGAAGGGTTTCGTCTCAACGTTTCCAACCCTCAGTGGGCTCTTTGGGAGCCGGTCGGGTGGCTTTTCGGCACAATATTTAATGTCCTTGGCATAGCGACAAGCACTCAAAGAGGCTTACATAAGATAATTTGGTGGTTACATCTGATAGCCAGTATGGGGCTAATCGCCTATTTCCCCTTTTCCAATCTTTTTCATGTCGTCAGTTCGTCTCTCAATGTTTTTTTTAGATCCTTAAAACCGTCAGGCGCTCTCGTTCCTATCGACATCCAGGAAGGAGAGCAATTCGGGGTTGCTCATATTCAGGATTTCACATGGAAAGATCTCTTAGATCTTGACGCCTGCACCCGCTGTGGCAGATGCCAGGAAAACTGTCCTGCGGCAATTAGCGGCAAGCCCTTGAATCCCAAGAAGGTAATACAGGATTTGCGAACCTTCCTACAACCGTTCTCTCATAACGGCGTTCCATTAGTGAGCAACATAGTTTCAGAAGCAGAACTTTGGGCTTGTACGACCTGTCGGGCCTGCATGGAAGTATGCCCTGTCTTTGTCGAGCATTTAAATAAAATCATTGAAATGCGCCGACATTCCGTTCTGACGGAGAGTAAATTCCCTTCAGAATACAAACAGGTATTCAAGAATCTGGAAATCTTCGGGGATACACTGGGGAAGGGTAAACTATTCAGGGAAGATTGGGCTTCTAATTTAACAATCGATAGAGTATATCAACAAAATGACACAGGGCTTCTCTTTTGGGTGGGATGTATGAGTGCTCTTTATGATGAAAGAAGCAAGAACACACCCATTGCTGCAGCAAAAATCTTGGAAAAGGCTGGGCTTGATTTCGGAATATTGGGGGAAGAGGAGCTTTGCTGTGGTGATGCAGCGCGCAGGATGGGCAATGAATACCTGTTTCAACATCTTGCCAAAAAGAATATCGAGGTTTTTAGGAAGTACAAGATCAAGAAAGTAGTAACCCATTGTCCCCATTGTTTTAATACGTTCAAGAACGAATATGCTCAATTCGGAGCCGATATTGAGGTAGTCCATTTTATGGAGCTGATTGTGACATTGCTACGGGAAGGGAAATTGAATGTTAAATCGAAGATCGACGACATCTTCACTTATCATGATCCGTGCTACCTGGGCCGCCATAATTCGATTTACATGGAGCCGAGAGAGATTTTGGGACTTATTCTAAATTCGGACATGAAGGAGATGGACAGTTTCAGAGATAAGAGTTTTTGTTGCGGCGCGGGGGGTGGAAATATGTGGCGCGCGGCAGTTACTGGTAGAAGGATAGAAGGGTTAAGAGTTGAAGAGGCAGTCAAAACAGATGCGAGCGGCATTATCACCTCGTGTCCCTTTTGCGAGATCATGTTTGATAGCGCCGTGAAACAGAAAGGGCTGGAATACTCTTTTCGATTGATGGATATCATAGAGCTGGTGAATCGAGTTACCTGACGCAACACCGAGCCCGACAAAGGTATAGAGAAGTGGGGATGAAAATAATCGTTTGCGCCAAGCGGGTTGGCCATGCCTACCATTCTTCAACAGTTGATCTGTCCACGGGCCATATCGACCCCGGGAAAATGGTCTTTATGCTCAATCCTTACGACGAGATCGCTGTGGAAGAGGCTATTCGGATCAAAGAGCATATAAGTGATTGCGAAATTATTCTGATCACATTAGGTATTTTCGAGGCCGAGGAAACCCTTCGATATGCCTTTGCGATGGGTGGTCGTCGGATAAATCGAATGATCCGTATAAATTATGAAAGTTTTGATCCGTGGGAAACTGCCTTAGCTCTGTCTAATGTAATTAAAAAGATAGGGTTCGACATAATACTCTGTGGTGAAAAAGCAATCGATGATAATTGCAGCCAGGTAGGCACGTTTGTTGCGGAATTGCTTAACATCCCACAGGTTTCAGGGATTGTTAAGTTAGACATTGTTCCTCAAGGAAAGAAAACTTTGGTGGAGAGATACCTTGGAAAAGGGGATAGGGAGGAGATGGAGTGTTGTTTACCCGCTTTGTTCACAGTGGGGAAGGGTCTAAATGATCCGCGATATCCGTCACTACCGAATAGAATTTTAGCCGAGAAGATGAAAATTGAAGAAATAGATTGGATCGATCTGGAATTTGGTTCTGAAGAAAAAGCTTTAACCAAGGTTACAAAGTTTTTTTCTCCCAAACCAAAGACCAGAAAAATGTTTACTCCCGATAGCAGCTTATCCGCTTTGGAAAGACTGAATTTGATGATGTCCGGCAGTAGTTCGAAAAAAGAGGGTAGTACTGTTTTGGAAGGTTCAGCAAATCAATTGGCCGATCATTTAGTGAAATTTTTAGTTCAAAATAAATTCCTAAGTAAAGAAGATAAATGAAGTATGCCGATTCTTATCATCATCTTTCTGATGTTGAGTTCCTCTGTAGGGGCTGCCGTCCCGTCTGACGACTGCTTCAATTGCCACGAAGACTTCAAAAAAAGGACCACCCACCAAAACATTTCCTGCACAGCTTGCCATGTCGGCATTAACCAGATCCCTCACTCGGAGAAGCTCGCGTCTCCTGCATGCAATGCCTGCCACCATAAGACCGTCGAGCGTTATTCTGCCGGCATCCACAAATCCAAGGGTCTTGACTGCAATCAATGCCATGAGATCCATGGGGAAAAAAAGGGAAAGGGAGCGGATTGCGTTCTGTGTCATCTCGACGTCTCACACAAGGCACTGCCTTCAAAGGGAAAACATCTCGCCGCGCTGAATTGCGTCGCCTGCCACGGCAAGTTGGATAAGAGCGGGATTACGGCAACGGTTACGCTGCCCAAGGGGGCAACCCTGGAGCGGAAGGCCGTTGACCGGGATGGCAACGGTTTTACCAATCCGGCCGAGTGGCACGCCTTTGAGGCGCAGCTTGAGAAGTTTAAGGGCTATAAGCTGGAGAAACAATACTGGGCCTATGGCGATCACCATGAGGTCATGCCCAAAGCCGCAGACTGCGGCGAGTGTCATGAGAAGAGGACCCGCTTTGGCGGCGCGGTAGGAAGGATCACCAATAAGACGAGCTACAGCGTAAAGATCACGCCCTCGGTTTTCATTCCTGAATTTCCCTCCATCCGCGAGTTCCCCAAGACCGTGCACGGACAGAAAGGGGTCCGGTGTAACGATTGCCACACCTCCATGGATAAGATGACCGACAAGGTCTGCGTTCGCTGCCACGAGCAGGTCTACCATACCTATGAAAAATCCATTCATGCCAAGAAGGGTGCCACCTCCTGTATCGACTGCCATAACCCTCACTTGATCAAGACGTACAAGGAGTTCAACGCCAAGGAACGGATTGCGCTTTGCTCCCGCTGCCACAAAGACTTCATCTCCCGGCACGAATGGCTTCCGAACACTACGCTCCATTTCGACTACCTCGAGTGCACGACCTGCCATAGCCCGGGATCGGAAAAGAGTATGGTCTTCTTCTTTGCGGATAAAAAAGACAATAAGAAAACCGCTCTGCAATACGAAACCATCGAGCGGGTTTTTGGCAAAGATGTACATCTCAAGTCGATCATCAACACTGACATGGAGCACATCGTCACGGGCGAAGAGATCGGCCGTTTTGTCGTTGACCTGAGGAAAAAGATAGGGAAAGGGATCTACGTCGATGCGGAAATTATCGTTACGAAGGTGCATCACGACTTCTCGGGCATGAGGCTCAAGGAGCGAAACTGCGTCACATGTCACTCGCCTGAGGCCCAGTTTTACAGTTCCATATACCTTATTCTGCCTGAAAAGGATCGATACATCTATGTCCCAGTCAAAGGCACGCCGCTTTCCTCCTATCCCCTCGGTTTGGCTTTGGATATCTACCTCCTTGGTGAAGAAAAAATTACAAAGGACGATTTCTATGCTCTAATTGGCAAAGCACCAAAGGATTTAGTTGCTTCCGCCAAAAGCCTCGGTTTCAAGTTGATCGACCTCCTTGGAATGATCTTGGTGATCCTGATGATCCTCTTGCTCTTGGTGCATGCGATGCTACGGATTGTGGTGAAACAATGAAAAAGGTTTTCCTTCATACGCCGACTATACGAATATGGCATTGGATCAATGCAATGCTTGTCATTGTGCTAATGATTACCGGCATACAACTTAGAGTGCCTGGAGTCAAAGAAATCTCTTCCGGACTGGCCTTTTTGATCCCCGAATACAGTGTGACTGTCCTGATCCATATATATTTCGGTTATGGGATGTCCCTTTCCTTTCTTTTCTGGTTGCTCTATATAATTGTCAGCGGCAGCTTCCGGACCCATTACATCTGGCGAACAGCGGATCTTCCAGCCATGGGAAAGCAGGGGTACTACTATCTCGTTGGTATTTTCAAGGGAAGTGAAAATCCTTTCATTCCTACTTCAGACGGAAAGTTCAACCCTTTGCAGAAGATCGCTTATGGTTTTGTCATGCTCGTGATAACGCCGGTAATGGTTATTACAGGTATCCTTTTCAGCAACATCTTCTTCTTTCGCAGCATAATCGATAGATTGGGTGGTATCAGGCTACTTGATGCGGTTCATGTCGTGACAAGCTATCTATTTCTGTTATATTTAATTCTTCATTTGTACATGTGTACGATGAGTCACCACGTCTTCGTCCACATCAAAGCGATGATTACGGGTTTTGAAGAAATTCCGGATGAGTTTAATGCAAAGCAACAAGCAGCTGAGCGAGAAGATAAATGTGAATCACAACAGTGAGACCCCACGGCGAGCCGTGGGGTCTC
>DIKH01000253.1:0-887 GCA_002424495.1 Desulfobacteraceae bacterium UBA5623
ACCTTTCATATCGGCGGTACTGCCAGCAAGAGGGTGGAGCAGTCCACTATTCAACCCATAAACGAAGGAAGTGTCAGATTTGTCAGCTTAAAGACAGTGGAAAACAAAGACGGGCAGCTTGTTGTGATGAACCGTAATGGTGAAATAGCCATTTTGGGAAAGGGTGGGAGAGAGGTTGAGAGATACCCGATCCAGTATGGCGCGACACTGAGGATCAAGGACGGTCAGGAAATAAAATCGGGCCAGGTCTTGGCGGAATGGGACCCTTTTACAATACCTATCATAACAGAGGTGGCTGGCGTCATCAAATTCGGCGATATCATTGAAGGCCGTTCCATGAGGGAAAAACGGGACCAGGTTACAGGTAAGATCAGCAGGATGATCGTGGAATCAGGCGATCTCGATGCCAGACCCCGTATCTCTGTCAAAGACAGCAGTGGTCAGACACTGAATTTGCCCGGAGGTTCAAAGGCCCAAGCCCGTTATCACCTCCCTGTCGGGGCTATCATCATGTGCAATGAAGGTGAGGAGATCAAGGCCGGGGCGGTCTTGGCCAAGATCCCCAGAGAAACCACCAAGACAAAAGATATCACTGGCGGTCTCCCTCGTGTTGCAGAACTTTTTGAGGTAAGAAAACCGAAAGAAACCGCTATAATCAGCGAAATTGATGGTTCTGTAGCATTTGGAAAGTACACAAAAGGAAAAAGGAAGATGACTATCACCCCTGATCTGGGTGAGCCTGTAACATATCTGATACCAAGGGGTAAACACGTCAGCGTCCTTGAAGGGGACTATGTCAGGGCAGGTGAGGCCCTGATGGATGGTTCTTCGGACCCACACGATATATTGAGAATCAGGGGAATCGAAGAGTTGGCACGATACCTAGT
>DIKH01000253.1:909-4889 GCA_002424495.1 Desulfobacteraceae bacterium UBA5623
CATATTGAGGTCATTGTCCGGCAGATGCTGAGGCAGATAAGTGTAATTGATCCAGGTGACACCACTTTTCTTATAGGAGAGCATGTAGAGAAGTGGCGTTTTGAAGAGGCCAACAAGAAACTCATAGAGCAGGGGGGGAAAGCCGCGACCGCAGAGCCCCTGTTGCTCGGAATTACCAAGGCTTCTCTTAGTACAGATAGTTTTATTTCCGCGGCCTCTTTCCAGGAGACCACCAAGGTCCTGTCTGATGCCACCGTTGCGGGAAAGACCGATTTTTTGAGGGGTCTGAAGGAAAACGTAATCATGGGCCGTCTGATTCCGGCTGGCACCGGCATAAGGCCTTACAGGGACGTGGGAATAGGTGTGAGCAACTAATATTTTCAGATTTGAGTGAAAAAATCTTGACAAAGAGATCTCCTGGGCGTATAAAAAGTGGTTTTTGTGATTTTGAAAATTTGCGGAAAACAGTGGCAAATCATATAAGGTATTTTGTCGAGTCAATAGTGTAAGGAGATTTTATGCCGACCGTTAACCAGCTCATTAGAAGCGGCCGTGAAAAACCTAAGAAAAAGGCCAAGACACCTGCCCTTCAGGGCTGTCCTCAAAAGAGGGGGGTTTGCGTCCGCGTATATACCTCAACACCTAAGAAGCCAAACTCGGCCTTACGAAAGGTTGCCAGGGTGAGACTGACCAATGGAATTGAAGTGACATCGTATATCCCTGGTGTGGGGCACAACTTACAGGAACACTCTGTAGTCCTTATTCGCGGGGGCCGTGTTAAGGATCTGCCTGGTGTCAGATACCACATCCTAAGGGGCACCATGGATACAACCGGCGTGGATAATCGCAGACAGGGCCGATCAAAATACGGAGCAAAAAGGCCTAAAAAAATATAATTATATGAATTGATTAACGAGGCTGCGAAAAATATTGATCCAGCCTTGAACAGATACCATTTTCCGGAGAGAATGTATGCCAAGGAAAAGAGTAATCACCAAAAGAGACCAGATGCCTGATCCAAAATATAGGAGTATACTTGCGGCGAAATTTATTAATAATATGATGAAAAAGGGTAAAAAAAGCGTTGCCCAGACTATACTTTACGACTCTTTTGACATCATAAAGGGCAAGTCAAAAGATAATCCCCTAGATGTCTTCAATAAGGCGTTGGACAATGTCAAGCCTTCAGTGGAGGTAAAATCCAGGCGGGTAGGTGGCTCCACTTACCAGGTGCCCCAGGAGGTTAGGCCTGCAAGGAGGCAGGCTCTTAGTATCCGGTGGATTCTCACCTTTTCAAGATCCAGGGGAGAAAAGACAATGGCAGCCAAACTGGCAGGCGAATTATTGGACGCTGCAAACGGCAGGGGGGCCGCTGTGAAGAAAAAAGACGACACACACAGGATGGCAGAGGCCAACAAGGCATTTGCCCATTATCGCTGGTAGGATAATAATTGGAATAGAAAACCAATTATAATTCCACAGAAAAGAACCCCTGAAATACAGCAACCGTCAAGGAGGTTTAGCAATGGCTAAGGAGAAATTTGAGAGGACGAAGCCGCATGTAAATGTAGGTACGATAGGACATATTGACCATGGTAAGACGACATTGACAGCTGCGATTACGAAGCACCTGGAGAAGAAGGGGTGGGCGAATTATGTTCCGTTTGACCAGATAGACAAAGCGCCTGAGGAGAAGGAGCGTGGAATTACGATAGCGACAGCGCATGTGGAATACCAGACGTCCAAGAGGCATTATGCGCATGTGGATTGTCCCGGCCATGCTGACTATATCAAGAACATGATTACCGGTGCTGCTCAGATGGATGGGGCGATACTGGTGGTTGGAGCGGATGATGGACCTATGCCGCAGACCCGTGAGCATATATTGCTGGCGCGTCAGGTTGGAGTTCCTTCCATTGTGGTGTTTTTGAACAAGTGCGANNGGTGGACGATGAAGAGTTGATAGAGTTGGTTGAGCTTGAGATGAGGGAGCTTTTGTCGAAGTATGAATTTCCGGGTGATGATATACCGATAATTAGAGGTAGCGCCTTGAAGGCGCTTGAAAGCGATGATTCCAATTCCGAGGAAGCCAAGCCTATATTTGAATTGATGGACGCGATAGACAGTTACATACCTGAGCCTGTACGAGAGATAGACAAGCCCTTTTTGATGCCGATCGAGGATGTGTTCAGCATATCCGGCAGGGGAACGGTTGTTACCGGACGAGTTGAGAGAGGAATGGTCAAGGTGCAGGAAGAGGTGGAGATAGTAGGAATTACCGATACGATAAAGACGGTGTGTACCGGGGTGGAGATGTTCAGGAAGATCCTGGATGAGGGTCGGGCCGGAGACAACATTGGGGTATTGTTGAGGGGTACAAAGAGGACAGAGGTGCAGCGTGGGCAGGTGGTGGCTAAGCCTGGCTCTATTAAGCCTTATACGAAATTCAAGGCTGAGGCGTATATATTGACCAAGGAAGAGGGTGGCCGTCACACGCCATTTTTTAATGGGTATCGTCCACAGTTTTACTTCAGGACTACGGACGTAACTGGTGTGGTGACCCTGCCCGATGGAGTTGAGATGGTGATGCCGGGCGATAATGTGACACTGTCAGGCAGCCTTATCACGCCTATCGCCATGGAGAAAGAGTTGCGGTTTGCCATCCGTGAGGGCGGCAGGACTGTTGGGGCAGGCGTCATCAGCGAAATTATTGAATAGGGATATAAGGGATGATAACCAACCAGAAAATCCGAATCCGTCTGAAGGCCTATGATCACAAATTATTGGATCAGTCGGCCAGAGAGATTGTGCAGACCGCCAAGGACACGGGCGCAGGTGTTGCGGGCCCAATACCGCTTCCGACTGTGATAAACAAATACTGCGTTTTGAGGTCCCCTCATGTCAACAAAAAATCAAGGGAGCAGTTTGAGATAAGAACACACAAACGGCTGCTCGCTATTTTAGATCCTACCCAGCAGACAGTGGATGCGCTTATGAAACTGGATTTGCCTGCTGGAGTGGACGTGGAGATCAAGCTGTAGCAGGCGTTAAGGGTATTGCGGAGTAAATTGGAGCAGACTTCCGATGGTTAATAAGCTTTTTGGAAAAAAAATGGGCATGACAAGGATTTTTCTTGAAGAAGGAAAAAGCGTACCAGTCACTGTCCTGAAGGTTGGCCCGTGTATAGTAACACAAAAAAAGACCCGTGCAAAAGACGGCTATGATGCTATACAGGTTGGTTATGAACCCATAAAGGAAACCAAGGCCAACAAGCCCCTAAAAGGCCATTTCGCGGCTTCGGCCAAGGGGTGCTTTGCCCATTTAAAAGAGATTCGCGTTGAGGGTACAGAGGAATTTGAACTCGGTCACGAGCTGAGCTCAGATATCTTTGCTGTGGGCGATCTGGTCAAGGTATGCGCAATCAGCAAAGGCAGGGGATTTGCCGGTGTTATGAAGAGATGGGGATTCGGCGGAGGTAGAAAGACCCATGGATCACGCTCACACAGGATTCCCGGATCCATCGGGTGCAGCGCCTATCCCAGCAGGGTTCCGAAGGGAAAAAAGCTACCGGGCAGGATGGGAAATCATCGCGTTGCGATCAAAAATCTTGAGGTGGTTGACGCGAGGCCTGAGATGAACGTGGTTGTGATCAGGGGGTCTGTGCCCGGAAGCAGCAGCAGCCTTTTGGAGATAATTAAAGGTTGAACACCAGAGAAATCCATTGCTACAGAGCATAGAATGATGAAAGATAGAGGCACAAAATGACTGTGGTGGATGTTTATAATCTTCAAAAAGAAAAAATTTCCCAAGTGGAACTGAATGATAATGTTTTTGACGTTCCTGTAAAGAAGCATGTTCTTCACCAGGTTATAGTCAGCCAGGCGGACAGCCACAGGTCAGGAACCGCTGCTACTAAAGGCAGGTCAGATGTCAGAGGTTCAACCATAAAGCTCTATCGTCAAAAAGGCACTGGACGAGCA
>DIKH01000203.1 GCA_002424495.1 Desulfobacteraceae bacterium UBA5623
TGGCAAGGAGTTTTGTCATCAAGGAGGTGGCGCAGGGTTTTCAGTTCAGAACTCTGCCGGATTATTCGCCTTACATCTTAAGGATGTTCAAGACGGCTCCCACAAAGCTATCCAAGGCGGCAATGGAGACCCTGGCCATAATCGCATACAAGCAGCCTATCCTACGTCATGAAATCGAGAGACTGAGGGGAGTGGATGCAGGGGGTATTTTAAGGACCCTGATGGAAAAGGGCCTTATCAAGATTGTCGGCCGCAAGAATCTCCCTGGTAAGCCCCTGATATATGGGACAAGCAAGAAGTTTCTCGAGGTATTTGACTTAAAAGACATCGAGTCGCTTCCAAAACTTAAAGAGATTAAGGACCTTGGCGTGGATCAGCAGGGGACTGTAATTCCTGCCAGTGCAGCACTCCCCGATGAAACACCCGGGGAAGAGGATGGCGATGAGACAGTCGGGGAAGAAGAAGACCAGGAATGATCAGATCAGGCCGCGCTCCAGGCCTGACCGAACCAAGTCCGATGACGGCAACAGGGAGCCCAAGAGGGTCAACAGGATATTGTCCCTGGCTGGCATCACCTCCAGGCGTAATGCTGACGATCTGATCAAAGCAGGACGGATTACGGTCAATGGTAGTCTTGTTGCAGAGGCAGGAGCCCGCGCCGTTTGGGGCTCTGACAGCATAAAGGTGGATGGGAAGGAGATCCCAGGACCGCGGCCCAGAATCTATCTGATGCTCAATAAGCCCTTTGGATATGTCTGCACCTTAAAAGACCCGGAGGGCAGGCGCCTTGTGACGGAACTCCTGGACGGGATCACGCAAAGGGTATATCCGGCCGGCCGGCTGGATTTTGACTCCCTTGGCCTGTTGTTGTTCACCAACGACGGGGAATTGGCCTATCGCCTTACACATCCCAGCTATCAGGTCCCACGCACATATAAGGTCACTGTTGCAGGAAGAATCACAGACCAGGCAATAGAGCGTCTTAAAAAGGGGGTTGAGCTTTCAGATGGGCCAAGCGGTGAGTCAAAGGCCTCTGTGATTAAACATAATAAAGAGACAAGCATCGTCAGGATGACCATCACCCAAGGCAGATCCAGACAGGTCAGGAGGATGATCGAGGCGGTGGGATACGGCGTGGTCCAACTGACGAGGACCGGTTTTGGAACCCTGATGCTGGGAGACCTGAAGATCGGCAAATACCGCCTTCTTGAAAATGAGGAGATAAGATCTTTGAAAAGATTAGTCAGCCTGATTTGAAAATTTTGTTTACAGCAGCGCTCAATTGTTGTATTGAGTGGCGGAACAAAAACAGAGCAGACCCTTCTCACGGGCGGTTAACTCAGCGGGAGAGTGCCATCCTCACACGGTGGAAGTCGCGGGTTCAAACCCCGCACCGCCCACCATCAAAATCAAACCTCACATTAAATCCCCAATGCAGACCGGCAACTTTTATTATTTTCGCGAATTATAATGGGGACGGAAAGCGTTATCCAAGTTTGTTGAAGAGCTTGTCAATATAGTGCTCTCGATCATCGGTCATGAAGAGAACATGCTTGGCCTCCAGTTCTTCCCGGGAGTTGCCCCATTTCAACTGGGGGTATCTGGTCCACGATAGGATAAAACTGTTGAGGATTACCTCGGGATCGTTTAACCGATTCTCAATATCCTTTGTGCGCTGATGGAAAAGAATCTTTTCGCTTGCCGGGCCTTCGTGTATCAGACCGTGCGGCTCAATAAAGGAGACATATTGCATTTTTTTCTTTAACATCCAAAGGATGAAATCCGGATGGAAATTTCCTGCTTCAAAAAAGCCGACACCTTTTCCACGGCTCATATTTCTAAGGAGAAACAGCTCCGTTTCATCAGTCTCAAGCCTGGCTTTATTAGTTGCGCACCAGTCCTTCAGGTCTGTAACAAACTGGTACTCGCTTTCGTTCAGCGAAACCGGCAGTATGGTAATTTTACCTCCGCGGCGCACATGGAAAAGAGGCTGAAAAAGGTGTTTGCCGAAATTACAGACGCTAAGATCTCCCACCTGCAACAGGGTATCTTTCTTTTCTTCCAGCTCTTTTTTGATTTGGTTAATACCCTGAATGACCTGCGTTTCATCGCCATCAACGATGAGTTGGTAAAATTCGTCTGAAGGCAGATTGTCATCATCTGAGCTGAGTTCACGAAGCTCCAGGCGCGGCTCGATAAACTCCCGCTTTCTAAAGTTATAGTAGTGGTCGCAGTAACGCTTCAAAAGCTCCGATGCAATCTGTTGCAGGATCATTACATCGTCAAATCCCGAAAGGTTTAAGCGCGCCTGTGGCAGATAAAGCGTATACCAGTTGGAATTCATCAGCAGTTGAAGAATTCCTGTTTTGGAAATGTTCAGGTTATACCAGCTCCGCTCACGTTTGAACTGCTCCAATTCAAAAAACAACGCGTCATAATCCAGAAGGGATAAATGTTGCTCCCGCAGCGCGGCCTTGTTTTTTTGGACAACCGGCCCGGATCCATGGGATTGTATGGTTTGAATGCGCGGATACCAATCCACAACCACCGTGTTATCCATCAGGTAATCCGGAATATCGCCTACCGTGGGGACCGGCGCATCCTTTTTGAAGTCATATTCCTTTCCATCCGCGGTTTTTCTTTTTGGCCGCAGGATCTTCAACCTCTTGCCGAAGTCATAGGTAACATTCAATGGGATAGTGCTGATCTCACGCCGTTCATTTCCCGGCAGGCCTTCCTCCTTAAGGAACTCCTTAAACCTTTCCATAAAATCAGCTTCAATACCAAACACGTTCAGCGTTTCAAGCTCTTCAATAAAAGGTGGAAGATATGGGGCATAGGCATGCCCGCTGCGTTTGAGAGACCATTCGTAGCCTTTAAGGCGGACGCCGCGGCCGAACAACTGGATGATTTGCGTCCCTTCGCTCCGGCCCACGTGCATGAGACCCATGGTGCTGACCCGCCAGCAATCCCACCCTTCGACAAATTTCTTTGATCCGATCAGCAGGTTTACAGGCGAATTGGAATCCTTTACAGAAGCAAACATGGCCTGGCGAAGGCGTGCTGCATCAAATTAAATGATATTATCCTGGGGGGAGACATTCTTGTAATTCGAACTGATAAGACATCGATAAATGGTGAATTTCTATCCCGTTATATAAGACGCTTAGAACAAAAAGTTCTCCAGCTTGTTTCTGGAACAACAGTTTTTCATTTATATCCTTCATCAATAGAGAAGCTCGAATTATCAGTGCCATCATATGGTGAACAACAAAAAATCGCCGATTGCCTAACTTCCATCGATGACCTGATCACCGCCCAAACCCAAAAACTCGACGCCCTCAAGGCCCATAAAAAAGGCCTGATGCAGCAGCTATTCCCGGCCATGGATGAGGTGGGTGCATGAGCATCACCTCCTTTGTCAATCTGGATGCTCTGGCCACGCACCTGCGCAAAGAGTTGGAAGCCAAGGAATACATATTGCTCTATGCTTACAATGGCGTAGGGAAAACCCGTCTGTCCATGGCCTTCAAGGAGCTAGGCAAGCAGGAGGATGAGCGCGATACCCTCTACTTCAACGCCTTTACCGAAGACCTGTTTTCTTGGGATAACGACCTGGAGGAGGATAAGCAGCGCGTACTGCGCATGAATACCGATTCGCACTTTTTCGATGGCCTGCAAGAACTGGAGATGGAAAACCGTATCCGTCCGCTACTGGCACGCTACTCGGATTTTGACTTTTTCATAGATTACGATAATTGGGAAATCACCTTCTTCCGCGACAGGGATAAAAATCAAGGCCCTATCCCGATCAAGGTCTCACGCGGCGAGGAAAATATCTTTGTCTGGTGTTTCTTTCTGGCGGTGGCCCAGCTGGCCATAGACCGGCAGGAGGCTTATAAATGGGTCAAATACATCTATGCGGACGACCCCATCTCCTCGCTGGATGACAACAATGCCATAGCCGTGGCCTCTCATCTGGCGCAATTATTGAAGGGGGCCAACGGACAAATCAAAGCCGTGATCTCTTCGCGCCATGCCCTGTTTTTTAACGTGATGTGGAACGAGTTGCACGAAAAACGGAAAGGTTTTCAGCCTTATTTTTTTAGTAAACTCGGTAATGACTACACCCTTCGATACACCAATGACACGCCGTTTTTTCATCATGTGGCACTGCTCAGGCAACTTCGCGAAGCTGCCGAGTCGGGTCAGCTCTATACCTACCACTTTAATGTTTTGCGTGGTGTTTTGGAAAAGACAGCAGTTTTTCACGGCTTCAATAATTTTTCCGCCTGTATTCAAAAAGACAAAGACGATGAAGACGGCGTTCTTTATGCCCGGTTAATCAACGTGTTGAGTCACGGCAACTATTCACTGTTTGAACCCCGCGAAATGCTTGAAGAGAGCAAACAGTATTTCAAAAAAATCTTGCATGACTTTATGGCGAACTATCGGTTCAACCCCGAATTGTTCCCGGAATTGACTGAAGAGGCATCAGTATGACAAAAGAAGAATTAAACCGACTCGGTAAAACCCTCTGGGATATCGCCGACCAATTACGCGGCGCGATGAATCCGGATGATTTCCGCGACCATATGCTCTCATTCCTGTTTTTACGCTACCTCTCCGACAACTACGAAGCGGCGGCCAAAAAGGAGCTGGGCCGGGATTATCCCGCGCCTAAAGATGGTGACAAGCGCACGCCACTGGCGATCCGGTACAAAGAAAATGCCGGGGATATAGCCGACTTCGAAAAACAAATGCGCCTCAAGGTGCATTATGTAATTGAACCGCCATACCTGTGGAGCAGCATTGCCGAAATGGCGCGCACCCAGCATGGCGACCTGCTGGATACCCTGTGGAAGGGCTTCAAGTATATCGAAGAGAAATCATTTGAAAGTACGTTCCAGGGGCTGTTTTCCGAGATCAACCTGCACTCCGAAAAACTGGGCAAAACGCCCAAAGCGCGCAACGATAAACTTTGCACCATTATCCAGAAAATCGCCGAGGGCATTGCCCAGTTCAGCACCAGCACCGACATCCTTGGCGATGCTTATGAATACCTGATCGGTCAGTTCGCCGCCGGGTCTCAATGGACGAAATTGAAAAGAACGACTACAACCTGAATATCTCGCGTTATGTCAGCACCGCTACGGCAGAGGAACCGATTGATTTACAGGCGGTAAATGCTGAACTAAAAGAGATTGAGAAGCGGGCCGCAAAAGCAGCCGAAACACACAATGCATTTCTCAAAGAGCTGGGGCTGCCACCGGTCTAATGGATAGATCGCTAAAAACTGCAAATCGTTCATAACAAAGCGCTGAACCGGACGCCTCACAACGCCGGTTAGCTTCGTGTGCCACAACCAAAAACAATCCACTTGACATATTACGCCAACCGTAATACTATTCTCGCATGATAAAATCATTTGCCTGTCGAGACACTGAAAAGTTGTTTAACGATCAACGAATCCTTCGTTTCCAATCTTTTGAACGGCAGGCGAGAAAAAGGCTTATGGTACTTCATGCCGCTCCGAGTCTGGATGCTTTAATGCTTAATCCAGGCAATAAATTGCATTCCCTCAAAGGGAATAGAAAGGGACAATTCGCTATCAGCATTAACAAACAGTGGCGTGTTTGTTTTGAATGGCATGAGAGTAATGCATTTAATGTAGAAATTACAGATTATCATTAAGGTGGATATATGAGTACAAAAAAACTTCTCGATCCAATAACACCGGGGGAAATCCTTCGTGAAGATTTTATGGAACCTTTGGGAATTAGTATAAATCAGCTTTCACGTGACCTTTCTGTTCCTCCCAATCGAATTAGCGAGATTGTCAACGGGAAAAGATCCATTACTGCCGATACCGCGTTAAGACTAGAGCGCTATTTTAATGTGGAAGCTCAGTTTTGGCTGAATTTACAGACTGAATATGATTTGCGGATGATAAAACGAAAAATTTGGTCTGACATAGAACAGCGAATTATTCCGGTAAAAACAACAGAAACAGGTGTTGAGCATCATACCGTGGCATAACAACAGTTTTTAGTGGGGTGTTCATTCCGCAATGCTTCATTCACACCTCTCTATCAAGGATTCGCTTATACATATTGTCTCTCATGTCCGTTTCGTTTTATCATGAAAAACCGCAACTCGACTTCATCCTCTAATATAAATCCCTACATTTTTCAAGCTTATTTTATTATTGAGGATCTTGTTTAAAGGGGGCTTGATGTACTCCAAGATCTCAATCTATTTCGGAGTGAAACTTACCATTGACAATCGGACCAAATATAGTTTTAATATGGTCCGTACCATTGCAAGGAGGCAAAAATGAGATTATCTAATCAAATCAAGCCAATCAGTTATTTGAAGGCCCATGCTGCAGAAATCATTCGACAGTTAGGAGATAAAGGGGAGCCGCTCATCATTACCCAAAATGGAGAAGCAAAAGTCGTTCTTCAGGATATCGAGACTTATGAACAAACCCAGGAAACTATTGCCTTGCTAAAAATTTTAGCTCTTGGCAACCGCCAGATCGAGGAAAGCAAAGTGATTTTGGCCGCTGACGCCGTTAAACGTCTGAAAGAAGGTAAGGGGATAATTTAGTGGCATTCACAGTTCTACTCACTGCGGATGCTGCCAGCGATCTGGAAAATCTCTACTCATACATCTCCAAACACGATTCTCCACAAAAAGCAAAGTATGTGCTTGACCAGATTGATAAAAAATTTGTCAGTCTGAGCGAATTGCCGGAACGAGGCGTATATCCTAATGAGCTTCTGTCATTGGGAATTCGTGCCTATAGAGAGATTTTTTTTAAACCATATCGGATCATTTATCGAGTTGTTGATAAAATTGTTTATGTTTACCTCATTATTGATGGCCGACGCGATATGCAAACATTACTGCAGCAAAGATTGTTACGAGCGTAATTTGGCATCACACAGAAAAAGGTGTTTTGCGAATTTTTGCGGGATCATCAAAGTTCGACCTGAGAAAGTCTTTCCGAGTCAACGCCATTGTGCTGCAACTGATTGAGCCTGTAATAGAACCCTTTAAGGCTCATCAATTCTTCATGCGCGCCGGTTTCTATTATCCTGCCACGGTTTAATACAATTATGCGGTCGGCGTTACGCACGGTTGAAAGGCGGTGGGCTACGATCAGGGCGGTTCTGTCCTTCATCATCCTGGCGAGTGCCTCCTGGATCTTCATTTCCGTTTGCGAGTCAATGTAGGAGGTGGCCTCATCAAACAGGATGAGCTGCGGGTCATATGCAATCGCCCTGGCAATGGAGATCAACTGACGCTCACCGCTTGAGATTGAGCCTCCTGCCTCTGACAGCACCGTGTCAAGACCATCAGGCAAATTTTCCACCAGCGATTTGCAGTTTGATGCATAGAGTATGCGCTCTGCCTCCGCCTCTGTCACATTGCTGTTTTCCAGAAAGATGTTTTCCCTGATGGATGAAGAAAAGAGAAACGGGTCCTGCATGACAAGGGCTGTTCTGGACCTGAACCATAGGGCGTCGTAATCTCTAACATCGCGGCCGTTGATTAAAATTCGTCCTGCAACCGGATCATAAAATCTCAGGATCAGATTGATAAGAGATGTCTTGCCGGAGCCTGTAGGCCCGACCACACCGACAGTCTCGCCCGCTTGCAGTCTGAAGGAAATATTCCTCAGCACTTTTTCACCCGGGACATAGCCGAAGGATACGTCCTCCAATGACAGCTCCTCGATTTTTTCAGACTTTATCGTCTTGGGCGCAGATGACGCCAACGGCCCAGGCACATCATTTACCGTATCCAGTATTATGAATATCCTTTCCGCCGAGGCCATGGCGTTTTGCAGGATATTGTATTTTTCAGCCAGGTCGCGGATGGGCCTGAAAAACATCCTCATATAGGATATAAAGGCTACCAGAGAACCCAGGGAGACGGCGCCCGCAAGGACCCCTTTGCCTCCATATAGGATGACCAGGGCTATGGCGCACATGCCCAGCAATTCCACTAGGGGCATAAAAACGGCCAGCACGCGGATCTGCTTCATGCCCACCTGGTAGTTTTCATGGTTTAATCCGCTAAAGGCCTCTGCATTTTCCCTCTCGCGATTGTAGAGCTGAATCACCTTGATCCCGCTGATGCTTTCTGCAAACCAGGTATTTATCTCGGCGATCTTGATTCTAAGTATCCTGAATATGTCCCGCGCCTGGCGGGAAAAACTAACCGATGCATACAGCACAACCGGTATTACCGCAAATGAAACCAGGGCAAGCCTCCAGTTGATGCCGGTTAAGACCACAACAATGCCGATGAACAGAAAAAGGTCGGAAAAGACAAACCCAATGACCGAGGTGAACAGTTCATACATGTTGTCAATATCGTTTGTCACCCTGGTAACAAGACGCGCCACAGGATTGCGGGTGAAAAAAGACACCGACAGCCCCTGGATATGGGAATAAAGCCTCATGCGCAGGTCGTGCATCATCTTCTGACCTGCATATTCCATTATCAAGACCTGCAAAAAATTGAGAAAAAAACTTGCAGCAATCAGGCCAAGAAACAGAAGCGAGACATTTGCCACCCCCGCCAGGTCCCGTTTCCTGAGCATGGTCAGGTCGTCTTTGGCAAGGGTTTTCAGCCCCTCAAAGGCTATGAGGGCGGAGTCGTCCTCCACCCTGAAAAGGCCTGGGTATCTTTTGACGATTGCCGCTGCCTCAGGGTCGCTCAGATCCACCCTGTACTGCCTTGCCCTCTCTTGCCCCGCACCTGCATCATCGCCGGACTGTGGGGCGATCTTGGGAACAATGTAGCGGTCTATGGCGATTTTTGTAACGTAAGGGAGGGAAAGCTCGCACAGGGTGATCAGGATCACCAGCAGGATTGACCCCAAGAGCAGCAGCTTATAGGGTCTGGTGTAGGGGTAGAGTCTCCTCAGCAGCTTCAGGTCATAGGGCCTTCCAAGACGGGTTTCCTCAAAGTATCCGTAATCAGGCTCCATCCAAACCCTCCTCTATCTGCTGGTGGCGATAGGTGGCGGCGTAATAGCCCCTGTTTTCCATCAGCTCCTGATGGGCGCCTGATTCAATAATCCGCCCCCTGTCAAGGGTTATGATCTGATCGGCGAAGCACACTGCGGAAAGACGGTGTGAGACAATGAAGATGGTTTTGACGGCAGAAAGCGACCTGATGGTGTTGATGATAATGGCGCCTGTTTCAAAGTCCACCTGGCTGATAGGATCATCGAGGATCAGGATCGGCCTGTCCGTTAAAAGCGCCCGGGCAAGGGCTATCCTCTGCTTCTGGCCTCCGGACAGCATAATTCCCCGCTCTCCCACAATGGTGTCGAAGCCGTCTGGAAATGATTGGATCGTATCCAGCAGGGCCGCCTTTTCTGCTGCACGGGCAAGGTCAGCCTCGGTTAGGGAGTGGGCGCCAAAGGCGATATTTTCCCTGATGGTTCTTGCAAACAGGAAGGGTTCCTGGGGTACGAATGCGACGTGGGCCCTTAGGTCTTTCAGTA
>DIKH01000083.1 GCA_002424495.1 Desulfobacteraceae bacterium UBA5623
CCACACAAATGTGCGATGCGGCATAAAAAGATCTTGGACTGCGTTATCAGTCGGAATTCCTTGTGCGGTGTATTGCTAGTACGCTTCCGCGGATTCCTCCCTCTTGACCTGTGATGTTACTGTTTCACTTTGATCTTGACACTGTCACTGCCAAAGGCGTCATGCATTAGATTAGAGAAAGTTCAGGTTTGGGGTTGTAATGTTTAATCATCACTTGCTGTGCATGTAGCGGCAGCGGAATGCATAGTCAGGTAGATGAAATGGTTCGCTTTAGAGCAGTTCAAGGAAGCGATCAAGATCAAGCCTCGCCTGCTTCAGGATGTGCGAAAGGGTAGTTCGCTTGATCGGTCGGTGAGCAGGGACGGTCAGCTTTATAGCCTCTTCTCCAGTATGCTTGTGGAGTCGGATGTGACTTCCTTTCTGCCGCACCACCACCCAGCCATCTTTGCGCAACGCGCTAATGACCTTGTCGTAATTTGTACTCGGAACTTTTGTCATACTGCGACTTCCAGAAATTCAGCCCTTTCGCTGAAACGCATATCGTCATCGACTGGTTCCAAATACAGTTCTATGGCTTCCTGAATGTTTCTCAGTGCCTCTTCCCGTGTTTCTCCTTCACTGATACATCCGGGCAGCGAGGGCACGAGTGCCGTATAGCCGCCTTCCTCACTTGGTTCCAGAATCACTCTCAATCGCATGGATTATCTCCTTATCATAATTTATATGGAAAGATATCAGCACACTTTTTTTGCAAGCGAATGGTCGGCTTCAGCGTGGCCATCTGCGATCAGAAAAAATAAGCAATGATCTTAAATCTCCTAATGTGGGCCATTTTTTGCAAAAAGACCGGTATCATATGGAATCCTTAACAAATCTGCAATGTTCCACACTAATGTTTAACTTGCCAAAGCCCATATCCCAGCCAACCACCTAATTTTATAAAGTATTCTTTTGGAATTAGCAAGTTTCGGATCTCTTGACTGCTCAAAATCCATGATTGTCCTGCAACTCATAAGTATTCTTGGGTTTTCTCTATTCGGAGCTAATACCAGAAACCTATCGTCGCTTATTTAATATGTTATCACCATAACCGTGGACTCTTTAGCAAAATTAACTACTTTATCGAAAGGTGTCCCCTCTTTATTTGGCAACGGAAGACGCATAGACAACTCCGGAACCGTGTCAAGCAATGCCAGTGCATATGTGCTCTTAATAGCATAATTCACATTTTGGGGAACTTCACCTGTAATCTTAAAAGCAACCTTAGCATCTAAGACGGCGACAATTATACCCTTCACATTACCTTCCATATCCACCAACGGACCGCCAGAATTGCCAGGTTGAATTGGTACGCTTATTTGGTAAAGGCGCAGGTCATCCCTGTAACCTGTCAGGCTGCTGACTTCACCTTTGGTGAGTTTAGCATTTAGTCCCTGCATTACTGGATTAGGAAAACCTATAGTAAAAATTTCTTCGCCCATTTGTGCTGACCTTTGATCCGAAAATGCAAGGGCTTGGAATTGGAAATTGCCGGATATTTTAAGGAGCGCCAAGTCATTGTATGGGTCATCACGAACGAGTGTTGCTTGATAACTTTTTTCAGCGATTTGCACTTCCATCAAGTCAGCACCGGCGCGTTTCTGAGCCACTTTACTGCTTCCTTGATGTCTCTTGTGACACCTTCGCTGGGCAACTTTAATTTTTCCTTGATTTCTTTAGAAACATTTCCAATATAGTACATTAAACCAAGCCTAAATTGAGCCTCCACATCACCTTGCTCGGCTTGTAAGCGAATTTTATCGACAGATTCATCTTCGGCGCCAAGTTCAAGAATACCACCAAAAGAAATAAGTCCTAAGACAATGGCAATGAATATCAACCGTAAAGATAGACGAAATGTTTCTCTCATTTTATTCCCTTAATTGCACGGAGGTGCACTTAACAATACTGTATTATTAAATCGGCAATCAATTATACCGAAAATGTCATTCCGGCGGAGGCCGGAATCTAGGAAATCTCTGGATGCAGGTCAAGTCCGGCATGACGAGATTTGCATCTTTAGTTGCCGGGTTAATAATGCATGATCACTCTCTTAAATCTCTTTCTAAATCCTGCAAGACCAATCAACCCAGAACCAAAAAGACATAATGCAGAGGGGAAAAGTCCTGCTTTGATTTGATAAATAACCAGCAGTTTCCCAGTTGAATCACATTCCAATTTTATAGCAGTATTCTACGCCTATTCTTATACTCAGCTAATTCTATATGATTAGAGTATCTTCAGTTCATTGCTAATTTCTTCTTTTATCCGGTCCTTCCCTTCTTTGTTGTCTTTCCCCCATGCCGTTTCCTCTTCAAAGTATTTTTTAAGGCTCTCTACCGCCTCGGGAGCTGTGCTTATAGCTTTTTTCCTTGGGTCAAGTGGTATACGAGGAGGGAACCGATGTTCAAACAGATTGCCAAGGAAAATGTTTCTGACTTCTCTTGCTAGGTCGGAAAGATAGCTTTGAGCATTCATCACTGCACTAAAATATGAGTCGGCTTTTACTGACATATCTTGCAAGTCTTTTTCTGAAGGGATTTTTGGGATTAATACATCTGTGCCCACTTTTTTTTGTTCGTTTTCAGGAACATCATATGGCAAAAAAACAAGCAAGGCTTTTTGATACTGAAAATAGGTTTCGTTCATGTCATGTGTTGCGCAGGCAAATGCAGTCCTGAATATTTCTAAAGTTGGATTGGCTATTTCGTAATCTTCTATGAGAAATATTAAATTTTCGATTGCTGTGCAGGCAACAAAATGTGCATCTCGAAATTTTTCTTCTCTGTCTTCAATGGGTAATGGGTTAATTCCCCGAAGCTTGTGTTTACCAAAAATTCTAAGGTTAGTTAAAATATTAAGTGCCATGGCACCTACCGCAAAATTAAATTACTTTTCTTGGATAAGATTGTTTTCTCGGGACGAAACACTTTCTTGCCATATACGCTAGCCTTGAATGATTAACTGTTACGTCCAGATTTCGCCTCACTTAATCCTCCACACCCTGACACCTTTTCCTTCATGGTCAATAAGTGCTTTAAACTGCTTTCCGGTCTTATAGCCATAATATCGCACAGACATCCCGACCCTAAACGCCATTTTTGAAAACAGCCCAACTGTTACGCACTATTTAATATCCGAGCCCCTGACGGCATGACCGCCAAACTCACGGCGAAGGGCTGTAACCACCTTGTCCGAAAATTGATCTTTTTCTCTGGATCTGTATCTCTGCATCAATGACATGGTAATCACCGGGATAGAGACATTTGTATCAATCGCCTGTTGGACAGTCCACCCGCCTTCACCGGAATCTTCTACATAACCCTTTAGACCTGAAAGCCTGTCATCCTTGGCAAAGGCCGATTCCAAAAGTTCAAGCAGCCACGAACGGACAACACTGCCACGGTTCCAGAGATGCGCAATTGAGGCGAAGTCAAGCGATTGGGAATATTGAGACGCCTCCAGGATATGGAACCCTTCGCCATAGGCCTGCATTATACCATATTCAATACCATTATGGACCATCTTGACAAAATGACCTGCGCCAATGGGGCCGCAATAAAGATAACCTTCCTCAGGCGCAAGAGTCTTAAAAACAGGTTCGGTGTAATTGAAGATATCCTTTTTTCCCCCTATCATCAGGCAATAGCCCTTTTCCAGACCCCATATGCCCCCGCTGACCCCGACATCCAAAAAATGTATATCCATATTTGAAAGCAGCTCCGCCCGGCGGACATCATCTTTGTAATAGGTATTTCCCCCATCCAGGATAATATCTCCGGGAGATAACAGATCCATAATCCGGCGGATATGATCGTCTACAACAGGGCCGGCAGGCAACATAAACCATATAATCCTTGGCGGGGCCAATTCCTGGACTGCCTGTTTTAATGAGTATGCGCCAATAGCGCCGTATTTTACTATTTCATCTGTCTTGTCTTTAGTGCGATTGTAGACAACAACATCATGGCGGCCAAGCAAAAGCCTCTTTGCCATATTCATACCCATACGACCCAAACCGACCATTGCTATTTTCATGCACCACCCTCCAAAAAATGGGGTTCACTCATTTTCCGTATCACATTCAAGGGCGAACCTGCCTTAAACCACTCAATTTGTCCCTCCGTAAGGGTATGATGGAGAAAGATTTCAAAAGTTGCCTTGTCCCTCTTCTTAATAATGGCTGTAACGGATTTTCCTGGCCTTAGCCCTGAAAGACCAACAATGCTTAGCCTGTCATATTCCTCTATTTTTTCGTAATCAGAGGGGGTAAAAAATATCAGAGGCAATATTCCCTGCTTTTTTAAATTCGCCTCATGTATCCTTGCAAATGACCTGGCGATAACCGCTCTTGCGCCCATAAATCTCGGGCTCATGGCCGCATGCTCACGACTGGAACCTTCTCCGTAGTTTTCATCACCTATAATCACAAAACCGCCGGTGTTTTCCCCGTAAAAAAGAGCCAGCTCAGAGAACTTCACACCCCTTTGCCCTGTTACAATATTAGTACCTGCGCCAATCTCTCCTGTAAAGGCATTGACAGCGCCTTCCAGTAGATTCTTTGATATGTTTGCAAGATGGCCCCTGAATCTGAGCCACCTGCCTCCCGGAGAGATATGATCTGTAGTTGTCTTTCCTCTTGTCTTGACCAGTATAGGCAGATCTACAAAATCCCTTCCATCCCACTCTTCAAAAGGTTTAAGCAGTGCCAGACGCTCAGAATCAGGCTCAATCCTGACTTCCATCACACCTTCATTTGGTGCGACAAAAAAGTCCATTGCCGGTAAAATGCCTTCTTTTGGAAGCGCAGGCACACTGGGTGGTTCAAGTTTAAACTCAACGCCATCTGCGCCAGTGAGAGTGCCTGTCTCCGGGTCAAAGCCGGCCTTCCCGGAAAGTGCAAGCGCAGCCGCCACAGCTGGAGATGTCAAAAAGGCCCGGGTCTCGGGGTTGCCATCATTTCTGCCTTTAAAGTTTCTATTAAAGGTTGTAAATATACAATTCGCCGTACCAGTTTCAACATCTTCCCTGTCCCATTGCCCGATGCAGGGGCCGCATGAGGCGGACAGTATGATCGCGCCTGTATTCAATAACTCATCCAATATGCCATCCCTTTTTATTGTCTGAAAGATCTGCATGGAACCCGGCGATAGCATAAGGGGAGTCTTAGGCTTCAGACCGTGCCTTGCGCCCTGTTTGAGCACCTGGGCGGCGGAATAGAGATCGGCATAAGAGGAATTGGTGCATGAACCCAGAAGGACGGCGGATATATCGTCAGCACAGTTTTCGGATTCGATGATGGGATTGAAATCTTTAAGCTTTGTCACCCTGTCAGGGCTGAAAGGCCCGGCATGACATGACGCAACTTTTGTAAGATCAATTTCAACAACCTGGTCAAATATCTTCTCCGGGTTTCTGACACAGTCTTCATCCTGCGTCAGCAATTCATGAATTAATTTTGCCTGGTCAGCATCCTGAAAGCGTCCTACGTTTCTAAGGTATGCATCCATGGAATGATCATATACAAAAACAGAGGTAGTGGCCCCCATCTCCGCGCCCATATTGGTTATTGTGGCTTTATCGGTTGCAGAAAGAGATTGGGCGCCAGGGCCAAAGTATTCAAAAATCTTTCCTGTTCCTCCCTTGACAGTAAAATTCCAGAGCATTTCAAACGCCACATCCTTTGGGGACGACCACCCTTTCAGCCGGCCGGTCAGCCTTACACCGACCAGAGACGGACAGGTCGTCTCAAAATAAAGCCCAGCCATCACCTCTGCAGCGTCAGCTCCGCCTACACCAATAGCTATTGCGCCGAGCCCACCGGCATTAGGGGTATGTGAGTCCGTACCGAGTATCAGCCCTCCAGGCACCGCATAATTTTCAAATACAACCTGGTGCATTATACCTGCGCCGGGCTTCCAAAAACCAAGACCGTATTTTGCGGCGGATGAGGAAAGAAAGTCGTAGATCTCCCTGTTTGCTGCAACGTCGTTTTTAAGATCTATGTCCGCGCCTTTGCCTGCCCTCAAAAGATGATCACAATGGATTGTTGCAGGCACATGGGTTTTTTTCCGCCCTGACTGCATAAATTGCAACATCGCCATCTGTGCGGTTGCATCCTGCATTATCACCCTGTCAGGATATAGACTTATCTGATCTTTTCCACGGACCGGCAGGTAATCTGTCGAGTCGTCCGCTTCATGTAGAAACAGAATCTTTTCCGAATAAGAGAGCCCCCTTCCAAGAAGTCTTCTTTTTTTCTCCAGAATGGCCAGGGCAGCACTGATTTCAAAAGGATATCTCATCTAATTATTTCCCCGATGATATCCTCTTTAAAATCTCAGCACCAAATTCCGAACACTTAGCTTCTCTTACGCCCTCCATTTGCCGGGCAAGATCATATGTGACAATCTTCCGGCCCACTGTATCGGTTAATGCGGAAACAATTAAGGCCCCCGCCTCATGCCAGCCGATAAATTTAAGCATCTCCACCCCTGAAAGGATAAGAGAGCCGGGGTTAACCCTGTCAAGACCGGCATATTTTGGGGCTGAGCCGTGTGTTGCCTCAAAAACCGCACACCTGTCACCGATATTTGCACCAGGCGCCATGCCAAGTCCACCGATCTGGGCGGCAGCAGCATCGGAGAGATAATCTCCATTCAGATTGGGCGTAACAATGATGTCATAGTCTTCCGGCCTCAGGAGGATCTGTTGAAACATCGCATCGGCAATGCGATCCTTTACAACCACTAACCCCGCAGGCCTTTGGCCGCCAAATCTTTCATGAAGCTCTTTTTCGGTTATGGTTTCATTAAAAAACTGCTCCCTTGCCACATGATAACCCCAGTCGCGAAAGGCGCCTTCAGTATACTTCATTATATTACCCTTATGCACAAGGGTAACGCTGTGTCTCCTGTTTTCAATCGCATACCTGATCGCATTTGACACCAAACGAGCAGTGTTAAATTCGCTCATCGGCTTGAACCCCACCGCGCTTTCAAGCAAAACAGGTTTAATGCCCGCCTTTTCTATCCTGCGGTTGATCTCAGAAATGATTTCTCTCGCATCTGATGACCCGGCGGCCCACTCGATACCGGCGTAAACATCCTCTGTATTTTCCCTGAAGATAACGATATCAAGCCTTTCAGGAAAGCGGACGGGCGAGGGACACCCGGAAATATATTTTACAGGCCGTAAACATACATAAAGATCAAGGGCCTGGCGAAGGGCCACATTAAGAGAACGAAACCCGGTCCCCACGGGGGTGGTTAAAGGCCCCTTGATGGCAACACCGAAATAGGCTATCTTTTCGATCGTATCAGCAGGCAGGGGATTGTTTACCCCATGCAGCTGCTGCGCCTTTTCTCCTGCCAGGACCTCAAGCCAGGCAATACGCCTTTTACCACCATAGGCCTCTTCGACGGCCCTGTCAAATACCGGCCTTGCCGCAGTCCATATATCAGGCCCAGTGCCATCCCCAATAATAAAAGGGATAACGGGATTGTCAGGGACAATTGGCCTTCCCCTTTCATCCCATTCAATCCTCTCACCCCTTTCATTCGGCGTATACCTTTTCTCGGTCATTCATCAAGTCCAGGTTATACGCTTGCGCTTTCAAGCGTCTGAAGTCTTCGAAATTGATTCTGATCATCAAAGGCCGCCTGAATACATATAGGGCACCTTGTGTTTCCCATATCATCTACAAATGCGTAACTCCAGTTTTTCATGTTCTTACGCAGCTCATCCTCGGAATTATACGGTCCGATAGAACATCCGCATGATCCGCATATGCATGACCATAAGCCATTTTCCCTATCAACAGTAACTCCCATATACAACTCCATTATATACATTTATGGACTATAAAAGCTGATATGCCATTTCGTATCGAACAAATCCAGACTAATGCTGAGCACCAAAATGGTATATTAGCATTTTTCTAGCCCCTTAGTTAAGATTTGAAGTCTACATCATTTTAAACAGTTGATTTGCAGCAGTGACAGTAGGATCCCAGACAGGGCTAAAGGGCGGTGCATATGCCAGATCACACTGGCTGAATGACTCTACGGTCATCTTCTGATGTAATGCCACCGCAACTGCGTTAATCCTGTGTGCAACCCCTTCAGCACCCACCAACTGGGCACCGAGAAGCCTCCCTGATTTTCTGTCTCCTACTATCTGTACATATATGGTGGTGGAGCCTGGATGGGCGTGGGCCCTGGACCTGCTTTCGATAACAGCCTCGATTGGATCGAATCCTTCCTTTTTTGCCTCTTCGAGGCTTAAACCGGTCCTGGCCACCTGCAATTCAAACACTTTAAATACAGCAGTTCCTGCTACACCATCAAGTCGAATATTTTGCCCGGCCAAATTGTCCGCTACGGCCCAGCCTGCCCTGTTGGCCCTTAATGCCAAGGGAATCCATGTCTTTTTTCCCGTGACCACATGGTAGGAATCAGCGCAGTCACCAGCCGCATATATGTCATTATCGGAGGTCTGCATATCTCTTTCAACGGATATGGCATCAGCCACTCCAAGTTTCAGTCCTGAATCGCCTGCCAGGCGGCTATTGGGTTTTACTCCTATGGCTACAAGCACCATCTGACAATCTAAAACGATGTCGTCACAAACCACCCGGAGCAGATTGTCACCGGTCTCTTCAATCCTCTTGATTTCATGACCCAGATAGAGTTTTATTCCATTTTTCACTACCTCATCCTGGACAACTTTTGACAGAGTGGGAGCCATCCATGGGATAAATCCACGCCGCGGCTTTACAACGCTGACATCAATTCCGACAGCCCTAAAGGCCTCGCACATCTCAAGCGCTATATATCCCATTCCAATAATGACGGTCTTTTTGACTTTTCTCGTGCGGATAATTTCCTTAATCCTTCTCCCATCATCCAGGCTCTTTAGCGTCATGACCCCCTTCAAATCAAAGCCAGGCAGATCAGGAACAACAGGCGAGGCCCCGGTCGCGATCAAAAGCTTGTCATATGGGATAGAAAACTGATTTCCGTCTCGAGTAATACCAGTAACATTCTTCATCGCGCGATCAATCCTTTCTACACAATGACCGGTTTTCAAGTCAATCCCCTGCTTTTCCCGGAATACACGGGCCTGCCGGACAACAAGGTCATTAATATCCCTGACAGGGTCGGCAATATTGTAAGGCATACCGCATGCGCTGTAGGATACGTCGAAACCCTGCTCAAAGACTGTGACATCCCAATCCCCGAGATTTCTTTTGGCGCGGCTTGCCGCGCTCATACCAGCTGCATCTCCCCCAATAACGACAAATCTCATATCATCCCCCTTCAAAAAGTCAAATGCCATCAGCTAAAGCCGATGGCATAAGGGTCCCTGGATTCGAGGGGCCAAGGGGTCAAGTGAACAAAAGTAAACATTTTATACTCTCTCAAGCCCTTGAATACTCGACCCCTTAAATCTTATGGCACAAAAAATCAAACAGAAATCTTCACCTAAAGGCGATGGTTTTTCTCCCATTCCCCGAAGGAGACAATCAATTACGCCATTCCCAATTTCTGTCTGGCGGCCATATCCATCAGCACCCTCTCCCTTCCCTTGTCAATGCCAAGGGCCTTTCTTTTCTTGTCTATATGTTCGATCATCATCTGCGCCATTTGATGAGGATCAGCAGTGAACCCCCATTTACCGAAACCCATTTTTTCGAGGCCTTCAAACAATAACTTGTGAAACTTCGTATTTTCGATAATCGGAAAAGTCACACCAAAAACAGTGAATACGCCTGATGCGACAAAATACTGGCCAATGGAGATGGCCTTTTCGCTCATCCATTCCGGCGCGGCTCCGGCAACAGGCAAATCAGCGATGCTGGATCCCAGACCCCCTGTCTTTACCATCTCAGAACAGGCAGTCAGGATCCTACTGTTATCTACGCAAGACCCTAACCCCAGGACAGGAGGCATACCGACAGCCTCACAGACCTCGGCGAGACCTTCTCCTGCCAGAATCGCAGCCTCGGGCGTGCAAAGCCCTGCCTTTGCAAGCGCTATTTGCGAGCATCCTGTTTGAACGACCAGGACATCATTTTTTATCAACTCTTTAACCAGTTCCACATGGACCCAGTCCTGTTTTACTCTGGGATTTGTGCACCCAACAACCCCGGCGACACCCCGGATTCTCCCGTTTATGATGTTTTCATTTAATGGGGTATATGAGCCCCTGAAGGTTCCTCCGAGCATATAGTTGATATATTCATGGGAAAAGCCATGAATACCTGCGTTTTTTATCCTGGGGATCTCAATTGGCACATCCCGGTGTTTGAACCTTACTATCCCCATCCGGACGATTGAATCGGTACAGTTACGTGGATACCTTTCCTCGAATCCAATATGTTCAGCCCCTTCAATGTGACACCTGGGATTTGTAGTAAATATCTTTGTTCCATAACATTCCGCCACCTTTACAAGACCCTGCTTTATGCACTGGACATCAACACCCATCGCGTCAACCGCGCCTGTCACAAGCACAGCCTCTGTAGACATAAAATTTCCCGCATGAGGTATACCGTGCCGTGAAAGAACCTCTGCCCCTGAACAGCACATCCCCAATAGATTAATCCCTTCGGCCCCGGCATCTTTTGCCTCTTTTATCAGGACAGGATCATTTACGGACGCGATCATTGATTCAAACAGATTGGGTTCATGACCGTGAATTATAATGTTGACCTGTTTTTCATCGAGACAGCCCATATTGACATCGGCCTTTATCGGGGTAGGTGTCCCGAACAGAATATCTGATATCTCGGTTGCCACCATAGATCCGCCCCATCCGTCTGCCAGGGCAGTCCGGCTGAATTGATTAGTCAGATTTTCATAGTGTTGATCTACCCCCATATGGGTGCGGTGCATCAGCTCCATAATCTCACGCATTGCGCCTCTCGGGACAATCCCATGCTTTCTCCACGTATCCAGGGTCTTTTCAGGGACACGCTTTACAAAAGGTATTTCACCCTCAAGCTGGATATAGGTACGTTCGAGTTCCCGGTAGAGGTCTGTGGCAATGTCTTTTACGGATCTTCCCTCCACCTCTATTCCCAGTTCGGCCGCCACTTCTTCAAGCTTTATAGGATCTTTTATATTGTAGTCCTTGATCTCCCCGTTGACAACCTCTCTGAAAAGATCCAGCATGCTCATTCCGTGATCCGTATGAGCGGCTGCCCCACTTGCGACCATTCGGGCAAAGTTTCTTGCCTGAATAGTATCAATGGTCGCCCCGCAAACTCCCTCTTTGCCATATGGGTCTTTTGAACTTAGTCTGCAAGGCCCCATGGCACAGTGCTTACAGCAGGCGGAATCGGCCCCTATGGGACATGCCTTCATTGAGGCTGCACGGTGAAAAGCAGTTTCAACACCGTCTTTTTCAGACTTCCTGAGCATCTGGGCAGTGGCTTCACAAGTCGTAACATCATCTATATTCAACCGCTTGCCCAATTCTTTTTCATCCTTTTCATTTCCCATGATATAAACCTCCTTCTTTTAATACTACAGCGACAGATTTG
>DIKH01000251.1:0-189 GCA_002424495.1 Desulfobacteraceae bacterium UBA5623
GCCAGAGGCAGATCTCGCGTTGCCGCTTGCTCACGGATTTCAATGCTTCTTCGACAAGTTCAGGATCTTCAAAGTCTTCTTGCTCTTCTTCGTGTTCAGGCCCGGGGAGATTGTGGACCTCCTGGCAGTATTCGGTTTGGATGCCGGAGGCCAGTTTTATGCAGTTGGTCTTGAAAATTACTCTGAAGA
>DIKH01000251.1:241-580 GCA_002424495.1 Desulfobacteraceae bacterium UBA5623
GGTTGCTTCCTGCAAGAGATCCTCGCTTTCGGCCATCATGTGGCGGAAGTACGGCGAGGCAATCTGGCGGACGAGTTTTCGGTTTGCCAAAACCCACTGCATTGCCATTTTCCACATTTCATTGCTGATTGCCTGCTGATCGATAAAAACCGGACGTGTCATTTTTCCCGGACCTCTTACAGGCCCCCTTTCTTTTAAGATTAAAATAAGATTAAAGATGATTAGGCAGTTACGGCCGCCCCCTCGCAGCCCTTTATTGGCGGGTCATTCGGACGATTTTTAATAATTGATTTGCGACCGCTATGCCCCCTTGCTGCGACTGCTATGCCCCCCTTTGTG
>DIKH01000251.1:707-3012 GCA_002424495.1 Desulfobacteraceae bacterium UBA5623
AATATTTTTCTTCTTTTGGACATAAACCTTGTCCTGACCGTCTATTTCCCAGGATTCGAGAAGACCGAATTTCACCAGTTCTTCCATCGCGGCGCGCAACTTGCCCCGGTAATCTGACAACCGGCTACACTCGGAACCGCATAAATGCTTCAACGTCGAGACCTTCATCGGGTAGGGGACGGCATGGCTGGCATAAAAGCCATGCAGCCATTTGGCGAGATCGGTTTTCAGGTGGAGCCGTTGTTGCCACTGCAGCATTGTCCAACCGGAATCAAACAGGGAGGCGAGCTTGGGATTGATTTTCAGGAAATAGGTTTTTTTCTGAACGTTGTAATAAAATTCGTCGATCAGCGAACCGGCATAAATATAGGATTCGACCCTGTACTGATGCCGGATCTCCGCCTTGATCTCAACGGCCGAGGCGGTTAAACGCCGTAATGAATCTTTCAGCCAGTCCCGCCCGGACTTGCCGAATTTGCGACCAATTTCCCGGAGAAAGCCTTTAGCAGTGAATTGTATGTAGCCAGAAGGTGAATTTTCTTGCTGCCGGGATGCCAGATGGAGAGCGTGGGCCAATACGTCAAAATCACCCTGGTCCAGACGCCAGCCGGTATACCGGATATCGATCCCTTTTACCGCGGCAACCAGCTCACCCTTAACCGCTTTTCTGCGGCCGCGTTGGATCACTCCAAAAAGTGCCGAACGGAGACAAATATTAGGTACGCCACGAGATTCCTCATGCCAGACAGGCAGAGGCGGGTTCTCGGCCATGGCCTTTATCTTTTTCTGAAGTTCCGGCGACAGCCCCTTTAACCCATTCATGAAACTGTCGTCATTTTTTGCTGCCACGCTGCCTTACCACAACCGGATATCCTTTGATTTTCTTTTGCGCCCCGGTTGCTTTGTTTCCTCACCTCCTTTTTTTGATGAGTCCAGAAATGTATCCAGGTCTGCTTTCCTGAAGAGCAATTTGCCTTTTTGTTGACCCGACGGCCTAGAAAAGGGAATAATTCGTTGTTCAACCGCCAGCCTTCTGAAATGGTCGGGCGAATAGCCGGTATAGGCGGCGGCTTCCTTCAAAGTCATTGTTCCCGATGGCGAGGCCGCGCCTTTAGCAAGCAGGCTAAGAATTCGGCCTTGCATTTCTTCAATTGCCGCAAGCCTGGCCTCAATGTCCATATTCTCCCCCAGGTGCTGCAATATGCTCATGCACCGCCTCTCTTATTTCCTCAGGAGTTCCCCACACCCAGGTCACTCTGCTGATGCCGGTTGCTTCTTCCAGGCGAAGGGCAACCGCTGGAGGACACCGCCGCCGTCCTCGAATGATGTGACTTAAAAAATCAGGTCCAATTTGCGCTGACCTGGCTATCTCTCGCTGGGTCACTTTCCTTGATGTAGTCTTCATGGACAACTTTGTTATTAAAAGTAGCCTATATTGTCAACATAAAATTGCCTAAAAAGCTAGATTGTGCATTTTTTTCTTTTATTTATTGAGCATATGGTCTATTGTTGACCTATGGCTCAATCAGTTACACATCAATTCCAGGCAGCACTGGCTCATTTATTGGCCCAGGAAGGTCGAGGAGCGCAAAGTCGTCTCGCTGGTCAACAAAACATTGACCGAGGCTATCTCAATGCCATTGTTAAAGGCCGCAAACCCGGCTCGGAAGAGGTGCGAGCTAAGATCGCCGGTCACTTCAACATGACTTTTGAGGACATGCTTGCCTTGGGGCGTGGTATTCTTAGCCGGAGCGAAACTGAGATTTCAGAAGGGAAGAAGGGAGGCAAACAAAAGGTAGCAGCTCAGAACGATAATTCACAGGCAGACAAGCGACTCATCGATTTTAAGTCACCTAAAAAATTCCGGGAAGCTCAGTCGGGTTTTTCGGAAAAAATCATGAAAGTAGTCGAGATCCTGGAATCTGATACGATTTATCGTGATGTGCTTGCGGAACTGATCGACGCGTTTTATGATGCGGTCAGCACGAAAAAAGACAACCTGAAATTGCGGAACCAAATGAAGGAGATGGAATCTCGGATTGTCAGTCTTGAAAAAAGACTAGCCGATGACAAGGACAGTCCTCGGAAATCCGCGTGAGACTCTCAGCGGACCAATGGGAAAGAAGCGATGACGGGAAAATCGTCTGGCCGTTTAAGGTATTCCGGTAATGATTTATTTTTCGGATATCCTCAAGCGAATGGAACAAAAATGGAACAAATAGCCTTTATTGAAAAATAAATCCTTTAAATAACAAATAGTTAAGCTAATACAGCCGACACACTCAAAATCCCGCGGGGGCAACCC
>DIKH01000192.1 GCA_002424495.1 Desulfobacteraceae bacterium UBA5623
GTCGCCCACTACCCCCTCAAGATAGACTATTTCATTAAATATCAAATAATTACATCAGTTAGTCGCAAAATTGGGCGCAGTGAGCTTGTTGTCACTGGATAATTTACCTGTTTTTTCTCTCGGTTTTAAAATGGTTAATTGCTTAAAATTATTCAAAAATTTTAAACGGCCAGACTATTTTTCCGTCTTCGCTTCTTTCCCATCGATCCGCTGGAAGTTTTACGCAAACTTCTGAGCATCGTCTTTTTCAGCGACCAGCCTTTTTTCAAGGCTGGCGATCCGCGATTCCATCTCTTTCATCTGGTTCCGCAACTTCAGGTTGTCGTTTTTCGTGCTGACCGATTCATGAAAAGCATCGATCAGTTCCGCCAGCACATCTCGATAAATCGTGTCTGATTCCAGGATCTCTACCACTTTCATGATTTTTTCTGAAAAACCAGACTGAGCTTCCTGGAATTTTTTAGGCGATTTGAAAACAATGACCCCTTTGTCTGCTCGTGCAATATTGTCCTTTGCCGCCGGCTTTTGTTCGTTTCCCTTCTTTCCTTCAGAAATTTCAAGGTCGCCCCTGCCGAGAATGCTGCGCCCCAAGGCAAGCATGTCCTCGTAGGTCATGTTGAAGTGGCCGGCGATTTTAGCCCGCACCTCTTCCGAGCCAGGTTTACGACCCTTGATAATGGCATTCAGGTAGCCTCGGTCAATGTTCTGTTGACCTGCGAGACGACTTTGCGCCCCTCGACCTTCTTGGGTCAATAAATGAGTTAGCGCTGCCTGGAATTGATTTGTAACTGATTGAGCCATAAGTCAATAATAGACCATGTGCTCAATAAATAAAAGAAAAAAACGCACATTTTAGATTTTTTAGCAATTTCAAGTTGACAAAATAGACTACTTTTAATAACAAAGTTGACCATGAGGCCTACATCAAAGAAAATTACCCAGCGAGAGATAGCCCGGTCAGCACAAATTGGACCAGATTTTTTGAGTCACATTATTCGCGGTCGGCGGCGTTGTCCACCGGCCGTCGCTTTACGGTTGGAGGAAGCGACAGGCATCAGCAGAGTAACTTGGGTTTGGGGCAGCCCCTCGGAGATCAGGGAAGCGGTCGAAGAGGCGTGCAGAAAATGATCTTGGACAATTCCCTGACAATAGATGAGGCGGCCAAATTGGCAAAATGCAGCTATCACACGATTCATCGTGCCATCAAGAATGGCGATCTTGTGGCATACAAGCCGGGAAAGACGGTGTTGATTTTGGAAAAAGACCTTACCGCATGGTTTCAAAGCAAGCGCGTGCTTGCGGTTAAAATCGGCAGACCTCGTAAACGCATAGAAATTCATGGCAGGTAACTGAAAACGTTGCGGTTCGGTAAAAAAGACAAAAAAACGAATGGGGAGAAAAGCCTCGCCTCATATGAGGAAAAATCTCCTGTTCCAAAGGAGAAAAATGACACTTCGGGGTGCTATCTAAGTCTTCTGTCGCCGGAACTGCAAAAAAAAGTACGTGAGCTTGAGAAGATTCCACTCCTGCCGGACTGGCCGGAAAAAACAAGGGGAGTGCCGAACCTTTGTCTCCGTTCGGCACTTTTTGGAGTGATCCAACGCGGCCGCAGAAAGGCGGTTAAAGGTGAGCTGGTTGCCGCAGTAAAAGGGATCGATATCCGGTATACCGGCTGGCGTCTGGACCAGGGTGATTTTGACGTATTGGCCCACGCTCTCCATTTGGCATCCCGGCAGCAGGAAAATTCACCTTCTGGTTACATACAATTCACTGCTAAGGGCTTTCTCCGGGAAATTGGACGTAAATTAGGCAAGTCCGGGCGGGACTGGCTGAAAGATTCATTACGGCGTTTAACCGCCTCGGCCGTTGAGATCAAGGCGGAGATCCGGCATCAGTACAGCGTCGAATCGTATACTTATGCCGGTTCGCTGATCGACGAATTTTATTACAACGCCCGGGAAAAAACCTATTTCCTGAAAATCAATCCCAAGCTCGCCTCCCTGTTTGATTCCGGTTGGACAATGCTTCAGTGGCAACAACGGCTTCACCTGAAGACCGATCTCGCCAAATGGCTGCACGGCTTTTATGCCAGTCATGCAGTTCCCTACCCGATGAAGGTCTCGACGTTGAAGCATTTATGCGGTTCCGAGTGCAGCCGGTTGTCAGATTACCGGGGCAAGTTGCGCGTCGCGATGGAAGAACTGGTCAAATTCGGTCTTCTCGAATCCTGGGAAATTGACCGTCTTGACAAGGTTTATGTCCAAAAGAAGAAAAACATTACCGGCAGTGCCACATAATCATGGGGGCATAGCGGTCGCAGGGGGTGGGCATAGCAGTCGCATCATGGGGGCATAGCGGTCGTAAGGGGGGGGCATAGCAGTCACACCCAGGGGGCATAGCGGTCGCAGGGGTGGGCATAGCGGTCGCACAAAGGGGGGCATAGCAGTCGCACTCAGGGGGCATAGCGGTCGCAATACAATTAATAAAAATCAGCCGAATCGCCCGCCAATAAAGGGATGCGCGGAAGCGGCCGCAAGTACCTAATCATTTTTAATCTTATTTTAATCTTTAAAGAAAGGGGGCCTGTAAGAGGTCCGGGAAAAATGACTCGACCGGTTTTGATCGATCAACAGGCAATCAGCAATGAAATGTGGTCGATGGCCATGCAGTGGGTTTTGGCAAACCGAAAACTCGTCCGCCAGATTGCCTCGCCGTACTTCCGCCACATGATGGCCGAAAGCGAGGATCTCTTGCAGGAAGCAACCATAGCCGCCTTCAAGGCCCTGCTGGCCGCCAGGAAGAAAGCGAAGCCCAAGCAGTTCGTTTCTTTCTTCAGAGTAATTTTCAAGACCAATTGCATAAAACTGGCCTCCGGCATTGAAACCGAATACTACGTGGAGGTCCACAATCTCCCCGGTCCTGAACGGGAAGAAGTACAGGAAGACTTTGAAGACAGTGAAGCGGTTGAAGAGGCGCTGAAAACAGTGAGCAAACGGCAACGCGAGATCTGCCTCTGGCTGCTCGAACAACCCGAACCGGCAAGCACCCCTGAGTTGGCCAGGGAATTCAATATCAGCCGCCGCCATGCCTGCCGGTTGATCAGCAATAGCATCAAGCAGATAGCCGAAGCATCGTTATGAGTATGACAATCAGGGAGTTTGCCAAAGA
>DIKH01000074.1 GCA_002424495.1 Desulfobacteraceae bacterium UBA5623
AAGACCAGACCCAGTATATTGCATCCATGCCATCGGACATGCTGGAGCAGTGGTTTTCCATTGCAAGCGAGCAGATCTTTGAACCCTCCTGGAGGGAGTTTTATGTGGAAAAAGAGGTTGTGCAAAGGGAGTGGGCATTCAGGTATATCAATAACCCTGAGGGGGCCGCCTTGCTTGACCTTTACTCGACCGCCTTTACTGCCCACCCGTACCGCAATCCCGTCATAGGCTGGAAGGCGGACATGGAAAATTACAGCGCTGCGGACGCCATGGAATTTCACGGCAAATTTTATAACCCGGCCAACGCAGTTTGCGTTCTTGTAGGGGATGTGACGCTTGAACAGGCAAAAAAACTGGCGGAGATCTATTTTGAACGTTACCCACCAGGAAAACAGGCCCCTGAGGACGTAACCACTGAACCGCAGCATCAGGGTCCGCGCAAGAGCATAAGGTATCTCAAGGGTATCAGGACCCCGTTGGTCAGGGTCGGGTTCCATATAGGCCGTATGGGAACAAGAGATTTTTACAGCCTTGATGCACTTTCCTCCATCCTTAGTGAGGGCCTTAGCTGCCGCATGACGCAGCAGATTGTGGAAAAGGGTCTGGCTGTCGAGGCATGGGCATATAACCCGGACAGCCGTTATGGTGACCTGTTCATCCTGGGGGGCTCACCCATTGATCCTGAAGAGCTGAAAGACGCGAATATCAGTGAAGAAGACAGGCGCAGGGAGTTTGTCAAGTCTTGCGAAGACCTTGAAAGCATACTCCTGTCCGAGATTGAAAGACTCAAGACCGGGCTTGTGTCCCAAAGGGAACTTGATCGGGTCAAAAAACTTAACCAGCGCTCGTTCCTTGACCGGATGCGCAGCAATGAACAGTTGGCAGGAACTCTGGCCACCCTGGAGGTTGAAACAGGCTGGCGGTACATGACTACATATCTGGAAAAGATTTCAGAGATCACCCCTGAAGACATAAGGAATGCGGCAAACAAGTATCTTGTTGAAGAAAACAAGACCAGCATTTTTGTGATCCCTGGCGGTGACCAGGATCTGGCGCAGGAAAAATATGTCGAGATACGATCGGCAGGCCGCTCGGCGGGAAAAAGCGACCATCAATTCGATAAGTCTAATAATTCCTTATACCCGACACCGGTTGGCTGGAGGCATCCCCTTTCCTTTGAACGTAAACCAAAAAAAATCGAATATCCGGAGACAAAACCGATAGAGGTCGGGGCATCAAGGGTATTTTTCCTGCCGGACAGGGAGCTGCCCTTGATTGATCTGACGCTCTTGATAAAGGCCGGCGATGTTGACGTGGATGATTCAAAGGCAGGGCTTTCAGGACTGATAAACGGCTGTCTTATCCGCGGCGGAACAGAGAAACACCCTCCTGTCGAACTTGCCCGGATCCTGGATGAAAACGCAATACAGTTGGTGGTCTCCGTGGCGGAGGAACAGGCGGTTGTCCATTTGTCTGTGATGAAGGATGACTGGAAAACGGGGCTTTTACTGCTTGAAGAAATCCTGACCAGGCCGGAGTTTGCCCAGGAGGTGCTTGATGTCGCAAAACAGCAGGCGGTGACATTGCTTAAACGAGAGGGGGGCGACGCCCAGTCCGTTTTGAGGCGTGAGGCCAAGATCTTTCATTTTAAGGGCCATCCCTATGGCCGAGATCCGCTCCTGGGCCTTGAGACCATACCTGCCTTGACACGGGATGACCTGAAGACATTTCTTAAAAGCTACCTTGTGCCGTCAAACATGGTGGTTTCAGTGGCAGGAGATATTGAAAAGGCCGAGGCAGTCAAGGGGATAAAAGGGTTGTTGACGGCCCTGCCTCAAGAAAAGTCCCCTGGACGCAATATCGCCCAACCGGCACAGACCCCGCCGGTGCTGACCCTGATACACAAACCAGGCCAGGTCCAGTCTCAGGTCGGATTTATGCTTCCCAGTGTCTGCCGTACCAACCCTGACTTTTGGAAGATCGGCCTTTTGATGGATATCTTTGGCGGCGGTGATTCCCTGATGTACACCCGCCTGAGGGACGATCTGGGCCTGATCTACGCTGGATGGTTCTTCCAGGCCTACAATTGGAAAACCGGAATCCTTATCGGATATCTGGGATGCAAGGCCGACATGACCCGCCAGGCAATAAATGAAACCGTAAGCATCATGGCGGGCCTAAAAAGCGATGTCCCTGAAAAGTTATTTGAGCAAAAGCAGCTTGATTCATTAAATGGTTTTGTATTCAACGTTGACACCCCTGCGGAATTGGTGAAAACTTACGCCACATATTACCTGCGCGAAGAGCCCTTGAACACACTTGAGATGATCCAGGACTCATTGATGGGGGCAAAAAGGGAAGAACTGGAGGCCCTTGCAGCCACATTCCTTGATCCAAAAAAACTCCAGCTCTTTGTTGTCGGAGACAAGATGACGCAGGTAACAAAGAAGGACGGCAGAGAAACAACACTGGAACAAGACCTTAAGGACCTGGCAAAGGAGATGGCTCTGCCTTATCAGGAGATTGAGTTGAGGTGATCTGCTTGGGCTGCCCTTTTTTCCACACAAGGGGGGAATAACAGTCATTCATCGTTTAAAGTTTCGCTTCTGTAAGCGGACAAAAGAAACTGTTCCATGCGAGCGATTTCTTCATCCGACAGGAAATCGAAGTGGCTTGCTCGTTTGCGTGCTGAAAGCCGGCCGTTGTTTTGGAGGCAGAAACGGATGAAGAGATCTATCTGCCTGTCGGGCATGTCTACGACCTCCTGAATTGCTTTCTTTGCCATGTCGTACTTGGCCAGGAACGCCAATTCGCTGGCCAGCTCCGTATTGATGGTCAGCTCTATGAAGCGGAAGATCGCCTCGGCCTGGGGCGTCATATCAATATAGCGATGCCATATGGCCGTATCATTATGAACGGTCATACGGCCGTCTTCATCTAGCGAATATTCCACCAAGGGCATGATCTGCTTGGAGAACGCTTCCAGAGAAGCGTCATAGTCGGCGGGATTTTTCAGTATGGACGCTGAGATGGGAAACATGATGCCTTCGGGTGTAAAACCTCGCCGGGCGAGAATATTGTGGATCAGGAAGCGGTGGATTCGACCATTGCCGTCCTCGAACGGGTGCAGGAAAACGAATCCATAGGCGATGGCGGCTGCCTGAATCACCGCTGACACGCCTCCGGTGTTCATGCGCTCATGGGCGGCTGTCAGGCCGTCCATGAGGTCGGCCAGGTCTTCAGGCTTCGGACATGCAAAGTGGATTCTTTCCTTCTGCCAGGCGACCGTCTCACCGACATAATTCTGGGCCGAGCGATAATCGGAATCGCGGAATCGCGCCTCGACAATGCGGTTCTGAACCTCGATCAATTGCGCTTTGCGGCAGAAGTCCTCTTTTTCCGCCATTTGAAGCAGGGCCACGAAGCGCTCTGTCCGGGTTGAGGTGGGTTTGATATGTTCGATTTCAAAGGATGACTTCGTCTCCTTGGTGTAAAGGTATCCGAGCGCCCGCTTCAATAATTCCGGAGAATAGCCTGCCACCACTTGCCGACAGCGTCCGGGCAGGTCGGCGGTTTCGAAGCCGCGAAGGGCATCGGTGCGACGAATCGTTGGGCAGAACCGGGGGTCACCAAGCAGGTTATCGTTGATACGTTGCCGCCGAACCTGGCGGATCGGTGTGACCGCATAATATTCATCCGGTTCGAGCAGATCTATGTAGTTGCCCTGCTTCAGGTCATCCAGCGGGAGCGTTTTGCCGGTCAGTAACTCGTACAGGAACCACAAGCGCCTGGCATACTTACCGGTCGGTTTGGACCGGACATATCCAAGGATATCCTCCTCCCCTGCCTTCTGAAACAATGAAGTGAGTATTGCGAGGTTCGTCCCATCATACTTGAGTGCAAATTCGAGATGGTCTCCAAGCGTGTCCCCCGGCCGGTACTTGGACGGGTAGATCTCCACGATGACGCCTCCAATCGATTCTATCCGGTGGATGCCGCTGGCTGTGACCAGGGACCTGTGCCAGTTCGGGATGACATCAAGGTCGTATCGTTCAACAAGCGCCGTATACCCTGCGGGGCTGTATTTCGATTTATCCTGATAGTTTTCAACCATGGCTTTCCCCATCAAAACGATTACCATGCAAGAATTATCGTTATTAAGTTGCATAAATCAAGAAAAATAATTACGAGCCCGCGAAATACGAATCCTTCTCTCAATAAACCGTTGCAGTACTGGAAAAGCGATTACAAATCGTCTTGCCGGGAGATATCTCATTGCGCGATGCAGCAGAACCCGGAGTGGATCATTCCGCCCTCGCCAGAGCTGTTCATTGGAATTCCATTGAACCTTATCCCGTCCTCCGATGGGGCGATTATAGAAGATCTAGGCTTGAATACTGCATATTTTCTGATCTGCCCCCGATGGAGCCGATCAAAATCTTCAATAAGAGCCTGTCCCCATTTTTCCCAATTACATAAAACCATATCAAAATCCAACAGAATCTAAAGATTATGATCCTAACGCCTGTTTTTTGGCCTTGCTGCATACATCCAAATTCGGGTAAGTTTTTTGGCTTTATCCCGACTGTCGCTTTGCCAGAAGGACCCAAGTTTAGAACATAATCATCCATAACAAGGGCAAGCAACGGCAGAAAGAATCAAATTATATTTTAGGAGACAAAATACGGACACGCATATGTTCTACCGAGCCCTCAGAATATCACCGACTTCAAGAACCTATTTATATTTCTGCCCAGAATTTTTAGAAATACGCAGAGATTTTAGAGTAATAATCTCCGAATGAAGGCTATAACAGCTTGACATTCAATCTCGTATATGGTATTTATAAGGGCAAGTTGGCTCGACTGCTAGATTGCCTCTGCCAAGTAAACCTATAAAGATAGATGCTCCCAGAAACAAAACTATTGTGGTAGAAAACTAGAATTTGAGTAGCCTTTTAAACCACAAGAAGAGGGCCTTAGCAGAGTCTTTTTTACCGATCCCGATTAAACATCTTAAGAGTATGTATTATCTAACCATTTGGATTATCACTAAAAACAGTTTATAACTTGGCTCCATCTAGATAAACGGAATCATCAAGAGTCTGGAGTTTTATGTGGAAATATCAAGCCTTCTAGGCCGAGAGGATTTAATGGAAAAAATAATTAAGTACCGAGATTCACTTAAAAATTCAAAGACCTTTGACCCCGACGAGATGGTTCAAAAATACCTTTCCTTTGTTGAAAGAAACAACACCTTCCGCTCTATCTGTAAAAAACAAAATGAGATCAAAATGTTTGCCTTGCGGGAGCGCGCAGGCACTCATGCCACTGGTAACATAAATCATAAGGAAGAAGTTCTATGTCACGGTTTATATAATACTTTTTCTGAAAAAAATTTCGAATTGCCTGGTTTCGGCCAAAGAATTGTTGACTATCAAACTCCGCTAAGGAACAACGAGAACGATTTAAAATGGGGTAAGATTGATCTTGTTGGGATGATTCAAAAGTCTCCAGACAAAAAACTCTGTTTTTGGGAGGTAAAGCTTGGAACGAATACCGATTCAATCCATTATTCAGTTTTTGAATTGTTAGTTTACCTTTCCCAGTTTGATTCCAAAAAGGCCAAGCCAAACGCAAAACTAAACTATGAGAATTACCTTCGCGAACTTGCAACCGTGAAGGGTATTGGCGTAAGCAGCAACTACATCTACAATATTAAATATCATCCCCCTGTTCTTTTTGTTGCAGCCGAACCAAAGTATTTTGAACGCCACAAATTTGATGATCGCAAAAAAAAATACGAGTCCCTTCAGAAAGTGATTAAAGATAAAATAGGAACGATTCTAAAGTTTATCGAGATAGGCTCAAAAACGAACTATTTCAAAGATTGCCAAAAATTTTTCTATGATCAACAAAATAATCCCCACATGAAAGTACGTCTTTGAAAAGTGTATAACGTTCGGATTTAGCCTGTGCCCGAAGCATCTGATGTAAACCGAAAGGAGCAGAACTGGGGCGTGGATCATGAAAATATGCATCCGACGAGGCGCTAAACAGATCGGCGGCACCTGCATTGAGATCGAGTCGCAGGGAAAACGGCTTATTCTTGACATCGGTCAGCCGCTGGACAGCCCAAATGCCGAATCGGTTGAGATGCCCAAGGTTGAAGGGCTGAAGACTCCGTGTGAATCGCTCTTGGGTGTGGTGTTGTCACACCCGCATATTGACCACTATGGTCTGGCGTTCCGGGTTCCAACTTCCACGCCCTTCCTGATGGGTGCGGCGACCGAGCAAATTCTGAAGGCGTCCGCAATATTCACGCCATCCGGGGGGACGTTTGAGAATATAACCCACCTCGAAAACGGTAAAACTCTTTCACTTGGACCCTTCAAGATCACGCCATACCTGATGGACCATTCAGCCTACGACAGCTATGCCGTTCTTGTCGAGGGTGACGGGAAACGGATTTTCTACACGGGCGACCTGCGCAATCATGGCCGAAAGGTTTCTCTGTTCACCCGTCTGGTAGCCAACACCCCGCCGGGTGTAGATGTTCTCCTGATGGAAGGCACCACCGTTAGCAGGAAGAATAGCGAAAAGGGGTTCCCGACCGAAAACGATTTGCAAAAAGAATTCGATCTCATTTTTCGCACCACCACAGGAATGCCTCTGGTCTGGTGCTCAGGACAAAACATAGACCGGCTCGTGACTGTTTTCAAAGCGGCAAAACGATGTCAGCGTCAGTTCATCATCGACATGTACACTGCGGAAATCCTCCGGGCTACTGGAAACAGCAAACTACCCCAGGCGGATTGGGATGGCATAAGCGTGTTCCTGCCGGAATTCCAAAAGAAAAGGCTCCTGCATATGGATAAAGCCTCAGTAGCGGATAAATACCACTCCTATCGTATCTTCCCTGAGAATTTAAAGGCTGTAGCCAAAAACTCCGTGATGCTGTTTCGTCCGAGCATGCGGACTGATGTGGAAAGAGCCGGATGCCTTGACGGTGCGTGTCTGGTTTATTCAATGTGGGATGGGTATCTTGCGGAAGAGAAAACGAAACTGTTCTTGGGATGGCTCAATGGACGGGGGATACCCATGTACAAATGCCACACGTCGGGACATGCGTCAGTCAGCGATCTACAACATCTGCGTAAAGCATTCGCGAGTGCTGTCGTGTGCCCTGTCCACACAACAGACCCCATGGGGTTCACACAACTGTTCGAAAATGTTAGGGTGTTGACCGACGGAAAACTCTTCGATATTAATTGATCGTGAAAGGGGAAGAACCGAAATGGACAGACAGAAAAACGTTTTCGACAGCACCAAGAGACTCCACATTATCAAAGACTATAAAAAAGGAGGTTTATAGAATGGTCAAAGATGGATATAAAAATATCGGGAATCTGAGGAGCGAAGCGAGTGCCCTCATAGACCAGAGATACTTTGAGGATGCCATATCCAAACTGAACCAATGCCTCGAACTGGAAGATGATCCATCAGAAAGAGGAACCATCCTCTGTGAACTGGGGTACTGTTTTCTAATGTTGGGATGGTATCACGACGCAGTTAAGATCTATGCGGACCACCTTGAAGTATCTCCGTGGGACAATGATGCGCGATTCTATCTGTCCAGCGCTTACGCCTCCATGGGGTGGATAGACGAGTCCATAGGGGAGTTGAAAAAGATTCTGGAATCAGACCCAACGGATGTCCTTGCCTATCACGATCTTGGCCTCTGTTATCGAGATAAAGGATGGCTGAAGGAGTCATTTGAACCTAAAAACGGCAGTTGCCT
>DIKH01000336.1 GCA_002424495.1 Desulfobacteraceae bacterium UBA5623
TTTCTGGATGGACACTAGTTAATTTTCCAGACTCTTCCCATCTGGCTATAATGCCGGGGGATTCCGCCGGAAGAGGATTAGGTATGCATTCATATCCGTAAGTTCCCTCAACAATAAAGTCCGCCTCCTGAAATCCTTTTTCCACATCCCCCAAAACAAGATCCTTCAGGCACGTAGGCCCCATCAGATCAAACCCCAGAGGCAGATCATTCCCCGGGAATTCTTCATAAAGTTGAGGAGCCCGTGGGCTTAATGCCTCTTCCATATCATAAACAGCCTGCAATTCCTCGTACTCTACATCTATCAACGCCAGGGCCTCTTCTGCAATGTTCCCAGTCACTCCTGCGACAAGGGCTACACCGTCACCCACGAAGCGTACCTTGCGGTCAAGTACAAGTCTGTGAGGCGGCCATCCCGTTTTCCAGTCAGGGACATTCTCATAGGTCAAAACTGCCTTGACCCCGGGCAATTCTTCTGCTTTTCCGGTGTCAATGCTTCTGATATGGGCATGTGGAAAGGGGCTTCTCAATACCTTTCCATAAATCATTTGCGGGATCTTCAAGTCATCAACATATTTTGCTTTTCCAGTGAGGATCTCTAAGGCATCAATCCGTTGGGTTGCTTTACCAATATGTCGGTATTCTTTTGCCATTTATCGTAAATACTCAGTTGAATGCCATCTTGGGATAAGTTTGAAGCAATTAGACAGATGAAGAAGGTCTGCAATAGCGGGATTAACCACGGAAACACCTTAAGATATCTTGATGATTAACCCCGCTGAAACGGAAATGAGTCTTCTGTTATGTTCTTTTTTCCTTTTCTTCCAACGCCTTTAATATTTTCTCCGGGGTAAAAGGCATTTCTTTCAATCTGACCCCTATGGCATCGTATATCGCATTTCCAATTGAAGGCACAACGGGGATGGTGGTTCCTTCGCCGGACTCCTTTGCGCCAAACGGACCATGAGGGTCGGGGGCTTCGACAACTACTGATTTAATGCTCGGCATCTCCAGGGCAGTTGGAAATTTATAGTCCAAAAACGATGAATTCAAAACCAGGCCCTTATCCATAACCAGCTCTTCCATCAATGCGTGTCCAAGCCCCATCTGGACGGAACCCTCAAGCTGGCCTTCCACCCTTGTGGGATTTATTGCTCTACCGCAATCATGCGCTGCAACTAAATATGGGACCTTAACCACCCCTGTTTCCTTGTCTACTTCCACTTCGGCCACATAAGAGGCAAAACTATACGCCGGTGTACAATTCCCTTCACCGGTCAGCATATTGAATTGAACATGCGGATTATAATTTCCCTTTCCAATAACCGGCATCATTTTATTTGCTGCCATGGTTTCACAAATCGCTTCGGCAAAACTCATTCCCTTCTCTATGCTGCCTTTGACATAAATCCTTCTGTCCTTTGCCTCCAAATCCTCTATATTAGCTTCCAACTTCTTAGCGACTGTCTCAAAAAGCTGCATTTTCGCATCGGACGCAGCACTTTTTACCGCATTTCCAGCAAACATCGTTACCCTACTTGAGTAAGATCCATAATCTACCGGGGTAAGTTCTGTATCAGCAGATATTATCCGTATATCATTCATGCTGACCCCGAGCTCTTCGGCCGCGATCATAGACAGAGTTCCATCAGAGCCCTGACCGATATCAGATGCCCCCGTCAAAACTGTAACCGTGCCATCGTCCAGTAATCTTACGGTTGCTGCTGAATAGCCGGACGGCGCTCCAAAAAAATTAAAGGCAGCGCCCGAAGCAAAGGACATGGTCCCAACACCGATTCCCCTGCCTTGCTTTTGCTTTTTCTTCCTATTGTTCCAATCTGATAAATCCCTGGACTGTTCAAGACACCTGGTAAAACCACAGCTTCCGACTATTATTTTACTACAACTGGTTTCGTATTCCTGTCTTGCATTTTTTATTCTTATATCTATAGGATCTATTCCTAACTCTTCTGCAATCAGGTCTAATTGCGTATCGAGTGCAAAACTCGGCTGATTATGTGCGTGCCCCCTCATAGCGCCGGAAGGCTGGGTATTCGTATAGACCAAGTAGCCTTCATATCTTACGCTTGGCACCCTATATGTTACTGTCATTGCTTCTATAGGGATGTTTATAGACACGCAGCCATAATTGTTGTATGCACCGGTGTCGGCGAATAATTTATAATGACTCGCAAGTAATGTCCCATCTTTCTTGACTCCGCTTTTTAGATATACTTTCATCGGGTGCCTTCTTGGTGAGGTGCTTGTTTCTTCCTCCCTTGTATAACTTATCCTTACAGGCCTCCCTGTTTTTATGGAAAGCAGGGCTGCACAAAATTCACAGGCAGACATGCCGCCGGCCCTGTCCCCGAACCCGCCGCCTGTATAAGGCTTAATTACCCTGATCTGACTCTCTTTAAGCCCCAGGGTCCTTTCCAGATGTTTGTGGACATAATATGGAGACTGAGTGCTTGTCCATAATGTCAATTTTCCGGAAACATCATAATCCGCCAAGGAGACATGAGCCTCCATCGGGGCATGGTCTACGGGCTGGCAGTAAAATTCATCTTCCCTTACATAATCCGCATCCTTAAATGCCTTTTCCACATCCCCAAAATTTCTGTCTACGTAAAGGCTGATATTGTTTTTTACATGTTCAAGATCATGAATTTCGGGCGCGCCTGGTTTCATTGCCTCTATAGGATCGAATACCGCGGGAAGCTGCTCGTATTCTACTTCAATTAAATCCAACGCTTCTTCTGCAATCTCTTCACTGATTGCCGCAACCGCGGCCACCTCATCTCCTATATACCTAACCTTCTCTATGGCAAGGGCATACTCATCAAATGAAGGAGGAATAAATCCTGTTACCCCGAATTTTATTCCTAAGGTATCTTTGCCTGTCACCACCTTTTTTACTCCAGAAAGCCTTTCTGCTTTTGTGGTGTCTATATTTAAAATCCTGGCATGAGGGTAAGGACTCCTTAAGATCTTGCCATATAACATCCCAGGTAGAAAAAAATCAGCCGTAAATTTTGCTTTACCTGTTGCCCTCAAGGGGTCATCTTTTCTGGGCAGGCTCTTTCCTATAACTGAAAATCCCATTATATTTCTCCTTTTCTTGTCTTAAGCTGATTTGATGATTTCAAGGGCTGATTTTATTGCTCTTTTAGTAAAGACCTTTGCCAGTCTTTTTCTATATTGAGGAGAACACTCAAGCAGGTTGGCAAGCGGTTTTGCAGCTTTAAAGGCCGCCTCACCAACCTGTTCAATCAAATCCTCAGTGATCTTCTTTCCCTTAAGAATCTTTTCCGCTTCAGTGACCTCTACAGGCCTGGAAGCAACAGCGCCCAGTACCACTGAGGCATTTTTACATGTCCCTGATCCTGCGTCTAAGGCAATACTGACCGCAACCCCCAATAATGGAAAATCAATCGCCTCCCTTACACGGTATTTCATATATGCGCTTGAGCTGTTTTCAGGCGGAGAGGGAACAGTCACTTCCGTCACGATATCTGCTGGAGCAAGTGCAATGGGGCGCTTTCCATCACCAGTATAAAGCTCAGTTAACGGAATAGTTTTTTCACCTTCAGGACCCTTGATCTTTATCTTTGCCCCAAGTGCTATCAGGGCAGGGGCCGTGTCCCCGCTGAAGACCGAATAGCACACATTGGCCTTACCCTCTCTGGTGGGAAAAAGCTGGCATTTATCCTTATCACTTCCAAACTTGTAACAGACAGGCCTGCACTTTCTGAAAAAGGGAGACTGGTTGTAATACCAGCACCTGGTGTTCAGGCAAATGTTGCCGCCAATGGTGCCGGCATTTCTGTGCTGGGGAGCGCCCACCGCACCTGCAGCCTTTGCCAGTGCGGGAAATTTTTCCCTGATCAGTTCGGATTCCTCAATTGAACTTAAGGGCGTCAAGGCCCCTATCCTTAATTCTCCTTTACCGTTTTTAATATATTCAAGCCCCTTTATCCCCTTTATATTTACAACCAATGCAGGGGTTATTCTCCTCTGCTTCATGGCAACCACCAGGTCCGTGCCTCCGGCAATGACCTTTGCATCCTTTTTGGCCTTGGATAGCAGTAAAACAGCCTCATCCAGGGTTTGAGGCGCCTGGTAATCAAATTTTGGTAAGCTCATTTATCCCCTCCTTAAAGCCATACAACCTGTATAATCTTTTTCTGCGGCTATCTTCCTTCCACAGCCTTAATCGCATCCACTATCTTTACATATCCGGTGCATCTACACAGATTCCCGGAAATGCCTCTTTTTATCTCATCCTCTGTAGGAGAGGGATTTTTATCCAGCAGGCCCTTGGATGACATAATCATTCCCGGTGTGCAAAACCCGCACTGGATAGCCCCATGATCTACAAAAGACTGCTGGATGGGATGCAGCTTTTCCCCTTCGCTCAAGCCCTCTATGGTTTCGATGTTTTTTCCCTGTGCGTCCATTGCCAGCGTAAGGCATGAATGTACCGCCCTGCCGTCAATCAGCACGGTGCATGAGCCGCATTCTCCCTGGTCGCATCCGTTTTTGGTCCCTGTAAATCCCAGATTATCCCTTAACACCTCCAGCAAGGTCCTGTGGGTATCCACGGCAATCTCGTAGCTCATTCCGTTCACTATAAGTTCTATTAACCTCTTCACGTTGATAACCTCCTTTTCTAATTTAATCATGGGTAAACCACCGGCTGTGCCGGTGGACTATCAGTGTTTGACATTTCCGGGAGTAGTTGAAAACCTCTCTTAATGTGAACCGCTCAAAATTCACAGAAAGAGAGGTGTAAAATGAATGATATAAAAGTTTAAGCCATACAAAGCGGGAATGCAAGTATCATCTCACCTGGATACCCAAGTATCGAAAAGATCAACTTTATGGCGATTTGAGAAAGTACTTGGGTGAAGCTCTTCAAGAATTGGCCAGAAGGGCGGATTGTGAGATACTTGAAGGCCATCTTCTTCCGGATCATGCTCATATGTTGATTTCAATTCCACCCAAGTATTCGGTTTCTAACGTGGTTGGGTACATAAAAGGAAAAAGTGCGATCCACATTGCTGGAACCTATTATGGTCGCAAGAAAAATTTTACCGGAGAGCACTTTTGGGCCAAAGGATATCATGTATCAACAGTCGGCAGAGATGAAGAACAGATTCGCAAATATATCAAAGAACAGGAAGCAGAAGATCGAAGACTCGATCAGCTGAATTTGTTTAAGTAAAAATGGGGTGCCACCTTTGAGGTGGTCATGTTTTTCAACCGCTTTGAGCGGTTCACATATTTCAAGCCACCGGTTTTACCGGTGGTCTATGACTTATCAAGTGGTTTTTAGTTTTTCAGGAGCCCCTAATTATGAAATGCTGCGGTGGTCCCAAAAACTGGACAATGTGTTAAGCTCTGGATCATAAATTAAAAGGAGCTTTGCATGATCAAGAAACGAAAGCAGTACAGTCCGCAATTCAAGGCGAAAGTGGCGCTTGCCGCAATCAGAAATGAGGGGAGCACCGCCGAACTTGCCGCCAAATATGAAGTCCATCCCACTATGATCGGAAACTGGAGACGGGAACTGATTGAGGGAGCCGCCGATTTGTTTGACAAGGGCCAGAAAACCAAAAAGCAGCATGATGCTACAGTAGATGAACTCTATCGCCAGATCGGGCAGCTGAAGGTGGAAAACGATTTTTTATCCAAAGGGCTCAGTCTGTAGAGCTGAAACCGCGAAAAGAGATGCTTGATAAAGAGCATCGGGGACTGAGCCTCACGCGCCAATGCGATTTAATGGGAATCAACAGATCATCGGTTTATTACAAGCCACAACCGATATCGCTTGAGGACCTGGAACTGATGAAGATGATTGACGAACAATACATGAAAACGCCGGCTTATGGTAGCCGATCCATGAGAGATTATTTATACACAGCGTCTTAAATAATTGCGAATAAAATAAAGACAGACGTTTATATACGTGCTTTATCGAGAACCAAATTCGCAATTATAATAGCCGCTGTGTATAAACCGGAAGGGATACCTCATAGGCCGGAAAAGGATTCAGCGGCTCATGCGGCTGATGGGTATTGAAGCGATATATCCCAAGCCAAGGACAAGCAAGCCGCATCCTGGTCACCGCATCTACCCCTATTTGCTGAAGGGGTTGGACATCAACCATCCGGATATGATTTGGTGCTCCGACATAACGTATGTTCCCCTCAGACATGGTTTTATGTATCTGGTAGTGGTCATGGACTGGCACGGCCGGAAGGTGCTTTCCTGGCGCATATCAAACACACTGGATACGGAATTTTGTGCATCTGCTCTTGAGGAGGCTATCGCACAATACGGTCGACCTGAAATATTCAATACCGACCAGGGCAGCCAGTTTACAAGTGATGCATTTACAGAGGTGTTGAAATACAATAGCATTAGAATCAGTATGGATGGCCGTGGCCGATTTACGGACAATATTTTTATTGAACGCCTTTGGTGGACGGTGAAGTATCATTATCTTCACCTTCATTCATTTGACAACGGCCTTGAACTGCAAAAAGGCTTGAAGAGCTGGTTTGAATATTATAACAGGCAACGGACGCACCAGTCGTTGGACAGGATGACTCCCGACGAGTGCTATTTCAAAGACCAAGTAAAACAGGCTGCCTGACGGGGCGCCAACCGGGTCCACCGCACTTACCCCTCACAATAAGGGATTTCTATAAATATTTTTGTGCCCTTCCCCGAAGCTGACTGAATATCCATTTTACCTTGAAGCAGTTTTACCCGATCCGCCATGTTTCTTAGGCCCATATGAGTTCCGTTGGATGACCGAGCCTGCTGTTTCTTTAGATTAAATCCTATGCCGTTATCTTTTATGAGAAGAATAATGGTTCTGGAAGATGGAATGAGCTTGATGGTTGCATGACTGGCATTTGCATGTTTTTTTATATTGTTGAGGCCCTCTTGAACCAGGCGATACAGGTTGATCTTCATATCAAAACTGACATTAAGTTCGTTTATCTCGCCAAAACGGAAAGTAACATTAATCCCGTGTTTTTCGGAAAATTGCTTGCAGTATTCATGGAGCATCCGCATCAGCTCCAGTCTTTCCAGTTCTGGCGGCCTCAGTTCATATGAAAGGTTTCGCACTACCATTAAAACTGTTAGAAGCATATCTGATATGGAGGAAATATGTTGCCGTATCTCAGGCTGTAACAATTTGTTTTTCATAAGAATTTCACATTCGATTGTTGCCGCTGAAAGGTCTTGCGATACGCGGTCATACAGTTCACAAGAAATCAATCGACGTTCTATTTCCTGGGATTTGATGAGTTGGCGCGTAAGGTTGCGAATGAGTTCTTCCGCCTTCTTGTGATTGTCAATATCACGAACCGAACAAACCATCCTCAGTGGATTTTTTATCTCATTAAAAATTACGATGCTGCGGGAGTTAAACCAGCGGTATGCTCCGGGTTTGGAAAGAAACAGGTAATCTTCATTAAATGGTTCATTTCCCTCCAAGTGTTTTTGCAGTTGATTGATCACGCGTTCACGGTGATCTGAATGTATGCGCGATTTCCAATAATCAATAGATGCCTGCCCGCCAATGTCATCGTTTAATCCCCAAGATTCTTTTAGAGCAGGAGAAATGAAGATCTCATCTTCAGGAATAAGCCAGTCGAATATCCCAGCGTTAGTAACCTCCAGGGCGAGTCTCAGCCGTTCTTCACTTTTTTGAGGCACTGATTCATCCTGCCTGCATTCAGCTATTTCTCTAATTGTCACGGCAGCCCCTTCGGTATTTATTTGCCTAACCGCATCCTTTATTGTTTTTTCCTCTCTTACAAGCCTATGGCCTTCTTGTAAATCAGTTATGTCACGATGTCCCAATATAAGCTGGAATCATGTTGCGTATCAGCCCGTTCATCCCTAAACGATCAATCAATAATGCTAATAAATTGTCAATCTGCGCATCCTAAACAGCTTTTTCTCTCAAATCAAGGATTCTTTTGGACTTGAATTCCGCTCTTGGCAAATCGCTATAGGGTACGAGTTCTATCTTTGGATTTATCCGGCATTTATTGTTACATTCCCTTGCCAAAGGAACATATGGGGTAATTGCATTCAGTACAGTCGCGACAAAGGCCGCCATGGC
>DIKH01000102.1 GCA_002424495.1 Desulfobacteraceae bacterium UBA5623
TGAGACGACGTCTTCTTAAGATAATGTTTCTTCCTTATCACTTGACCCTTGACCCCTTGAATCCTTGGACCCTCAAGACATACCGACGAGTCGGAAAGTTAGTTCACTATGCGGCACGTGTTAATAAGCCTGCCAATACCCTCAATGTCCACGCACACCTCATCACCGTTTGTCATATAAACCGGTGGTCTTCGGAATGCGCCGACACCATGGGGCGTGCCTGTAAGGATGATATCGCCCGGCATTAAAGTAAAGTGTCTTGAAAAGAAGCTTATCAGGGCCGACACCTTGAAGATTATAAGCCCTGTGTTGCTGTCTTGCATCTTCCAGCCGTTTAAAAAGCACTGTATCCTTAATGAATGCGGATCGCCCAATTCATCAGGCGTAACTATCCAAGGACCTATGGGGCAGAATGTATCAAGGGATTTTCCCCTCACCCACTGGCCGTCACCAAACTGGAGATCCCTTGCACTGACATCATTTGCGCAAGTGTAGCCAAAGACACAAGATATTGCCTCGGCCTCCGTGCAATTGTAAGTCTCCTTGCCGATCACCACGGCAAGCTCTGCCTCAAAGTCCACCTTTTTGGTCACAGATTCATCCCAGACTATGTCGCTATCTGGTCCTGTGATGCTGTTTGGAAACTTGGCAAAAATAAGAGGCACCTCGGGTAGTTTGCCCTTGCTTTCGTCAGCATGGTCTTTATAATTCAGGCCGATGGCAATGATCTTGGATGGTCTGCTCACAGGGGCCGCAAGCTTTACACCATCAATTGGAAGAGCCCTACCATTTGTTTCAGGTAATGCCGCGGCCTTGATAAATTCAATCATGTCTCCATCGAAGTTAATCGGGATGAGACCCTCTGGCCGGACTAATCCCAAACAGATCTTTTTGTCGTCGTAGAATTGAGCGATTTTCATTACAAAAAAACGTGATCCCTCCCCGGTGGTATCACCCATTGGGTGAAGATTTATATCAGTGCAATATTTTGAATTCCTAAGGCTAAAGGCTAATTACTAATAGCTAACAGCTTTTTTAGGTTTAATCATCCTCAGCACAGAGCTTCATATATTGTCCATAGTTTCTTAAAGTGTACAATCTGTCCATCACCTCGAAACCGGAGGCATATTCAAAGGTCGTCTCCATATCCTTGGCCTGGGATATCTTTTCAAGGATGGACGAGACAATAGATCCCATTAATTGGAAGTCAATTACTACAAGATAAGCCGGGATCAAAATCTCTTTTTCATCAAAATTGGCGCGAATGCCGGAGGTGACAAAGGCCTGTTCGTCAGGCAGATACTTGATTGCAATAATCTGTGATGGGTTGTCTCTATTCTCGATTGTTGCGATTATTCCATTTGAACTGTCAACTTGCGTTAAATCATCTATCATAATTTTACCTTAATTCAATATTTGATGAATTCGTAAAAAATCGAATACATCAGGTTTTAGGTTTTAAGTGTTAAGTTTTATGTTTTAATTGTCTTTTGATATTAAGCTCTTGAAACATAACGCCTAAAACTTAAACCCGAGTAAAAAGGCGATTTCTGACTTTTTACGAGATTATCAATACTTGGTTAGTCAAGCCACTTTTTGACGGTTGCAGGAAAAGGCGCAAAGACTAACTGCCTTATCTTTATATAATGGCGTTGGGCATCTCTCATGCGTCCATCATTTTTTTGGCCACCATATCACCAATTAGGTATTTTAAAAAGTGCAAAAGTTTTTAACTGCTCAGGGGGGAGAGACTTGATGAGCGATAATCTTTTCTGTTGACTTATCTACCCGCTTGGACCAATTATGAGGGGAATAATACGGGGAAGTATAGAATCCTGCAATGATTTTCACAAAAGTCGGTTATGAGGGGAAGAGTGAGGGGAATATCTTTCCTTGATTTTGAGGAAATTCAGTATACCTAGCCTTAAGAGAATCAAAACGAAATATCCTGGGGTCTATTTTGTGACAGGGAAATTCCCTTCCCGATCCGGCAAATCTGAGAGGGTTTATTATATCCGGTACCGAAAAGGTGGAAAAGAGATAGAAGAAAAGGCGGGGGGACATTTAAAGGATGCAATGACGGCGGCAAAGGCCGCCAGGATTCGTGCCGAATGCATAGATGGCATGCGCCGCTGTCTGAGTGAAACACGAGATTGCGGCAGAGACCAAAAAAATTCCAAGGTTCAGGAATGCAAAGGCCTGAATGACAAATTCAACGGTATTGAACAAGGAGAACAATCGCATGAGGTAATGACCGCATCAGAAGAAAACTTCCGGGCCTTTTTCGAGACTGCAACTGATTTGATGTGCATGGTCGATAAAAATGGAGTATTGACTTATGTGAACGAGTCAACGACAAAGACTTTAGGCTATTCAAAAGAAGATATAATAGGCATGCATATTAAAAAATTATTGGACAAAACGGATACTGAAAAGAGGTTTTTATCCACTTTTAAAAAAATCATAAAAAGAGGAAATCTAGCTCTTGAAACTACTTGGATTACAAAAAATGGGACAAAACTTCATGGTGAAGAAAGGCTTGTCGCTGTCCATGATAGCAATGGCAGGTTTGTTGGAGTCAGAGGAGTGCTTCGAGACATCACACAACGAAAGATGGCCGAACTGTCCCTTAAAAAACGTGAGGCTGAACTTGATTTAAAAAACAGGGAACTCGAAGAAATGAATGCCGCCCTTCGGGTCTTGTTGAAAAGGAGAGACGAGGACAAAAATGAAATAGAGGAGAAGGTCTTGTTGAATATCCAGGAATTGGTCATGCCATATTTGAAAAAAATCCAGAAGACGAAGCTGGATGCAAAACAAGAATCCTTTGTTAAGGTACTGGAGTCAAACCTGAAAGATATCTCCTCACCTTTTGCCAGGGTGTTATCCACAAGATTTCTGAAATTTACTCCCACTGAAATCCAAGTGGCAAGTCTTGTAAAACACGGAAGATCCACAAAGGAAATTGCTGATCTGCTGAATTTATCAAGCGAAACCATTGAGTGTCATAGAAAAAATATTAGGAACAAAATAGGCATAAAAAATAAGAATGAAAATCTCAGGACCCACCTCCTGGCATTCCATGCCGGTTAATTTTTTACCCCATATTCTAACCTATTAAATCCGGTTGTCAGATTCTTTTTTTCTGCTAAGAATTACTTCCGTAGAAGCAATATTCATCACATGGGCATATCAGGCACTACACTATTATGTGGTCATTTTTTATGACCTTGATGGAGAAGATGCCTGTTCAATCTAACTCATCCCAATGATTAAGGGATAGTGAACAATTATCAGATCATCATAAAGACGTTAAAAAGTTTGTAACAGGAGGCGAGAGGATGCGCTGTGCCGAATCTTTAACAACATCAGCCAACCCGGCTAAGGGCTGTATGAGACCAGTGAATCGCTACATTAGGATTATTTCACTATCGCTGCTTTATATATTTGTTGCGGAAGTTCCAGGCCTGTTTTTAAACATCTGCCAGGCAAGCGGCGGGGATCAATTTAGACTGACCAGGAGGGAAAAGGCCTTTGGCATGCATTTCAGTGACCAGAAAAATGGCTGGATAGTGGGAGATAACGGCCTGGCATTAAAGAGCGAAGACGGTGGAGAAAGCTGGCAGAGGGTCTTGATATCAAAGGGCGATACCTTTAACGATGTATTTTTTGTGGGGACCAAGGGCTGGATAGTAGGAGGTGGGGGCGTAATCTTTCACAGTGCTGATGGGGGTAAAAACTGGGTAAAGCAGTCTGCCTCAGGAACTGAGCCCCCCGGCATTAAGTCGAATATAGAGACAAACAGGACCTGTCCTGCTCCTGAGCCCTCATCGAGCCTTCAACAGACACTGATGAAGGTGCATTTTTTAGATCAGGACACAGGCGTCACGGTCGGGGCTGACGGAACCATTTTAAGGACCCAGGATGGCGGGGCAAGCTGGGAAAATGTCTCCCCTGACTGGATGGGACTCATGCCTGCTGAAATGATGGATCGGGGTATTATTTCAGTAAACCTATACGATGTCATGTTCTTAAATGAAACATCGGGCTGGGTTGTGGGTGACTGGGGCACAATCCTGCATACTGTAGACAAGGGTAAGACCTGGTCATTGTGCCACATTGGGCAATTTGCGCCCCTTTTTTCCGTGTGCTTTAAAAATGACAAGCTTGGCTGGGCAGTTGGGCAGAATGGCTTTGCGCTAAAGACTGAAAATGGCGGTACCAGTTGGGAGAGATTCCCGGTCAATACGGAAAACAGCCTCTACCGGATACAACTAAAGGACGACTATGGCGTAATTGCAGGGGATCAGGCCACCATGTTCAAGACCGAAGATGGAGGGATCACATGGGCCAGGATGGATGTGGATTTGAGGCCTCCATATCCATGGTTTTCAGATGCCTGGATACTGCCGTCAAACTCCGCCAAGGTGCTGAGTATAGGAAACGGGATAATCTTAAAGACCAAGATCAAGTAAGGAGAGCCGTAATGATAAATAAGCTGGCCACCTGGACTATACGCTATAGATACACTTTTCTTGGTATAATAATACTGCTCACAGTGTTTTTTGGCTATCAGATAAAGAACATGGTAATCCGGACAGATCTCTCCGACCTGATCCCCCCGAACCATCCGTTCATAAAGATTCATGACAAGTATAAAGAACAGCTGGGAAGCCCATTTAAGGTCTTCATGATGCTCAAGGTAAAGGATGGGGATATATACAACAAAGAGACACTGGAGAAGGTGATCCGGATCACCGATGCCCTGGATGCCATCCCCGGAGTCAATCATGATCAGGTATACTCCATCGCCTCCAGAAAGCTTAAGAAAACCAAGGTAACTGAGGATTCCATCATCTCTGAAAATCTCATGCCCGCTGTGCCTGATTCCATGGATGAATTCAGAAAGACGGTCCACACCGCCCCTGGGATCTTTGGCGTGTGGGTGGCAAGGGATGACAAGTCCGCGCTTTTTTCCGCGGGCTTTATCGAGCACCTGATGGACTATAATGTAATTTTTAAGCAGGTAAGAAAGATAGTAGAGGCTGAGACCGGTCAGAATCATATGGTCTATGCGGCGGGTGAGCCCATACTGATGGGCTGGGTGGAAAAATACCGCGGCGAGCTCTACTACATATTCGGCGTGACCCTCTGTGCATTATTGCTGATCTTATGGTTTTATTTCAGGAACCTGCTTGGAGTAATTGTCCCCATACCTCCGATAATTTTAGGGACCATATGGTTTTTGGGCTTCAGCGGCCTGCTGGGGTATAATGTTGAGCCCTTAACCCTCGTGATTCCCGTCCTGATAGTAGCAAGGTCCCTGAGCCATGCGGTGCAGTTTACAGAGCGATATTTCGAGGTCTTTCATGAAAGAGGCGATGGTGATGTAAAGGCTGCCTGCATAGAGACACTTGAGCACATTTTTCCGCCGGGTCTTCTGGGGATAGTAACCGATTCGCTGGGGATAATCCTGATTACAGTGGCCCCTGTTCCGATAATGCAGAAGCTTGGCTATCTGTGCGGATTCTGGGCCTTTTCAAACATCATCACCGCCCTTTTATTTACACCTGTATTCATCTCATTCGCCTCTTTCTGGCAGCCGAAAAATATCGCAAAGATCGTTGATACTGAAAGGGGCGCGCACCAGAAGCTGTTGGGCTTTATAGCAAGGCTCGGCTATGGAAAGGCGGGCATTGTTACATTTGCAGTTTCCATAATCATTGCGGCTGTTACGGGCTTTATTTCCACCAAGGTGGGCATAGGCGACATCCATCCCGGAAGCCCGGTGCTGTGGCCCGACTCTGACTTTAATGTTGCTGTTGATGAGATCAACAAGAATTTTCCCGGTACTGAAGAGCTCTATGTGCTCTTTAAGGGCCAGGGGCCAAGGGCCGTTGAGGAGCCGGGGTTTTTAAGGACCCTCAGTTCCTTTCAGGCCCATATGGAGGATAGCCGGATTGTCAGCAGCACGCTTTCCGTTGCGGATCTCTTGCCGCGGCTTTCACGCTCGATCTATGCAGGATACCCCAAGTGGGAGACCCTGCCCCGGAACAGGAATCAGAGCTGTCAGCTTTTCAATGCCCTGTTCGGCAAGGCAGCCCCGGGGGATTTCAGCCTCTACTTTTCAGAAGATATGAGTGTGGCAAATGTAGTGGTCTGGTACAAGGACCATATGGGAGGCACCATAAAGAGCACAATCAAATCAGTTAAGGATTTTATTGAAAACAACAGCCAGGAGCTTTCCGGACAAAACTGCACGGTGCAGCTTGCATCCGGCAACCTTGGGCTTCTTGCAGCGATAAATCAGACGGTGGAGGATTCACAGTTATTGAATTTTATGCTGGTGATGGCGTCGGTGTTTTTTTTATGCTCATGGACCTACAGGTCCTTTGTGGCCGCGGTGATTCTTATGATCCCATTGAATCTGACCAATCTTATCACCTTAAGCATAATGAAGTGGCTGGATATCGGGCTTAATATAAACACCCTTCCGATCGTATCTGTCGGGGTCGGTGTGGGGATTGACTATGGGATCTACCTGCTATCCCGTATCTGTGAAGAGTATCAGGCTGCAAATGCGGGATACAGTATTGAAATTGCGACAAGGGCGATAAAGACTACAGGGAAAGCGATATTCTTTACCGGCACCACCATGATTGTGGCGGTTATCTCCTGGTATTTTCTCTCCAACATGAAGTTTCAGGCAGAGATGGGGCTCTTGCTTGCCCTTATCATGCTGATAAACATATTTGCGGCCCTTATCCTTATTCCCACCCTGGTCAACGTCTTCAGGCCGAAGTTTCTCTCCAGGGTCACCTTTTATGAGGCCCCGTCACATGGCGTTCAGGCCGCTGCCTGATGTCATGGATAAGATTCCAGGAAAGGAGGTGAGAAGAAGATCCGTTGTGGCGTCCGTAGGAGAAAGACAACTTTAATGGAGGAGGTTTAGGAATGAACACCAATTACTTTTTTAAGGGTAAGACGTGGCTGTTTTTTTTCCTGTTTTTCTTTTCAGGAGTAACCGTCAGCCTGGCTGAGATAGAGCTTATTGGGGAAACACTCACTGTGACAGGCTTTATAAGACACCAGACCGTATTCAATATGGGTGAGAAAAACCCCTATAACAGCAATCCGCAATATGATACAAACGGCTATTTAGCCTCCCCTCCCAAAAAGACCGGTTACGGTGTACAGCAAGACAAGAACTGGTGCAATCTGAACAGGACATGGTTTGTGACCGAGTGGAATTACAGGCCTGCCGATATATTCAAGCTCTACTCGAAGATAAGGGTGATAGAGGACTCGACCACAAATGTTGATGGAGATCTTTATGAGTATAATGCGCTTGCACTGAGCACCGACCATTATGGGAGCACCGGAAGGCTTGGTCATGACAACCATGTCACGGCGGAGATCTGGGAGATGTACGGTGATCTTGACCTGGGAAACCTCTGGCTAAGGCTAGGCAAGCAGCAGATCGTGTGGGGTGAGATGATATCGGCAAGGATACTCGATGTTGTAAACCCCCTTGATAAGAGCTGGCATTTTACCTGGGAGCCCGAGGAATTTGAAAATATCAGGATCCCTCAGTGGATGCTTCGCGCTGTGTACAATATAGAGCCCGGTTCGTTGCCATTGCTGGACGAGCTTTATGTTGAGGGCTTTTTAAACCCTGGTGATATAGTTCCGACCAACGACCCCCAGATCGGTAATCCTTACAGACACAACTACCAATATGAATACAACCCGAACAACCCGGATGAGTGGGGCGGCATCTGGAGGACGACTGAGGAAAACGATCGAAGGGGTGACCGGGAATTCGGATTCAGGCTGGGGTATAAGCTTGGTCAGTTTGCAGGCACCTTAAACTATGCGCACCTGTTTAGTGATGATGCCATTAGTAAGACCACCAGGCTCTACGGCACTATCCCAGCACCGTGGGCAAGATATCTTGGGGATGCGGAAAAGGACTATCCCAGGATTGATATATATGGTATGAGCATGAACTATGCCTTTGATCAGCCCGTAAACACGGTTATGACCATTGAGGCCACCTATATCCCCAATGCCCCGTGGTATACGATTGACGGTTTTTACTTTCCCGCGGGCGTTCCCCCTGTGAGTCTTCTGCCTGTTGTAGGTATGGATTATATTGACACCAGGGAATTTAATTATGCCATAAACCTCCAGAGGTTTTCAAACATCATCCCTGGCCAACAGTTTATGAATGTCACCTTTCAGTATCAGGGAAAGTATGTGCCGGAGGCCGACGATGTCAAATGGACCCCCGGTGCCCCACCGCCATCTTATCAAAACCCCAGGGGTGATTACGGGACCAATACAGGCAACATTGTTGAAAAGATCAATACCGATGCCTTTGTCTTAAGTCTTTCTCAGGATTTTGCATACAAGACCTACAAGGCTTCGTGCCTGATCATATGGCAGCCTGACGGGGTCTATCGTATAAACCCGGGCTTTGCCTACACACCGGGAGATCACTGGCGCTTTGATGTATTTGCCAACTGGTGGGGAGGAAACGCCTATGACAATAACAATAAGAGTTGCCTCAATTACTTCTATTACCAGGATGAAGTAATGGCCAGGATAACCTATCAATTCTAAGGGAGGGATAAGCAATGAACAGACAAAGTGAAATAAAATGCTCTTATTTTTTGGTGCTGTTGATCTCCCTTCTTTTTTTGTTACCTTGTGCAAATTCTGTTACGGGTGCTGAAATCCCCACTGCCTGGGATGTGGCCTCCAGAAAGGCAGAGCTGCCCACCATAGAGGATTTGACGGCAGGTAAGGTAAAAAAGGGCGATGTCATTGATAAAACCAATGTGGACCTGGTCAAACAGTATTTAAGCGCCGGGGTACTTGAAGCTGTAAATCAGGGGATGAAAATGATCATGGGTTCGCAAATGCCTCCAGATAGTGGGATACCTGAAACCAGTATTGAAGCCACAGAAAGGAACAAGGGTAAGGCCGTCATGGATGAGAACGGGACAGTATACTATGAAAAAATAGGAACTCCCTGGCTTGGGGGCATCCCATTTCCTGAGCCCAAAAGCGGATTGGAGGTAATGGCAAATAAAAAGTTTGGCGCAGGAGTGGATGATTATTTTATTTTTTCGTCGATTATATTTGTTAACCAACAAGGTAAAAGTTATAAGAAAGTTATGGCAGAACTTCAATACCTGTTTTGTAGCACAAGAACCGAACTACCTCCTTTTGGAACATACCCAGGATATGAAGATATCATGTACAAAAGGACATCCATATTAGTGTCACCATTGGAGGTCAAAGGGTTCGGCCAGTATAGCGTAAGATACTATGACGATTCAAAGAACTATGACACAGGATTTGCTTATTTTCCCGCATACAAAAGAACTCTGCGTATTAGTGCTACTACTTGGCAGGATAATGTAGCGGGAAGTGATTTGACCTATGGTGATGGGAATGGGTTTCAAGAACCATATTCAGTTTGGAGTTTCAACCTCCTTGGGACGCAATACATCTTAATGGCCGAACCTAAGGCTCCATTCCCACTTGCAGATGATAATGGAATTTGCAAAGGGGTAATCCTTGACGTGGGTGAGAAATATCCCAGAATTGGATGGGCTATAACCCCAATCCATGTAGTCGAGGCGATACCAAAGGTGTCCCATATATATGGAAAAAGAATTTTGTATATCGTATCAGCGCCTTATTTTAATCCAGACATTCAGGTCGTGATCGCAGATAACTATGATCGGCAGATGAAACTATGGAAGGTTTATCTTTCTTTTAATGGCGATTACAACGAGAGGGAGCATTATTATATGCAATATGGCTGTCTTATGAATGATCTCCAGACAGGCCATATGACTCAATACTGGAGTAAAATGCATCTCAATAAAGGTCTCAAACCGGGTGATATCAGTCTGAAGGAATTGACTGCAAAGGGGAGATAGATGGAAAGCCTTAATTGATGCACAGGTTACAATTCAATGTCATTAACTTAACAACTCTTAATAAGTAAAAGGAATTGAATTCGCTGTCGTAAAGGAAATATTTTGAACCGTGACCCCCGGGGTTATAACTAAGTACCCAATGTCATTAACTTAAGAAAGAGGTTTGTAACATAAAAAATATTTTCTACTGGAAGCCAAATGGCGTCTGGGATATTTTCGGCCTGGTCTAATTGGTTCAATTGTTAGGAGGTATGATATGGCATTCTTAGATTTAAGAGAGTTTTTAGAGAAGCTGGAAGAAGAGGGTGAGCTTGTAAGAGTAAAAAAACTTGTTGATTGGAATCTTGAAGCCGGTGGTATTGCAAGAAGGGCAACAGAACTCGGAGAGCCTGCTCCTCTATTTGAAAATATCAAGGACTACCCCGGTTATAGGCTTTTAAGCGCTCAGGTTGGTCCCAGCAATAAAGAAAATCGTTATTATTGCAGGATGGCCATGGCCATGGGTATGAAGCCTGAGTCAGGTCCTGATGAAATTATTGAAGAGTATCTTGAAAGGAAGAAGTTTCCGATAAAACCGGTTCTTGTCCCAGAAGGGCCCTGCAAGGAAAATGTTTTTATTGGAGATGAAGTGGATTTAGAAAAGCTGCCGGTTCCTATTATTCACGGAGGGGATGGCGGAAGATTTATCGGTTCATGGCATGCAGTTGCTACAAAGGATCTGGATACTGATTGGGTTAACTGGGGAATGTATAGACTTATGGTTCATGATAAAAATACTATGGGAAGTGTGATTGTTCCGCCTCAACATATTGGGAGAATGTTTTTTCAGAAATATGAGCCAAAAAATTTGCCAATGGAATTTGCTGCTATAATCGGCGCAGAACCTATTACCCCTATGTTATCAGGGAGTCCAATCGCAGCAGGTGTAAATGAGATGGATATAATAGGAGCTATAAGAAAGGAACCTCTACAGGTGGTAAAGTGTGAGACTGTTGATCTTCTGGTTCCAGCAACTGCAGAAATCGTTATAGAAGGTGAAGTAGTTCCTAATATGAGAAAAGATGAAGGTCCATTTGGAGAATATGTCGGCTATAGGGCCAGCAAAAGGTCGCCAAAGCCGGTATTAAAAGTGAAGGCCATTACCCATCGCAACAATCCAATTCTTACGATGTGTGCTTTAGGTGTCCCTGTTGATGAAGGCCACTTGTCAGTAGCTACAATCTGGGCTGCAGAAATTTTAGAAACATTAAGAAAGCACGAATTTCCTGTCAAAATGGTATTTATACCACCTGAAGGAGTAACACATATGGTTATTGTTTCAACAAAAATCCCATATCCAAATTTCGCAAAAAGGATAGCGGATGCTATTTGGGCATCACCTGCCGGAATCTTTTCTTATTATGTCGTGGTTGTCGATGATGATGTCGATGCAACAAATATGGATGAAGTCTTATGGGCTTTTACAACTAGGTGCCATCCTAAAAGGGACATTTTTGTCCAGGAAGGTTCACCTGTGTATCCAATTTTAATTCCTTTTTTAGAACCAAAAGACAGGCTTATCGGAGATAATGGGGCAAATGTTTTGTTCGATTGCACTTGGCCGTATCACTGGGATAAAGAGGACATACCTACAAAGGCATCATTTGATGTACTATGGCCAAAGGAACTCCAGGAAAGCATTATTAATAACTGGAAGGAATATGGATTCTAGCGTTTTGATCTCAATATGCCGACTGGGAAGAATAAAACTTCTTCAACGGGTGATTTTTTGGGGCTTACTTGAAACCATAAATGGAGGTGTATGAATGAAAGATGTATACGACGTGATTGTTATTGGCGGAGGAGTAAACGGCTTGTGTGCGGCCGGTTACATGGCGAAATGCGGTTTGGATGTAGCCGTGTTTGAATCCCGCAATGAAGTGGGCGGCATTGGAAAAACTGGAGATAGCCTTTAAAATGCCCAACTTAACAATTTAATGAACCACCCAATAGCAAAAGCTACAGGGTAGAGGAAAAACTAACTTTTCTGGTAACTGTTCAGCAATACATTTACAAAAAATGGGTTTTCTAACAAAATCCCAAAAAAATTCCTGTGCTAGGAGGTATGATATGGCATTCTATGATCTCAGACAATTTATTGATAAGCTTAAAGAAACTGGGGATGTTGTTTATATAAATCAGGAGGTTGATTGGAATTTGGAGGCAGGGGCGATTATGCGGAGATGTAACGAAACATCTGCCCCGGCTCCTTTTTTTCAGAGGCTTAAGTCTTATCCGCTGGGATATAGGCTTTTTGGAAGCCCAATGGCTACTTTTAGAAGATTAGCTATCGCCATGGATATGGAACCGGATACTCCCTATCAGAGTTTTTTGGAGGAATTTAAGGAAAGAACAAAAAACCCAATAAAACCCATCCTGGTCTCGGATGGTCCATGTAAGGAAAATAAATTATTTGGTGAGGATATCGATGTGCTAAAGTTTCCTGTTCCCCTCATACACGAAGGAGATGGCGGACGTTATATTGGAACCTGGCACATATCCGCCACTAAGGATCTGGGTACGGAATGGGTTAACTGGGGAATGTATCGCTTGATGATTCATGATAAGAATACGTTAGGTGGACTGATGGTGCCCACTCAACATATTGGTATGATACTAAATAAATATGAAGCGATGAACAAACCCATGGAGATTGCCGTAGCTATCGGCACCGAACCTGTAACTGCCATTATAGGGACATGCGGGGTCCCCACAGGAATAAATGAGATGGATATTATTGGCGGATTCAGGAGGGCACCTCTAGAGGTGGTTAGATGTGAAACGGTAGATTTAGTGGTGCCTGCTACTTCCGAAATTGTTATTGAGGGAGAAGTTTTGCCAAATCAACGAAAGGATGAAGGACCTTTTGGGGAATATACCGGATATCAGGCCGGAGGAAGGGGCCCAAGGCCCGTTGTAAAGGTAAGGGCGATAACTCACCGAAATGATCCTATCTTAACCTCTTCAAATATGGGTGCCCCCATTGAGGAAAGTGATATATGCATGAATGTTGCTTGGGCTTCTGATATCTGGATGCAATTGTTAAATGCAGGCTTTCCAATTACCGGTGTTTGCATACCAGTTGAATCCAGTGGTACGATCGTCGTGGTAGCAACTAAAAAGCCCTACAACAGTATCGCAAATGGTATTGCAGCTTCGGTCTGGTCCACAAAAAATGGTAAACATATCCCAAGGGTGGTCGTCGTTGAAGAGGATGTTGATCCTTATGACTTGAAGCAAGTAATTTTTGCTTTAGGCACCAAGTGTCATCCGGTTAGGGGGACTACAGTTTTTGATAATATGCCCTATTCACCATTAATTCCTTTTCTGGACATGAAAGAGAAAACATATTTTTCCTCTGCAAATGTGGTTTATGATTGTACATGGCCATTGGATTGGGATACAGAAAATGTGCCTAAGCTTGCTTCTTTTAAAGCTATTTATCCAAAGGAAATGCAAGAGAGGGTTCTTTTAAATTGGAAGAATTATGGTTTCAAATAACTGTGGAACCTAATGTGAATTTGAATTGAAACGAGTAGAACAGGAGAAAATAAGACCAAGCCATGTTACATACTACATGGGTACAATTTATTTGTAACTACTCAGGTCAATGTTTCAGAGAAGGGAAGCGATTGTGCATGAAAATGTGTATAAATTGCTCGAATAGGCTTGTAGGTACTTCCCTTCTCTCTCCAGGGTCACCTTTTATATGAGGCCCCGTCACATAGCGTTCAGGCCGCTGCCTGATGTCATGGATAAGATTCCAGGAAAGGAGGTGAGAAGAAGATCCGTTGTGGCGTCCGTAGGAGAAAGACAACTTTAATGGAGGAGGATTAGGAATGAACACCAATTACTTTTTTAAAGGTAAGACGTGGCTGTTTTTTTTCCTGTTTTTCTTTTCAGGAGTAACCGTCAGCCTGCTAGACGATAAAAGCTAACGTTTTTAAAACAGTTCGAAAAAGGAGTCGGCAATGAGCCATAAAGACCTGCGTGAATTTATTGGTAAACTGGAAGAAGCAGGTGAACTGCATAGGATTAAAACCCAGGTGGATTGGGACCTGGAGCTAAGCGCCATCATGAGAAAGGTCTTTGAGAAGGATGGCCCTGCATGCCTTTTTGAAAATGTCAAAGGCAGCTATTTTTCCGTGTTTTCCGGAGGCTTTTTCAGGCACAAGAAATACGGGATTGCTGTTGGTGCTCCCCCTGATATACGTTCCATCCTAAAACTGATGTTAAAGGCCACTGAAAACCCCATAGCGCCTGTCATGGTGACAAACGGCCCTTGTAAGGAAAATATTGATGTTGGAGACAATATCAATCTGGAGAAATTTCCTGTGCCGAGATGGTTCCATCTTGATGGAGGCAGATATATTGGAACGCTTGGCGCTATAATAACAAAAGATCCTGATACAGGGATCAGAAATATGGGAGTATACAGACAGCAGATTGTTGGTAAAAACAGATTGGGGATGCTGGCAACGCAACAATGCGGTATCAACCTCCAAAAATACCGCACCAGAAAAATGCCCATGCCTATAGTCACTGCTATCGGGGTTCCCCCATCCGTACTTGCTGCTGCAATCGTCCGGGCCCCTTATGGGGAAGATGAACTGGGCATTGCGGGAGGTATTATGGGAGAGCCTGTTCCTCTTGTAAAATGCGAGACCTTAGATCTGGAAGTCCCCGCAAGTTCCGAGATCGTGATCGAGGGAGAAATCCCATATGATGCAGCCCTGTGGGTGGAGGAGGGACCTTTTGGCGAATTTACAGGCTATTGCAGCTCTGTCCATTCAGAAATAAGACCTGTTGTTAATGTCACCGCTGTCACATACAGAAATAATCCTATTTTTCAAGGGTGCTCACCTGGTATTCCGCCTAATGAAGAAACCACGTTTCGAGAAATCGGTTCTACTGTCGGTGCCTGGCGAAGTATACTTAAGGCGGCCGTTCCTGGTGTCAAAGAGGTCTACGCAACTGAAATGGGGTGCGCTGAATTCGTGATCGTAGTCTCAATGGATCAGCAGTATTATCTGGGAAACGCCCGTGAGGTTATTGAGGCGGTGTTTGGTACTGTTGGCAAAACCACAAAATGGGTAATTGTGGTGGATGATGACATTGACATCTTTGACAGGGGCCAGGTGGAGTGGGCGCTGTCCGTCAGGGTGCAACCCCATAGGGATATCATTATTACCGATGACAGACATTCAGGAACTCCCCTTGACCCATCGATCCATCCCAGTCTGCGGCGACACCCCCTTTTGGCCCGTACGTCACGCATAGGAATTGATGCCACAAAAAAAAATAAGGATTTTGATTTTCCGCCCCTCGTAACGTCCACCGAAGAAATGGAAAGGCTTGTTGAACAAAGGTGGGGAGAATATGGCTTCATTTAGCCCCTTCTTGACAATATAGGCATAGAACTCCTTTCGCGGGAATTTTCTATGATCAGAAAGAGAAAGGAGATTGGCGTGTCGGAGCGGGACAGCTTGTCCCGCTCCAATCCCCTTGCGCATTAACTTGGACGCATATGGTACTTGTAGCATTTGGATGCACATCAATATGAGACTATGCCCTGAGGCTGTCCACGATCCCCATTCTGGCGGCCCGTATGGCGGGAAGGAGCCCGCCTGCGAACCCCATGAATATGGAAAACAGCATTGCCTGCGAGGCGATCTTGGGGGAGAGGGTAAAGGAAAAGGCCAGCTCTGCGAAACTCTGGAAATTCAGCGTTGACACGGTGATCAACTGCATGAATGAAGAAAACAAGAGCCCCATTATTCCTCCCAGGATGCCATACAGCAGGGATTCGATCAAAAAGGCCGTAAGAATGCTCTTCTTCTGAAATCCCAAGGCCCTTAAGACCCCTATCTCCCTTGTCCTGTTGGCCACTGCCGAATACATGGTGATCATTGCGCCTACGGTTGCGCCGATGGAAAAAATAATGGTGAGGGAGGTTCCCAGTATACGCAGAAACTTCGCCATCATCTCAGACTGGTCCTTGTAGTATTGGGTTTCCCTCCTGGCCTCGAGGCTTAAGCGGGGGTCACTGTCAATGAGGGATTTTACTTGAGCAAAGGTTGAGGCATTCCTTAATTTAAAGGTGACAG
>DIKH01000160.1:0-1779 GCA_002424495.1 Desulfobacteraceae bacterium UBA5623
CGGCGCGCTCTTCCGCCGCGGCGGAGAGTGGATGACCTTTGCCGTAGCCAACAACAGGGCGAGGCTGACAAAGGTTAAGATCAACCACAACAGCGGTGTTTATGCCGAAGTCATAGGAGGAGTTTCGGCAGGCGACAGGGTCATAGTCCACCCGCCGGACGTAGTCGTAGAAAACGCAAAAATCCGCAGCCGCAACGCGGATGGTCTGTAGGTTCATGGCGGTCTCGCGAAAAACACGAAACCCGGGTGGATCGTCGCGGCTGCCCCGATAGGTTCAATTGTTCCGGCCATAAAACATGGCTTCCAATATCATAATTTTGATTTATTTCAAAATGTTACGCGCCTTTTTCAGCAGGCTTCAGCCCCTGAATTTTCCATTGACATAATAGCAGAATTAAATTTATACTAAAAACTTGTCAACTTAGAGGCATAAGTAATGTTCGAGAGTTTAACCGAAAAACTAAATGCGGTCTTCAAGAAGGTAACGGGCAGGGGAAGGCTTAGTGAGAATAATATCCAGGATGCCCTTAAAGAGGTGCGTTTAGCCCTTCTTGAGGCGGATGTCAACTATAAAGTTGTAAAGAAACTGGTTGAAGACATCCGTGTACGCGCTGTGGGGCACGAGGTCCTGGAGAGTCTGACCCCTGGCCAGCAGTTGATCAAGATCGTCAATGAAGAACTGACCCGCTTGATGGGTAAGGACAGCGAAGGGATACAATTTGTTGGAAGGACGCCCCATGCCCTTATGCTTGTCGGCCTCCAGGGTTCCGGTAAGACGACCACAGCGGCCAAGCTGGCAAGGCACCTGAGGAAGCAGGGAAGGCACCCCTATCTTGTGCCGGCAGATATCTACAGGCCTGCTGCGGTTGATCAGTTGCAAAAGCTTGGGGACCAGATAAACATCCCTGTCCACCCAACGGATGTTAATCATAAGCCCGAGGATATCTGTCTTGAGGCCCTTTCCATGGCGGGAAAGGCAAGCGCTGATGTCCTTATTATTGATACGGCCGGTCGCCTGCACATTGACGAAGCATTGATGGCAGAGCTTGTCAGGATCAAACAGGGGATCAATCCTGCTGAGATCCTCCTGGTGGCGGACGCCATGACAGGGCAGGACGCGGTAACTGTGGCAAAGGATTTCAATGAGGCCTTGGACATCACCGGCGTTATCCTCACAAAAATGGAAGGTGATGCCAGGGGCGGCGCCTCCCTGTCCATCAAGGCGGTGACCGGCAAGCCGATAAAGTTTATCGGGGTCGGCGAAAAGATTGACGCCCTTGAGCCCTTTCATCCGGACAGGATGGCCTCTCAGATCCTGGGTATGGGAGATGTCCTTACTCTCATTGAAAAGGCCCAGGACAGATTCGATGAAAACGAGGCGATAAAACTCGAGAAAAAACTTAGACGAAACGAATTCGATCTTGAGGACTTTCGGGCACAGATAACGCAGGTCAAAAAATTGGGCTCCATTGAGCAGATACTGGACATGCTGCCGGGCATGGGGAAACTAAAGAAAATGAAGGGCTTCAGCCCTGACCAAAAAGAGCTGGTTAAGGTTGAGGCGATAATTAACTCCATGACCAAAGATGAGCGGCATAGCCACAAGATCGTAAATGGAAGCAGAAAGCGAAGGATAGCAATGGGCAGCGGTACCACTGTTCAGGATGTCAACCGATTGCTCAAAAATTTTGTTCAAACAAAAAAAATGATGGAACAATTCACAAAAAAGGGGCACCTTAGGATGCCGTCTTTTTTCGGATAGCAGGTCAGTGACAAGGA
>DIKH01000160.1:1875-3504 GCA_002424495.1 Desulfobacteraceae bacterium UBA5623
AGGAAATGTTTAACGCCGGACCTGCCGGTGGTAGTAACTGGGGGGATTATCAAACCAGTAATATTGAATACATTATAATAATTCTTTTTGGGGGTGATAAAGACAAAAATGGCAGTTAGGATTAGATTGACAAGGATGGGAGCAAAAAAGAAACCGTTTTATCGTATAGTCGCGGCTGATTCTGAAGCGCCCCGTGACGGGAAATTCATTGATATTTTAGGCCATTACGACCCTATGAAAGATCCTGCGGTAATAAAGGTTGATAAGAACAAGGTTAACTCCTGGTTGGAAAGAGGTGCGCGTGTTTCTGATTCTGTCAAATCCCTTTTAAAAAAGCAGGGGATGTTGAAGCCTCAATCAATAACAGGCTAACGTAGCGTTGGGCCGGAACGAATCATGGAGGTGAGACGAGATGAAAGATTTGATCGCATACATTGCAAAGGCGTTGGTGGATAAACCTGAGGAAGTCGTCGTCACTGAGATTGAGGGAGCTCAGACTGCTGTTATTGAGCTTAAAGTTGCCAAAGATGATCTGGGCAAGGTCATCGGAAAGCAAGGACGCACAGCACGGGCAATGAGAACTATTCTCGGTGCAGCCTCCACGAAGATAAAAAAGCGATCGGTGCTGGAGATCATTGAATAATCCCAGTGCTGATTCCTCTTCCGGTTTGATTGTAGTGGGGAAGGTCGTTAGGCCTCATGGCCTGAAGGGCCTGCTTCGGATTATATTATATTCCGGTTCTGAAACGGCTATTGTAAACGCCAAAACGGTTTTTTTCAGGACCGTTTCGGAAGAGGCCTGCGAATTTACAGTGAGATCTGTAAAGGCGCACAAGAATATCTTCCTGATGGATGTAGAAGGGCTGGATTCAGAGGATGCCGCAGAAGGATTCCGGGACGCAGAGGTCCTGATAAATAAAGATGCCCTTGTCCGGGAAGAAGATGCCTTTTTCTGGCATGAGTTGTTGGGTCTTGAGGTTTACCTTGACACCGGCAAATTCATAGGCATTATCAGCCGGATCCTGCCCACCGGAGCCAATGATATATACGTGGTCAGGAAGGGGGATAAAGAGTTCTATATTCCCGCAATATTTGAGGTCATAAAAGACGTTGACCTCAAAAGCGGAAAGATGATTATTTCGCCTATGGAGGGATTATTGGAGATTAATGAGGTTTGATGTTCTCACTATATTCCCCAATATGTTTTACGGCCATCTTGAAGAGGGGATACTCGGCAGGGCAGTCAAGCGGGGATTAGTGGATGTCAGACTGGTTAATATAAGGGATTTCGCAGCCGGGGTGCACAAGGCGACAGATGACAGGCCTTATGGGGGTGGGGACGGCATGGTTATGACGCCTGATCCCCTGTTCAAGGCACTTGAATCGGTTGACAGATTGGACCGGAGCCTTGCAGTCCTTCTGAGCCCACAAGGAAAAACCTTTAACCAGGAAGCCGCGTGGGAGCTTGCAGACTGGGATCAGCTGATCTTGATATGCGGCAGGTATGAAGGAATTGACGAAAGGATCAGGCTTACCTGTATAGATAGAGAGATCTCCATAGGAGACTATGTCTTGAGTGGCGGGGAGATCGGGGCGCTGATCGTGATGGACGCGGTCAGCCGTTTGATC
>DIKH01000160.1:3516-5880 GCA_002424495.1 Desulfobacteraceae bacterium UBA5623
AGGAAGACTCTTTTGAAGACGGGCTGCTGGAATATCCTCAGTATACAAGGCCCAGGGTTTTTGGGGGAAAGGAAGTGCCCCCGGTCCTTTTATCAGGTGATCATGAAAAGATCAGGCAGTGGAGGAGAAAGGAATCATTGAAAAGGACGCTTGAGAGGCGGCCCGATCTGCTTCAAAAGGCCAGGTTGACCAGCGAGGACAAACAGTTTCTTGCTGAGCTTAAAGGGCAATAGTTGACGTTTTAAAACCGCCTCGCAAGGATAAATAATTTGATGCGTCTTTATGTCGGGCTTGTTCATTATCCCGTATACAACAAAAATTTTGAGACAATCGCCTCCGCTGTAACCACCTTTGATCTGCACGATATTGCCAGGGTGGCCAGAACATATGATGTCAGGAGGTTTTTTGTTATAACGCCGTTAGATGACCAACGTGCGCTCGTTGAAAGGGTAAAAGGCCATTGGACTGGAGGTTTTGGCTCCCAATATAACCAGGACAGAAAAGAGGCTATCACTCTTGTAGAGGTTGCCACCTCTCTCAATAAGGCAGTAGATGTAATTACAGACATGGAGGGAGATGCACCATTATTAATTGCAACAGATGCCTCAAAACAAGACATCTGCTCAATCTCCTACGGCGGTGCAAGAAAAATCCTGCTGGATGAAAGGGTAGTATTTTTAATTTTTGGAACAGCATGGGGCCTTGATAAAACTGTATTGACCGGGGCGGATTATGTCCTGGACCCGATTACAGGCACAACAGGCTACCAACATCTGTCTGTCAGGTCGGCTGCGGCTATCATCTTAGACCGTCTGGCAGGCAGTCAGGAAATGGATTTGGAGGGAAAAAATGAATGTGTTAGAAATGCTTGAAAGAGAACAGATGCGTACAGATATCCCTGAGTTTAGACCTGGCGATACGATTAAGGTCCATGCCAGGATCAAAGAGGGGGAGAAAGAAAGGATACAGGTATTTAAAGGAGTTGTCATACGGAAACGCAAAGGGAATACCGGCGCAACATTTACTGTCAGAAAGGTCTCTTACGGCGTTGGCGTGGAAAAGATATTTCCTCTCCATTCACCGGGCGTTGATAAGATAGAGATAGTGACCAAAGGCCAGGTCAGGAGGTCTCGATTGTATTATCTGCGCGGACTGAAGGGAAAGGCCGCCCGTATAAAAGAAAAGAGATTTTAATTTACCATAACTGTTTTAATCAGCTACTGCCCGCTACTTAATCCCGCTCAGGACAGCTTCCCGGGCGGGATTAAGTAGGCGCATCTTTGACAGTTTATTGCCCACTCCACCAAAAAATCTGTCCCTTTTTCCCGAGAGTGCCTACTTAGCAGCAGACGAACCATTTTACTTTGAAGATTTGGCTCGTAAGAATGGCTATAGTCTGATTGCCGGAGTTGATGAGGCAGGTCGCGGCCCGCTTGCCGGCCCGGTCGTAGCCTCTGCGGTGATTCTCCCCCAGGGCGTTGTGTTGGACGGCACCAGGGATTCAAAGCAAATGAGCGCTGCGGCCAGGGATCAGGCCTTCCCGCTTATCCAGAGTGAGGCACTGACAAGCGGCATCAGCGTTATTTCGCACAAATATATTGATGAATTCAATATCCTTAACGCCTCTCTTGAGGCCATGAGACAGGCGGTCCTGGCCCTTGACCCGCAACCGGATTTTCTTTTGGTGGATGGCGTTCACAAGGTCCCTTTGCCAGTCCGCCAGTGGTGTATCAAAAAGGGAGACAGTCTCAGCCGAAGTATCTCAGCCGCTTCTGTGCTCGCCAAGGTTTACAGGGACAGGATTATGGCCGGCTATCACCAGATGTATCCGGCCTATGGCTTTGACAGACACAAAGGCTACGGAACCGCGAGCCACCTAAAGGCCTTGGGTCAATATGGAGCTTGCCCTGTTCATCGGATGAGCTTCAAAGGGGTTATTTAGAGTGACAAAAGAACGGCTTGAATTGGGAAGGGTCGGAGAGGATCTGGCCTACAAGGAGATAAAACGCCTCGGATATAAAAAAATCATTCGCAACTACCGTTGCCCGCTGGGAGAGGTGGATCTGGTCGCAACTGACAGGGATACCCTGGTTTTTATTGAAATTAAGACAAGAAGGGGCAGATCCATTGACTATGTAAAAGAGGCGGTTAACGCAAGGAAGATGCACCAGATCAGCAAGGTGGCGTTGTTTTACATGAAGGCCAATGGCTGCTGTGAGACCAAGGCCAGGTTTGATGTGGTTGCGGTAAGTGTATCAGGCGACAAGCCTCAGATTGAGGTGATAAAAAATGCCTTTGAAATGAGTTAGACAGCCTGCCGGGGACATTAAACTGAATGAATAAATTCCAATCAAATGCCCCAAA
>DIKH01000048.1 GCA_002424495.1 Desulfobacteraceae bacterium UBA5623
AAAGATCATAGATGAAAATCAATAAACCCTTTTATCTCAAGCCGGTCATTTTTATTGTGACCCTGAGCCTTTTGTTTTCGTCATTTTCTTTTCGTCCTTCCAAGGCCATGGCCATCTCAATCGAGGACGAAGAAAAGATGGGCCGTGAATTCCTGGGGCAGATCAGGCGCCAGTGCGAGTTTCTGGGCGATGATTTCGTAAACCAGTACTTTTCCGATCTGGGTAATTATCTGCTGATATTTCTTGAAACAAGGCATTTTCCGTTTCATTTTTATATAATTAATGACAGGACATTAAACGCCTTTGCTGCTCCGGGCGGGAACATATTTTTCTTTTGTGGTCTGATAAATATTATGGACGGTGTAGATGAAATGGCCGCTATAATGAGCCATGAAATCGGCCACGTTTCTGCCAGACACCTGTCTGACAGAATGGAAAAGGGCAAAAAAATCGGCATCGCCTCATTGGCTGGAATTCTGGCCGGCGTTTTCATGGGCGGTGCTGCAGCAGGAGCGCTTATTACCGGATCAATGGCTGCCGGCATACAGGCTCAATTGAATTACAGCAGGGAAGATGAACGGCAGGCGGATCAGTTGGGCTTTAAGTACATGAAAGAATCATGTTTTGACCCAAGGGGAATGATGATCACCTTGAAAAAAATCGAGCATGAGAGCATGACTAACCCAGACAATGTCCCTGCTTATCTTAAGACCCACCCGACCAGTCCTGAAAGGATGTCAAACCTTGACTCCATGTTAAGCAGTTATAAGCCTGAAAAGCCTAGCGAGGAAGTAGTCAGGCTAAGGACTCTTTTCCCAATGTTTCAGGCCATTGTAAGGGCGAATAGTCTTGAACCCCATGAGGCGGAAAAAGTTTTTTCAGTTGCGCTTGAAAAAGACCCTGATTCTGTCCCTGACAACTTTGGATTGGGGATATTCAATATGGGAAGACAGGATTTCAAGCAGGCAATTAATCACCTCAATAAAGCCCTGGCGGGGAGTCCTGATTTTGTGCCCATCCTGACCCACCTTGGCGAGGCCTACCAGATGGGGGGCGATGATAACAAGGCGATATCCTTATTTGAAAAGGCCCTTAAACTGGACAATGACAACAAGGCCATTCCTTACCTGTTGGGTGTCTCCTATGAAAACATGGAGCAATATGACAGGGCCATAGGTTTTTTTGAGCGACTGGCATCCCTGCCACCTGTAAAAGATGATGTATATTACCATTTGGGAATTTCATACGGCAGGCAAAACCGACTCGTTTCCGCCCACTATAATTTTGGCATCTATTTTATGAGGATGGATCAGTTGAAAAAGGCGATGTTCCATTTTGACAAGGCCTTTGAATTGGCCTCCTCCGATCCGGCGATGAGAGAAAAAATCAGGAGGCATAGAAAGGCCATCAAAAAAGGCTACTGGAAAGAGCTGAGGGAAGAGGCGGAGAAGGAAGAGAGGGAAAGATATTATGGTGGAAGGTGAAATGCAGTAAGAGAAGCTGGATGATTGGCCGAGAGGAGAGTGAATGCACCTGCTGAATATTTTAGAATATTCAGGTTGATGTGTATATATCATGATCGGGGTATTTGATTCAGGTTTTGGAGGCTTGACAATTCTAAAGTCATTCTTGGATGAACTGCCCGAGTATGATTTCACCTATCTGGGCGATAACGGCCGCACGCCTTACGGCAACAAATCCCTTAATGTCATATACGAATATACCCGTCAGGCAGTTGAGTTTCTCTTTGGATTAGGTGCTGGTCTTATTATCCTTGCCTGCAATACAGCCTCTGCCAAGGCATTAAGAAAGATCCAGCAGGAATGGCTCCCCGTCAACTACCCGGAAAGACGTGTACTGGGCGTTGTTATCCCGCTTGCTGAGGCGGCGGTGGAGACCAGCAGAAACGGCCGCATTGGTGTCATAGGCACCAGGGCAACCATAGAATCAAAGGTCTACGAGCAGGAACTCAATAAGCTTAGAGGCGGCCTTAGGATTTTTTCTCAGGCATGCCCCCTTCTGGTTCCGCTCGTTGAGGAAAACTGGGTGGGAAGGCCTGAAACTGTTATGATCCTAAAGAAGTATCTCCGGCCCCTTAAGACCAAGGACATTGATACATTGATTCTGGGTTGTACACACTACCCCTTTCTTAAGAATTATATCAAAAAGATCATGGGAAAGAATTGCCACGTCCTGGATGCGCCGGGCATTGTTGCCTGGAAGCTGGCCGACTATCTGAAACGCCATCCGGAAATTGATAAGAATCTATCAAGAAACAGCCTCAGGGAATTTTACACCACTGATGGAGAGGACAGATTCAGGGATTTCGGCCGGAAGTTTCTCGGAAAAAGCATCTCAAGCGTCAGGACTACGGCCTTGGAATAGATGATTACGAAGAATCAAGGGCTGGGGATATTTTTTTCCAAATATCGATATCTTGCTACTAGATAAATTGAGATTTTTATATCAGTGTGTGGTTGTAATTTTAGCTGTAAAGGCTAATATACTGAAATTTAAGCTTATATTTTAACTTTCATATTTTGGCAAAAATATTGCATTGATTGAGACTAAAAAAGGTGATAAGGGAGTTTCTGTTGGAGGATCTTACGCGAGGGATCAAAAGGATAAGAATATCTAATCTATCAGGAGGTCAAGTATGCTAATAAAAGATTTTATGACACAAAACCCCATAACAGTGACGGAAGATATTTCCGTTATAGAGGCTGCGGAATTGATGAAAAGACATCGGGTGAGACGATTTCCTGTCATGCGAAATAATGAAATCGTCGGTATTGTTACAGACCGAGACCTCCGTTCCGCAGGCCCCTCTCAAGTAATCAATTTCGATAATGCTGAAAGAAAATTGTTCCCTGACTTATATGAATTGCTCATCAAAATAACGGTCAGGGACATTATGGCCAGAAACATTATTGTCATCAGTCCCGAAAAAACCATAGTAACCGCCTCCCTAACAATGTTGAAGCACAAGATTACTGGTTTGCCTGTGGTTGATGACCAAAAGCGTCTTGTGGGGATGCTGACACAAGGAGATATCTTTAAGGCCATGGTTGGTTTTTCTGCCAGTCACCTTGGAAAGACACTTGTTTGTCTTGCACTCGATGATCATCCTGGAGTTCTCAAGGAAGTTGCGGATGCCATCAGGGCATGTGGCGGCCGGATCGCAAGCATCCTGTCTTCCTTCATGGCAGGAGACAAGCAGAAGCGACAGGTCTACATTCGCCTTATGGATGACCCAGCAGTAGATCTGGATGCCATGAAAAAGTCCCTGGAGAAAAGTTTTGAACTGAATTTTATCATTAAAGATGATGTTACCATCCCCTGATAAACCTTGATAATATTGCCCGACAAAAAAACAGCGGGGAGGATTATTCCCACCCGCTGTTTTTCAGGCCTGTGTAGCATTGTTACCCTATCTTCTTGAATTGCTTTTCATTTCCGGTTGTNNCCCCTATATTACCGTTACCATACTTTTTGGGTAGAAATCCATAAAACAATATGTTAATAGACAATGTCCATTTAGTTTTTGGAAAATTGAACGAATAGCCAAGGGTGGGTAACATTATGACATTAAAGGAAAAGATTGAAGCGGCCCTGCAAAAGGTCAGGCCATCACTTCAGGCAGACGGAGGGGATGTTCAACTTGTGGACGTTGATGAGAACGGCACGGTCAAGGTTAGATTAATGGGTGCATGCGGTGGTTGCCCTATGTCTCAAATGACACTCAAGATGGGGATTGAAAAGGTCCTCAAACAAAATGTCCCTGAGATCAGATCCGTTGAATCAGTTTAAATTTTGCCGCGTGCAGGCCCGTTTTTG
>DIKH01000291.1 GCA_002424495.1 Desulfobacteraceae bacterium UBA5623
CCGGAGGTTATCACCGAGGCCCCGTACTTGCCCTCAAATCCCATGCAATGGACAATACCGCAACACCGGTCCATAAAGGCCTTGATCTGGGCGCTGACGCTGAATATATAATTAGGGCTGGCCAGTATAAGGCCATCTGCCTTTTTGATCTTTTCCTTTATTGCCTCAAACTCATCCTTCTGGATACATTTGCCTCTCTTATGACAGATATCACACCCCTTGCATGGCAGCACATTGTGACCTGGAACGTAGACAATCTCTGTTTTCGCCCCATGCTTTTCAGCCGCATCCAGTACAAGGCCAAGCAATCTGGCTGTATTTCCGCTTCCGCCATGGGGGCTTCCCAAAATGCTAACAATTTTCAACCTAAACTTCCTCCTTTAACAATAACTGTCCGCAACCCGTTAACGGTTACGACTGTCCTAAAGCACCTTGACCACCTCAAGCCAACCAGGTTTGTCGGCAAGGACTTGTTCGACAGACTCTTGAGACCCGAGGACCTTTACCAGCCCATTTTCCTTAACCTTTTCAAGGGCGTGACCAAACGCCTTGAAATCGGCTTTGCAGGTGCCAAGGACTTCATCTCTTATCTGTTGAAGGGTCTGCTCTGTATCACCCGCAAGATATCTTACCATGGATGCATGACCTTTGGTGTCCGGGAGCATATGGGCATCCATGTCTCCGATGGCGCCAATGATACTTTTGTTAAGTTCTTCATCAGTTAGATCAGTGTCGCGGAGAAATTTTGCCGCCTCGTCAAATGCTTCAAGGGTCCTGATAAGATTGGGATCACGGTATGACACAAGGCTCAACACCCCTGAAAGGCGATCAAACAGGCAAAATGCTCCGTATGCACCGCCCTGCACGCGGACACGGTCCCACAAAAAGGCATTACGGAGATAGCGTGCGGCGACCAGAGACGACCCATGGAACCGATAACCGAGGCTGTAAAGGTCAGCGCCCTTACCTACATAATTGACCATGGAGGGGATCGTCATCCCTTCAAAAAGGCCCTGGCCCTTTACCTCCCACTGATTTTCAACAACAGGGGCCTCGGGCATGGCGCTCAGGAGATTGTCTATATGGGGCTCAAGACCTGGCCAATCCCTTTTATCCATGGTGATGTTAATGATTGCGGCATTTCGGTTTACGAGAATGCTGCGCATGTCGTTTAAGACGTCAAGGACCCCGGACCAGTTTTCATCAACCGCCTTTGCAAGCCCCCTCAGAAAAAAGAGATAGCTGATTCCCGACATCTGTTCATGTGCCCAGTGGGACTCGGCAAAGTGCGCTTTGATCCTGGAATTGACGATGTCATGGCCGTTCGGGACCAACTTCTGCTCGGTCCTGGCCTTTGATTCCAGCACCATCTGAAGAAATCGTTCCTGATTGTCCAATTTAACGTCAATGAGCACCTCTCGCATGATATTGGTCATCTCCTCGGCCTGGGACAACATTGCCTTGCCGCGCAGGAACAGCCACGAGGTGCTCTTTTTGGAGCCCTTGACAGTGGAAATAAGTGTCTGTGGGATAATCCCGCCTGTTTTCCGGCTTATGCGCTGCTGCAGGGAGACAAAGTCCTCTGATATCGTACCCATTTCAACAAGCGCCCTGCCAAATAGCGGCACATAGGGCAGATATCTCTCCGGCAGGGTGTGCAGGTCAAGACCCAGTTCCAGATAGGCAATGCCATTGGTGAACAGGTCGTGAAACAGCACCAGCGCTCCCTGACTGTCGAGGTGTGCAACCGGAATCGTCTTGTTCTTTTTTTCAAGGTCATCAAGTCTCAATACCGGAATGGTTGCCAAGGCCTCAGGGGTATCGGGTGTTTCCTGTAACCTCTTCAATTCCCTGGTTTTTTCTACAAGAGCGCCAAGTTCATCATTATTGATGGCCGATCTGGCCTTGCTAAGGCGCTCCCTTTCATCCGCATCGTTTTTCTCTTTAAGCTCCGGGTCAGGTTTGAAGATCAGGGTAGTGCGATGGGGGTTTGAGACAAACAGGCGATTAATCATATCGCTAAAAATGCCTGCATCTGATTGAACGCCGGCCTTTATCATTTCAAGCGGTTCTTCAAAGGCAAGCAAGGCCAGCGGGTCGCCGTCATACAGCCATGTGGTAAGGGTGCGCAGCATAAGGAGCAGCCCCCTGGGATAACTCCCGGAGTTGTTTTCCCTAAAGCGGAATTCAATGGTGTTTAACGCAGCCTCTATGGTCTTCTTATCAATACCATTTTGCGCGAGATCTTTTAGTGTGTTAAGAATAAGCGCCTCAACTCTGTCTGCATCTTCAATCCTTATCCCCTTTAATCCGGTGGAGAAAAAGATCTGTCTCAGATCGGTCTCAAGTCCCGCGCCAGTGATATCCTCTCCCAGGCCCGAGTCAATAAGCGCCTTTCGCAGAGGAGAGCCAGGCATGCCAAGGAGTACATATTCCAGGATAATAAGCGCAAAGTTTGTGACAATATCCGTTGTTTCAGTAAGTAGCCAGTTGACGGTGATCATCCCCTTCAATGATTCCTCTCCTTTTCCCACCATGAAAGAATGCTCCATTCGCTTGGGCTGACGAAAGGGCGCCTGCAAGCGGATGGCGGAATCAACCTGTACGTGATCAAAGTCCCTGATAAAATCGTCTATGAGTTTTAGCCTGTTGTCCGGATCATCATCACCGTAAAAATAGAACCTGGCATTTGTCGGGTGGTAATATGTCTTGTGGAATTCATGAAACTGATCAAAGGTCAGATCAGGGATATGTCTTGGGTCACCGCCGGAGTCAAGGCCGTAGGTATTGTCAGGAAAAACCGATTGGAGGGAGTATTCTGAAAGGACGTTGTCAGGCGATGAGTATGCCCCCTTCATTTCATTGTAGACCACCCCCTTATAGGCCAGCGGGCCTGAAGGACCATCCAATTCAAAATGCCAGCCCTCCTGCTGAAATATGTGAGGGGTCAGCCGTGGATAAAATACAGCATCCAGGTAGACATCTATAAGATTGTAAAAATCTTGAATATTTTGGCTTGCCACAGGATAGCAGGTCTTGTCCGGATAGGTAAAGGCGTTTAGAAAGGTCTTGAGGGATCCCTTGAGCAGTTCCACAAAGGGCTCCTTTACAGGATATTTTCTTGAGCCGCACAACACCGAGTGCTCCAGGATGTGGGCAATACCGGTCGAATCTGACGGGGGAGTCCTGAATGTCACCCCAAAGACCTTGTTTTCATCGTCAGTTGAAAGAGACAGGAGTTCACAGCCTGTTCTGACATGGCGATAAAGCCTGGCGAGTATCCTGAGTTCCTTGATTTCCTGATCCCTTTGTAATTCGAAGCCGTGTATGATGGTCATATAGTTATCCCTCCATGACAACGCTGTTCTTTGGCCACTACATAACCGATTTTCTAAAATATTGCTACTGGAAGACTCGAGAAATTTTCTCCCGCCTTGATTTGTAGACTTTTTTTCCTGTGCTATCGTCTCCTGAACAAAAGTGTTTAACAGCTTGGCTGTCACAGAGTAAGCAACGTTACCCTTGGTTTATGCTTCAAACAGAGGAGAAAAAAATGAAAAAATATCTTTTCATATTTATTGCTGCTGCACTTGGTTTATTCTTTATAGTGTCTTCGGCCCAGGCAAGGTCTGGGCAATATCATGGATGGGGTGGCGGCGTTGTTTTTGCCGGCGACAGTATAAGAATCCCGTTGCCGCCTTTTCCGTTTTTTCTGCCCCCACCGCCTCCATTTTTTAGCGTGGGGCCTTCTTATGACTGTGACTACAGGTATTATAGATACCATAGGCCGCAACATAGAGATTATCATGAGTATTACAGGTATCATGACGGGCATCGAAGGCCTTATGACCGGCAACACAGGCCGCATAATTCATATCGTCACAGGGATTGGTATGGTAGAGGCAGATATTAGTAACATATTCTTGTGGTGACATTTCTGCCGGCCATCCGGGCGGGATTAAAAAATCCCGCCCGGCCCCGCCTGAAGCCAACTTCTTCATATACCACGAAATAGCCTTGCGATTATCCCCCCATTTTATTATATTCTCCATTTAACGCAGTGAAAAAATTAATATATTATTTGTTAAGGTCCAATGTGACTACTCAGGCGCAAGAAGTCAGCACTGCCGCTGGCCTTCGGCCTGTTTGATCGACCATGAAACTTCATCCCCGTGAAGCTTCATGCAAAAATCCAGGAGCCAGAATAAAAGAGGATTTCAAGGTCCTAGGGCATGTAAGGTCTTTATTTGATCACTTGAACCCTCAAGGCATTGGCTTTAGCCTTTGATAGTTGCCTTTTGTGCTTGTTCTAAATTTTATCAGGGGTTTTAAATGTTGATTTATGATAATATTTACCATTGGGAGGGATGGGGAGGGAAACTCAGACTGGCAAGCGGCACTTGCAGGCTTCGCATTGTTGATCAAAAGGAAAGGGCGTCAAAAGACCTGGTATTATTAAGGCCGGTGATTGTAATTGTCTCGGATGTCCCCGGGAATACAATGTCGGTCAGAAGTTGCGCCGGGCACCTTGCCACGGTTGTAACAAGGCAGTTTGGCATTATTCCCCATCGCATGCTTTGGGTCGAATATTATCCTTCGGTCACTTATGGTACAGAGCCCATCCGGACTGTGCCGGAGAAATATGAGTCAGTAGAATTCAAATGGAGTGAAGGCAAGGCCATAGATCCCAAATGGAGGCCACTTAAACCGCCCCTATTGGACGCGGTAAAGCAACTGATGGAGATTAGTCCAAATGAAAAGGAAAAATAAGGAAAAAGTTGAAGAAGCCACCTCTTTGCCCAAGGCGCTATCATCTGATCTCAGAGGCAGGCAATCGGTAAGGGCGACATTCAAATTGACCGAACAGGCAATAAATACTCTTAGTATTGTGGCCACCCATCTCGGCATCAAGCAGAAATCTCTGTTTGATCACCTTATAGAAGACACCAAGTCTCTGAATTTAATTGCCGGCAAAATCGAGACAGAGAGATTCGGCAGGCTGTCCCGTGTTCAAAAGACATATGTCCTAAGCAGAAAGACCATGGCCTGCCTATGCGAGACATCGAGAAAGTTTGACACCCCCCGCGACGCCCTGGTTGAATATTCCATTCAACGGCTCTTGCCGATTATTACCGAAGAACGGCAAAGGCATGGAAAACGAAAGGATGTTCTGGACGAACTCACGGATCACCTGGCCAAGGGGGAGGAAATACTAAAAAAGGCCAAGGCGATATTGGGAGAGGATGACCCCGTAACCGACAGGCTTGAAACCGCGATGGCAAATTACCGTGGCGGCCAAAGAGACATTTGGGAACTTGTTGAAAGGGGGAGGATAATAGAGGAGCCTTGATTTTCGATTAAGCCACGGTATTTTCCGACATTGCTGCATGGCAAAAAAGCTCCCTTCACTTGGCCTCTTCTGGCACACATTTTGTAATAGCTGTTGAGTTGTAATTATTTTTTTGGGGGTCCTCAAATGGAAGAAAGACCTAGCTATGAAGAATTGGAACGAAGGGTCAAGCAACTGGAAGAAGAGACTGTCAGGGCAAAGCGGATCGAGGAAAAACTGCGGGAGAGCGAAGAACGTCTGACACTTGCCCTGGAGGCTACCAGCGACGGCATATGGGACTGGGACATTATCAACAACCGGACCTATGCCTCCTCTCGCTGCGGAGAGATATTGGGACTGACGGGGAGTCCGGTGCCTTTGAAAACGTCAGATACCTGGTCATCCAGGATTCACCCTGATGACTATGAACTGGTGAGTAAACTGCTGCTGGATCATCTTGCGGGAAAGGCGCCTTTTGACGTGGAATACAGACATCGTCACGAATCCGGCGAATATCGCTGGCAGAGTTCACGGGGGCTGGCGCTTTTTGATGAAGACGGAAATCCTTACCGCATGGTCGGATCCATTAGAGACATATCGGAGCGAAAACGCGCTGAAGAGGAAAAGGCCGGTCTTGAGGCGCGCCTGAAACAGGCGCAGAAAATGGAGGCATTGGGCGCCCTTGCAGGCGGGGTTGCCCATGATTTCAATAACCTTCTTACTGCGATTCTGGGAAATATTGACCTTTCCCTGTTGTATGTCCAGAAAGAAGAAAGGGCTTCCAACAACCTGATAAAGGCCAAGAATGCCTGCAAACGCGCAAAGGATCTGACCAGGCAGTTCATGACCTTTGCAAAGGGGATTGACACTGTGAAGAAGACAGGCCCTCTTGGCAAACTGATTCGTGACAGCGCAAGTCTCGTCCTTGCAGGTTCCAGTACAAGATGTGATTTTTATGAGTCCGATGATCTCTGGCCGGTGGATTATGACAGTGATCAAATGAAGCAGGCTATCGGTAACCTGATTGTCAATGCCAGTGATGCCATGCAGGAGGAAGGCACTGTAGAGATTACAGCCGAGAATATCCGTATCAATTCAGAAGGAGACAGTAACCACCAAGCTCACAGGCAGGTCAAGATATCAATCAGAGATCACGGCAAGGGCATACCCCAGGATGTCCTTGATAAGGTCTTTGATCCGTATTATTCATCAAAAGGCGTTGTAACACAAAAGGGGATGGGTCTGGGCCTGTCCATCTGCTACTCAATAATTGACAGGCACGATGGCCGTATTGAGGTAAAATCAGAAGTTGGGGTAGGCACCACATTTGAGGTATATCTTCCTGCTTCTGAAAATGGGAGTGAGCCAGGCCAGTGAAGACAGCATGAAAATACTGCTTATCTATCCATATTGCCTTGAGGCAAGGCTGCATGCAGAGGAGGTGAGCGTGCCGCCGATTGGGATCTATTATGTCGGGGCCTTGCTCAAGCAAAACAATTATGATGTGGAAATACTCAATTGGTATGATGTCAATAAGACTCCTGAGGTAATCCGGGAGACTCTGGCGGAAAAACAGCCTGATATCATTGGGTTTTCTGTCCTGCATGCAAACCGGTGGGGTGCCATAGAGATCGCAGGGATAGCAAGACAGCTCGATCCGGGAGTGAGGATCGTATTTGGCGGGATCGGCGCCACTTTTCTATGGGAACATCTGCTGACCCATTTTAACGCGGTGGATTTCGTGGTAATCGGCGAAGGAGAAAAGAGCTTTCTCTGCCTGGTTCGCTGGATTGAATCAGGGGCGCAGGAAGGGCTTCAAGACATCAGGGGGATTGCCTTCAGACATGGCCAGTCTGCTGTAAGGACAGCCGATGCGGAGCTGATCGCGGATCTTGATGAGCTGCCAAACCCTGCCAGGTACTTTGATTATCAACATGTAGCCTCCACGCGTGGGTGTCCCGGAAGATGCTCATTTTGCGGATCGCCCCGGTTTTGGGGAAACAGTGTCAGGTTTCATTCTCCCGGATATTTTGTGGCACAGTTGGAATTTCTTTACAAAAAGGGCGTCACGTTTTTCTTCTTTTCCGATGACACCTTTACGATTAAAAAAGATCATGTAATAGAAATCTGCAAAAGGATCATTGAAAACGGCCTAAACATTACCTGGGTCGCCATATCGAGGGTCAATTATGTGAACGAAGAGGCCCTCTACTGGATGAGAAAGGCGGGCTGCACACAAATCAGCTATGGTGTCGAGAGCGGTTCGGAGAGGATAAGGAATATTGTCTTTAAAAAGAATATCAAACGTGATCAAATAAAAAGGGCCTTTGAACTGACCACCAGTTACGGTATACTGTCCCGTGGCTATTTCATTTACGGCTCTCCCGGCGAGACCTGGGCCACCATTGACGAAACCCTCGATCTTATCAGGGAAATAAGACCGCTTAGCGCCATTTTCTATATCCTTGACCTATTTCCGGGGACCGAGCTCTATTCTGATTTTCTTAAACGAACCGGGCATACTGACGAGATATGGCGCAATAAGATAGAAGATGTCCTGTATTTTGAGACCGATCCTGAACTGGACCAGCAACAGATACTGGACTTTGGCGCGAAATTGAGAGATGAATTTCATAAGGGCCTTGCCGGGTTTGTCAATTCAATTGAACTGAACAATAGAGAAGCTCTTTTTCCCTTCCATTCCGATTTCCTTTCAAGGCTCGCGATGACCTTCAGCCATGGAGACTATGCAGGAGTTGATGCGATTAAAGAAAAAATTAAGATAGCCGAACAACTATTTAAAAGGTCACTTAAATATCACCCAAATCATAGGGCATATCTGGGATTGGGCATGATAAAACAGCAAAATCGGGAGCTGTACCAGTCAGCCCAAGTTCTCATGGAAGGTATTGAACACTTTCCTGAAAGCGAGCAATTGAACCTGTGCCTGGGGATAAATTATATGAACACCGGAGAATATCATAAGGCGCTGGACTGTTTGTTGAAGTTCGAGGATTCAAGAGATACTATTCATTATATCGCCCGCTGTTATGAGGCCCTGGGGGATCGTGAAAATCATCTGGCATTTCTTAAAAAGCTGTAACAGCCGCAACTAGGCCATTTCACCTGGGTATTTTTATATGTATCTGGAATATTGGGGATTTAACAAACCTCCATTTGAAAACAACCCTGACCCGGACATCTTCTATATGTCAGGCCCGCATATCGAGGGGTTGACGCGCCTGGTATATGCTGCAAGGACCAGAAAAGGCCTTTCCATTCTTGTCGGGGATATCGGAAGCGGCAAGACGGCCCTGCTCAAGGTATTCATTAATAAGATATCCTCAGAAAACAGATATGACATAGCTCTGATATCAAATCCCTGCCAGGAATCAACTGAGTTCCTTAAAGATGTCTTATACAAGCTGGGGCTGACAGATGTTCCGATAACCAGGGTGGAAATCCTGCGGGTGTTGGAAGAACGGCTGATGGAAAATGCAAGGGCCGGCAAGGATACCGTTCTGATGGTTGATGAGGCACAGATGTTGAGCCCTGCCACATTGGAGGAAATCAGGCTTCTACTTAACTTCAACTCATCCGGCATGTCTTTTATCTCTGTATTTCTTCTGGGGCAGACTGGGCTTTTGACCAGGATCCAAAGGCAAAGACAAGTCAGGCAACGCATTTCTGTCAGCTATTTCCTTAAACCCTTAGACCTCAAGGAAACTGCAAGATACATATTTTTTCGACAGCGCAGGGCCGGCCTTAAAAACAATGTGTTCACCAGACAGGCTATCGAGATGATATACAGACACTCAAACGGACTGGCCGGCACAATCAATAACCTGTGCGACATGGCACTCCTTGTGGGTTTTGGTGAAAAGAATAAAATGATAAATCTTGCCATTATCAAGGATGTTATTCAGGATGGTGAGATTTAGCGACTTTATCACAATGGATAAGGTGCACGGGCCAAAGATGCCCGCTTCTCATCATAAGGAGCCAAACGCCAAAGAGGCTCAATTTGTGGAAGCGGATATGGAAAAGGCATTGGATGCCAAGGAGCTGGATGAAATCCTTAATAAAGTGGCAGGAAGTGAAGAAACCAGTATCTGTTACAGACACATTTATGAATATGCATTAGATATCAGGAAACGATTACAGGAAAACCGGCATATTGATCCTGCGCCTGTAATAGGCCTTTTTCGCCATGCCATAGAAAATCATCTTGTTGACGATCTTTTTAACTATGCTTTTTCCGTCCCTGATCATCTTGGGGCTTCATCGCGCGTTGTTAGTTATGCTATTGCCCATTTGAAAATGGGTGCGGAATTGTGCCACGATACCAACCGACTCTTAAAATCGGGATTTGTTGCCCTGCTGCAAATTACCGGTGGAGATGATCCGCCGGATTACATCCTGCAGGAAGGGCGCATAATCAGCCCGGAAGAAATCCATGCAATCAGAAAAAATCATGACCCGGGATTTGAACTGCCGGCATACATAAACGCTCTACACCCAAAGGTGGAAGGGGGCTATTCAGGGATGTCACCAGTTGAAACCATTGCCAATGAAGATGCAGGCCATTTAAGAAATCAAGGGCCTCCTTGCCATGTTGACGACAAAAGCCAGGGCCCGGGGCCGGCAGATGAAATAACAGAGCAGGAAAATGCCTATGCATATAGACAACTTGCTGAAATATCTTCCAGAAAAAGATCTCTGCTGCCAGGTGGTTTTTGGGCTGTTGTTGTCTTGGTTGCGATTGCATTAATTGCCCTGTGGCTAACCGGTGTATTGCCTCTTAAAAAGGAACAAGGGCCGGGACCTATTGCCCTAAGAGAAACAGGGCCTGCCTTTAAAAGAGAAAAAATTTCTCAACCGGCAGAGGCGCTGACGCCTGCGCCTGGCCCTGTAAAGGAAGAAACCCCCAAGCCAGAAAGCCAGCCCACAATCGAAGAGGACAGACAACCAAAGACCGTGGAACAGACTGTCTCTGAAGTCAAACCGCCCGAAGTTGAATCAGGGTCTGAACCAGCCAGCCAAAAGGCCGCAACTGATTCTGTCCCTCCGGCCACGGAGCACTACCCATATTCCCTGCATATGGGATCTGTAAAGACCAAAAGACAGGTGGGCAGATTTATTTCTGAGTTAAAGAAAAAGGGGCTCAGCCCTTATTGGATCTCTGTCACACTGCCGGACAAGGGAAAATGGTACAGGGTGTTTGTGGGTAATTTCAGGACAGAGGCCGAGGCCGATGCCTTCCAGAAGGCGCACGGCATAAGGGCAGACCGGATCTTGAAGACCGAGTATGCGGTCAGGATTGGTTCTTATGCATCAAAGGAAGAATTGGATCAGAAAATATCTTTATTAAAGGCCGCCGGCTATTGTCCTTACATTATAGAGCAACCGGGCCGGTATGATCTCCTCGTCGGCGTATATCAAACCAGACAGGCCGCAGAGCAACTGGCCGTCCGTCTCAAGGCAATCGGTTTTGACTGTGAGATGACACTAAGATAGATAGTGTCTGAACAAAAAGGCCGTTCAGACACAATTTTGAATTTTTAATTGTAAATTTTGAATTAAATGAGAAAATACTCGAATTCTTGTATATGTCCCTAATGGTGGATAATCTCCAACTCCTCCCATCTGGCATAAGCCTCATCCAATTCCTGCTGCAGGGTATCCACCCTGATCCTCGCCTTAGCGATCAAGTCACCGCCTTCCCGATAAAATTCCGGGTCCTCCAGCTGCTTGTATAGCTTTTTTTGCTCTTGCTCCAGCAATTCTATGCGGCCTGTCAGCTCCTCCAGTTCCTTGCCTTCCTTGAAGGTCAACTTGCGGGGCTGTTCTTTTTTGATCCGTACTTTTTCTCTCGGCCGTTCCTTGACGGCCTTTTTTTTATCAACCGGCAGGACCCGCTGTCTGAGCCAGTCGTCATATCCGCCGGCATATTCCCGGATCACGCCGCCGGGCTCAAACACCAGCGTAGCTGTAACCACATTGTTGAGAAATTCCCGGTCATGGCTCACGAGCAGGATGGTCCCCGAATAGTCCATCAGCCGCTCCTCAAGCAGCTCCAACGTCTCAATATCCAGGTCATTGGTCGGTTCATCCAGCAAGAGCACATTCGCGCCTATGGTCAACGTCTTAGCCAGGAAAACGCGGTTCCTTTCCCCGCCAGATAGCGTATCGACTGTTTTCTGTTGATCCGAGCCGGTAAAGTTGAAAGAGGCGCAATAAGCCCGCCCATTGACAGTCATGTCACCCAGTTGAAGGTTGTCCGCGCCGCCTGTGATCGTCTCAAAGACAGTTGCTTTTG
>DIKH01000222.1:0-8831 GCA_002424495.1 Desulfobacteraceae bacterium UBA5623
AGCCTTTCTGGATGGACACTAGCTAGTATATGTGATATGCTTTATCAAGTAGAAAAAAGGGATGCGCAATCCCAGCAACAACTTGGTGGAATTTTTCGATCTCAAGCCAGGCAATCAAATCAAGGTTGATCAATCGTTCTTCAACAACAAACCGGCAATTTTCCAGAAAGCGGCAGGGGGAATCTTCATGGCAAATATACGTTGTGAGTGGTCTGCCAACTTACCAAGAAAGCACGAATTACGCATGTATAAGAATAGGTAACTGATTAGCCAACAATTTGTTCAAGTAGTGTAGCCTTTTTCGAGTCCATTACCGGATAAACACAGGGCAGAGGGAGGGAATGAGGGTGGACTTTTCGATGTTGCATACTGGTGTTTGCTTGTGATACAAAGCGAATACCTGGCGCCTGAACGACAAGGCCATTCAGACACAATTTTGAATTTTTAATGGTGAATTTTTAATTATTATGAAGATACTTGTCATAGGCGCAAACGGCCAACTGGGTTGGGAATTATGCAGACGGGGCAGGGATAAGGGCTTTGATATCCTGGCCCTTGATCTCCCGGACTTTGATATTACCGACCCATTGCAGGTCCAAAGACAGGTGCACGGGGCAGGCGTTTTTCTTGTCATCAATGCTTCCGCCTACACCGCAGTAGACCAGGCAGAGGCCCAGATGGAGCTTGCCCTTAAGGTTAATCGTGACGGGGCCTCCTATCTGGCGTCTTCATGCGCCCAGGCCAAGATTCCGCTTTTTCATATCTCTACTGATTATGTCTTTGACGGTGCAAAAAAGGCCCCATATTGCGAAACAGACCCGGTCTGTCCCCTGGGGGTCTACGGAAAGAGCAAGGCAGAGGGAGAAGACAGGATAAGAGAACTTTTGAAGGAACACATAATCATTCGCACTGCCTGGCTATATGGTGTTCATGGCAACAATTTCGTCAGGACCATGATCCGGCTTGGCAGGGGCCAGGAACAGCTCCGGGTTGTAAACGACCAATATGGCTGCCCGACATTTGCCGGCGATCTGGCTGATGCGCTCCTTGAAATTTCCGGCCGTCTTTGCAAGGGTGGGGATATCACCTGGGGAACATATCACTACTGCGGAAAAGGCGCCACCACATGGCATGGTTTTGCAGAGATGATCTTTGAACTGGCAGGAAAACACTCCCAACTCAAGCTCAAAGAACTCCAGGCGATAACCACGGAGCAATATCCAGTCCTTGCAAAGAGACCTGCAATGTCCGCCCTTGATTGCTCACTTATCAAAACCCGGTTCGGCATCAGCCCCAGGCCGTGGCAGGAGGCCTTGGGAGAAATGATACAACGCTTGCTCTCTGACGAAAGTTAACTGCCGATTCTGAAATATGTCTTGTGGAATATGAAACCGACCCTTTACAGATATTTTTTTAATGAAATATGGCCGACATTCCTGGCCGGTCTGTCCGTATTTGTCTTCATTGTAGTGGCGACAAAGATGTTGTCCATTATGGATATGATTGTCGGACGGGGGGTCTCATTATTACACGTGGGGAAAATGGTGGTCTATCTGCTTCCGGATATTGTCGGCTTTGCCCTGCCGGCAGCAAGCCTTATCGCCGTTGTTCTGGCCTTTCTGCGGCTGTCGGTTGACTCTGAGATTATCGCGCTGAAGTCATCCGGCGTCAGCCTTTATCAGATGCTGCCTCCTGTTGTATTGTTTTCCTGTCTGGGGCTTGTTGTTGCAATAGCGATAAGCTTTTTTGGAGTGCCATGGGGAAACAGCTCATTTAAGGCCCTGATCTTTCAGATCGTCGAGTCAAAGTCCGATCTGGGAATTAAAGAGCGCACCTTTTGTGAGCCGTTCAGCAAGGTAGTCTTTTATGTGAACAGATTATCCGGCCAGAATAACGAGATGGAGGATGTCTTTGTGACAGACAGACGTGATCAGTCGGTGACAAATACGATTATTGCCGAAAAAGGAAGGATATCTGTTCACCCCAGGGAAAAGGTATTTGTTCTCCATTTCCAGAATGGTACTATTTTTGTTGCTGACAAGGATCATCGCTCCGGCAGGACCGTAAAATTTGAGACCTATGATTTAAGCATCGGTCTAAAAGACATCATGGCTGCGCTGGCATCGAGAAAAAAGGCCCCAAAAGAGCTGAGTGCGGGCGAACTAATCAGGCAATTGAAGGAGACGCCAAAAGGGGAAACAAGATATAATGATATGATAATGGAGCTGATGGAAAAGGTCTCTATCCCTCTTGCTGTATTTCTGATGGGAATTATCGGCATGCCATTGGGGGCGCAGCTTCAGGCAAAGGGTCGCTCCGCAGGCATTGGGGTTAGCCTTGCCATCTTTCTGGTCTATTATCTTTGCCTGGCCGGCGCCAGGAGTATTTGTGAAACAGGTTTCTTGCCCCCTCAGATTGGCGTGTGGATACCCGATCTGTTCCTGCTTGCCTCTTCGATATATCTTTTGTGGAGTGTAGCCAATGAACGTTCCATCAACTTTCTGTCCTGGATTCTTAGGCCACCTGTTTCGGCCAGGACATGAGAAGGGCCTTCGCGTCCCTTACTCGGTTCCGGCTTGGCCGGGGTAGGCGTATGACAGTATTTGCCAGATATTTTATAAAGGAATTCAGCAGGGTTTTTTTTCTGTGCCAGACAGCCTTTGTATGCCTTTACCTGGTCATAGACTTTGTCCAAAAGATAGACAATGTTATGGAGGCCCATGCTTCCGGTCTGGCGTTGCTTCAGTTTCTATTTTATAAGATCCCTCTTATTGCAGTCCAGATGGCGCCTGTCGCATCCCTGATATCTGTCATCGTAATATTTTCGTTGATGAAAAAAAATAACGAGATAACTGCGGCAAAGTCCTGCGGTATAAGCGTCCTGAGGCTTTCCTTTCCAGTGCTTTTTGCATCAATGGGCCTTGCTGCAGCCGTTTTTATCCTCTCGGAATTGCTGGTCCCCTATGCCAGCACAAAGAGCAATGACATATGGCAGAGGGAGATAAAAAAGCAAGATCAGAATCGCTTCTATAACCGGAGCGATATCTGGTTCAAGGGCAAAAATGCCATTTACTGGATAAGGCATTTTGACGGAAAACAGATGGTGATGGAAGATCCCTCATTCTATTTTTTTGATGATGCCTTTGGCTTGACCAAAAAAATAGACGCCAAAAAGGCCGTATGGACTCAAGACAGGTGGATGGCGCAGGATGGAATCATCCAGCAGGCGGCGGACAGGGACTCTTACAAAATCGAGATGTTTACGGAAATGGAGCTTGACATACCAGAAGGCCCCGAGTCTTTTTTAAGGACTGAAAAGAACCCGGAGGAAATGACCTACTGGGAACTGAAGCGCCATGCAGAAAAGACAGCGGCTGAAGGCTACGATGACACCAGATTCCAGGTGGATATGAATATAAAGCTTTCTCTGCCGCTCTTGAGCTTTATTATGGTCCTGGTTGGAATTCCAATTGCCTTGAAAATCAACAAGGGGGGAACTCCTCTGGCAGTATCTCTTGGTATTTCATCTTGTTTTCTATACCTGCTTTTACTGGGCCTTGGCCGCTCTCTCGGGCTTTCCGGGGTCCTGCCCCCGATGTTTTCCACATGGCTGGCAAGCCTGGCCTTCTTTTTCCTGGGCGTCTATCTGATGATGCAGGTTGAGACGTGATACGGTACTTAAAAAATGTAGATATTTACCACCAGACGCAGAGCACGCAAGAGGCAACAGTTTAACTGTTGCCTCAACTCTATGGTTAATGTTCGGCAACAGTTTGACAATTTTCCGCAATTTTTCAAAAAAAATTACAATTAAGTTGACAATGCCTAAAAATCCTTTATATTACAGCCAGTCAGTGGGCCATGGATGTTTTTGCGCTTTTATTCATGGCTCTTAGTGCGGGCCCCACCCCTGGTGGGCTAATCACAACCTTGATAATCGAAAGGAGAGATTTATGACTGCTAAGAAAGCTGCCAAGAAAGAACCAGCCCCAAAGAAACAGGTCCAGTTAAAATCACCCATGACCAAAGCTGTCATGATTACAGAAATTTCTCAGACAACCGGTCTTAACAAAAAGCAGGTCAATTCAGTATTTGATGAATTATCAAGCATTATTGACCGCCACATCAAAAAGCGTGCCCCGGGAAAATTCATTTTTCCAGGGCTTATCAAGATTCAGGTCAAACAAAAACCAGCCACTAAAGCGCGAAAGGGCGTCAATCCATTCACGGGAAAGGAAACGGTCTTCAAGGCCAAACCGGCCCGCAGGGTTGTTAAGGTCACCCCATTAAAGAAGCTAAAAGGAATGGCCGAATAATTTTGCAGCGGCTCAGACAGCTTATTACAGCGCTGTCCTTTGTGATTCTGTTGTGGTATTGCTGGTAAGCAGTTTCTGTCCGGAAATGATTCTTTTGAGCCGGGGACTGCAATCTCCGCGTTTGCAGGGTTGAGCATTCTGATTATTTTTCTTTGAACCAGGTAAGGGGCTCCTTGTGCGGCATAAAGATTTATTCTTCTGCACAAGAGCCCCTTTTTTTATCAGAGAAAAGACGCTATTTTTTACGAATCCTTAGGAGGCTGTCCGAGAATAGAAATTTTTTCCGAAATCGAGGAATGCCCGAAAAAATTATTGCAGGCATATAATTAATATTCCGAGGATAATTTTTTCGGGTATGACAAAGAGTTTGGGGAAAAGGGCATTCTCGGACAGCCTCCTAGACTTGGGCCAGTAGTCCCTCGATGACCTCTATCAACAATTGTATCTGCACCCTGTCAATATCATTATCTCTGAAATATGGACCTGTTTTCTTAGGGCTCTGATATCTTGCAAGGTCTTTTCTCAGGTTCTCCAGATGGGCGTTTAGAACCTCCACCTGTTTGTTCTCAGGCAATGAGAGAAGATCACTTGAGGTCTTAATATTTACCTGTCCGTCGTGTAGCCCTTCAATATGGAATAGTTTTCTGGTCTCTTTGACACTTTTCAACATAATAGAGTATCCACCAAGGGAAAGTTTGAATCAGTTCAGTACATAATAATTCAACGATGTCTCTGTCAATCCCTTTTCATTACGGCCTGATTTACCCATAAAGCTGTTTGAGCCAACTGCGTAATAACCATACCCACCACTGCCGTTTGCCTTGTAGGCACGACCCGCCCTTTTGTGATCCCTGTTTTTTGCGGTTGTCTGTATTGGAAAGTCGTTACACCTGCCCTCGACGAAGTAATTTTCTGGGTCTTCTTTCAATTGAACGATGACCTTGCCTGTTTTTCCCAGGTACTGATCTGAACCGGCGGCATAGTAGCCTTCTCCATCAGATCCTTGTTCATCATAATAGGCGCGGCCTTCCTTTCTATGCTCCCTGTTTGATGCAATCTTGCATTGAGGGCAGCCTACATGGAATTCCGTAATCTCCTCTGTTCCAAAGGCGCCTGAAGACTCCATGATGGTCTGTCCGGTTGAAAGATTTTTTAAAGAGTAATGGCCATAACCGTAAGAGCAGCACATCCCGTCACCATAAGAGTCTGTTATCTTGAAAACATAGGCGCCGTCAGATAGACAGAAATCCTCGATGTAACTCGTCTGATCAGAATTGAACGGACCCCTTGATACGCCTGCGAACTCAAAGAATGTCTCCTGGGGGTAGCTGTCAAACACGATCTCAAGACGGATTGTTTGACCGTTAATCACAACAATGGCTCCAGGTTTTGTTATTGTATCGCTGCCATGGATGTTTTCAGCCGTAAGGGAGACCGTATAGACGCCCTCCTCTTCAAATTGAACCTCGGGGTTTTTTGAAAGGCTATTGGTACCATTTACAAAGGTCACGGTCCCTGGCGTAAAGGTCCAAGACCATTGAGTTGGATTGCCTATGGATGCGTCATAAAACTTAAAGGTTGATGCAACACAGGCAGTTGAACTATTTGAACTGAAATTTGCCGTCGGCGCTCCTGGTTCATATGCAAGGTATGTGGCCTCACATGAGACCCTTGCAGAGGTAACCCCTATCTTCATATACCCGCCTTCCCCCCAGGATGATCCCCAGCTATTGCGCAAGATCCAGTAATCGCCTGCGGTATCCTCGTATCCCCACCCAACCAGAGACACCGCATGATTGGTACCGTTATTGGAATAACATGGATCAGAATGGCATGAGGTATAATTATCAACAAAGATTCCGGAGTCATAACTGCTGAAATTGCTGGTGACATAAACAGCTACGTCAATTACACCATATGTGGCGATTGCAGTCTTTATTGCCTCGATGTCACCACAGGAAATCCTTCCCCATTCATAAAAGACTATTGCAGGGTCATTGTTTACAGGACATGTTCCAGGATCAGATGTGGTATAGGCAAACTCGTTCTCCCATAAAACCCCTTCAGCAGTAATAGCCGAAAGCTCCGCATAGTCCCAGTCTGCACCGTCACAGCCGAAAAAATGTTGCCTGTACTGGGAAAGACGCCCCAGGCACCACATCGCATAGGATTCTGAAAAGTCGGCACAGTTTCCATCAAAACTTCCGGTCGCCACATTGTAAGAACCTTCTGCCGATGCCATTGCCCCAAACGCATAGCATGAACCGCAAGAGCCCTGATCACGAACCGGCCCAATATAGGTATGACCATCCACATCCCGCCAATCTAAAGATACAGGGGCGTTTTTCATTACCTCACTAAAAAAGATTTGTGGAGGGTTGGTACTGGTTTGCCGCCCACGCGGTTTTGTTAACATTTTTTCTAAGATTAGCGGCTCCCCCCTTCTTTTCATCAAATCAAGCATACGAATCCTATTTTTCTTTTGCCCGACCTTCGGAGGTGCCCCAGCGGGCGATTGGGGCTGATCAAAACCGGTATAGGAAACGCACTCGGCGCATTCTTCCTGATACGTTCCTTTATTTATTTTCTTTGTTTCAATAGCATATCCCTTTTTGGCGCAATATGAAAAAGCCTTGCCTTCCTTGCCGTTAAAAAAATCCCAGGCATCGCACTCGGTTCCGTCAGGAAAAATACACACCCCATATTCGTTTCCTCTTGGGTCTGTCCTCACCTCGTACTGGTATCCCATTGATTCACAATAGACCATGGCAGGATTGCTGATTGTCTTGCCCTCTGAGGCGCGGATTGATATCAACAGGGTAATGATCACAATCATAGCGCTGATTATCAGTTCTATTCTTTTCACTTCTTGTTCCTTAGCCTCTTATGTTTTTATTCGGCATAACCGGGGGATATCATTCCATTTAGCATGGCTAGGTGTATTGACCGCCTGGGAGGACATCCTCTTAGCCTACTCCTTTTCGCCTTGGTATCATTAGGTTGTATCATTAGATTGAATGCAAAATGGAATCAATCTGACATCGAAGGTAGGAGATTGCAAAAAACATACCGGCGCTTAGAGCCTGCTTGAATTCCGGCAGGACCTCAGAAAGACTAAGTATGTTTCAAAATAAATCGCTTGAGAAGGAGCCAGTCATCGGCCGCAATTATTCAAATTCCTCTGACTCCTCTGCCGGGTAAAAAAGGGACAGACTTTCATCTTTGATTTTCTTCGGATCATGCAAGAGGAGGTACTGCTCTGATTGCTGCCTGAACATCCTGGCCTGTTTTTCCATGTAATTCAATTTCTCAGTCACCCCGTTTGCGCGCAGCATGGACTTTACCGCGGTAAACAGCTCTTCACTCCCATAGAGCAGCGTCCCTTCATCAAGAATTTTGCATGCGACCATATGCTTGAAGGTCTCGAAACAGACCTGTTCACGGACACGGGCCAGCCTCTTTACAATATAGTCAATCTCCTCTTTTACATGAGGAGTCATAAGCAGGCTGTATTTTTCCCTGTAGATCTCATCGTCCAGTCTCCTCATCAGATCATCAGGGAACTCGTCACTTACAACAACCACAATGTCCAGATCAGAACCGGTCACAAGTCTGCCGGTGCTCCTTTCAGGCCTGGGCACATCATGGGCCATATTAAAGACAATATCGCCGGCGATGATAAAACAGATCTGGTCTTTTAAGGCCCATTCACTTCCAAGCCCGCCTATTAGACCTGAGGCTATCCGATAGGCAAGCTCCATCTTTGCCTTACTGACTTTCTCAATATGAGAGACAAGCTCCTGGGCCTTCTCTTCCAGTGGAGCTGAATCACCATTGAACCCAACCACGGAAAAGGTCAGAAATTCCCTTAAAATGGAAGGTGAAAGCCTGGCAAAACCATCCACCGCGCGGTCGAGCCGCAAATATCGCGTACCAACGTGCCTGACTATCAGGCGTTGACAGAGCATGCATGACCGCCACAGGATAAGGCTGTCGGCTCCGGTTGCATCCAGAATCTCAGCGCCTGTCAGCGGGCCCCTTTTTTCAATCAGGTTGATGATTTCCTCTTCCATGATCATTCTCCTTGCGTGCGTATGGGAGGTCTGCTATTTTTATTACCCGTGTCTATTTTAAATAGCAACATATCCTTTATTTTGGTCATCTGACACACATTATGGAAGATAGTCACTTGAAAATGGAAGATATCGGTGAATTCGGGTTTATTCGTTCCATCCAGGATAACTGCATCTTTTCCCCCTCCAGGATAATCAAGGGCATTGGTGATGATTGTGCGGTAATCGGCCCGTATGATGGCAGGGTTTTTCTGATTACAACCGACCTGCTTATTGAAGATATCCACTTTATCCTTGGAAAAATTCCCCCTGAACACTTGGGAGAAAAGGCGGTTAATGTAAACTTAAGCGACATCGCAGCAATGGGTGGAGAGGCTCAAAATGTATTTGTTTCTCTCGCAATCCCGAAACGGATAGACATAAAAACCATACATTCATTTTA
>DIKH01000222.1:8868-16093 GCA_002424495.1 Desulfobacteraceae bacterium UBA5623
GACCGCCTGATGATCAGCATTACTGTAATAGGTCAGGCGCCCCAGGGGGAGGTGCTCCTGCGTAGCGGCGCAAGCCCGGGTGACAGTATATATCTGACAGGGACCATTGGGAATTCAGCAGCAGGACTGAAACTGATTAAAGAAGAGGCTAAAGCTCCTGAGCCAATAGCCTCCAGCCTTATAGAGGCACACAACAGGCCTGTGCCTTTTCTGAAGACAGGCCGGATGGTCGGCCGATCGGGCCTGGCGTCATCCATGATTGATCTGAGCGATGGCCTCGTCCTTGATTTGTCACACATATGCGAAGAAAGCCATGTGGGCGCCTGCATCTTTCAGGGCTCCCTGCCGCTTTCCCGGGAACTTATCTCTATGGCCGGAATAAACAGACTGGATCCCTATGACCTTGCCATTTCCGGTGGAGAGGATTACAGGCTCCTGATCTGCGTACCTCCAAAAAACACCGGAAAATTTCAAGAAATGTTTGGCGAAAACGCCCAGGTCTTTTGCATAGGTGAAATTACCAAAAACCAAGGCATAGATATGATCAGAAAGGACAATACAAGGGAACGCCTTAATATTAAAGGTTTTGACCACTTCAAAGTGGTAACGCCATAGACCATGTTATTACAACCTGATCTCCACCCTGCCCTTCAGATAATTTTTCACCTCTTCGATAGGAACTTCTTTTCTGTGAAAAATGCCGGCGGCCAATGCGGATTCCGCCTGAGTCTTAGTGAAAACCTCATAAAAATGCTCGGCACAACCTGCGCCGCTTGATGCTATGACAGGAATTGACACTGAGTTTTTAACCCAATTGATAAGTTCGATGTCAAAACCGGAACTGGTCCCGTCTCTGTCAATACAGTTTAACAGTATCTCTCCGGCGCCAAGTTTCTGACAGACCTGGGCTAGCGTTATGACGTCAATGTCCCTGCCTTCCCTTCCGCCCTTGATCGTGCACTGATACCAGCAATATCTTTCGCCTTCAGGCCCCTCAACTTCGGTTTTTATCACCTGATGTCCTGCTCCGTCAGGGGATGTCACATAGACCCTCCTCGGATCAATTGATATGACAACCGCCTGGTTGCCGTAGACTGCAGATATCTGCTCGATGGAGCTTTTTCCTGTCATTTTTCCTGTGGCCAGATATTCCTCTACAATCAGTACTGCATCACTTCCAATGGAGATCTTGTCTGCGCCTGATCTGAAATATTCAGCAGCAACCTCCAGTGCAGAATATCTCCTGCCAAACTTGTCCGTATAATCCCTTATCCCCCCGCCAATGGTCAGGGGCACAAAGACATTTCTGGAGGTCTGCCTTAGCACCTCAATCATCGGCATATCTTCCAGGGGAAAATCCCTGAACCCTGTAATATTTAGAAATGTTATCTCATCAGCGCCTTCCTTATAGTAGTTTCTTGCCAGATCAACTGGTCTGCCAAGATTTCTGACATTGCCGTTTTCCCTTACGTCATATTGATCGCCCTTTGTTACAACGAGATCTCCCTGATCATTCGATCTTACGTCCAGGCATGCGATAATCCTTTTTGCCAGTCTGGTCTTCCCTGCCGCAGACACGACAGGTCCTTTTTCAAGACCTGAGCCAAGGAAATTTTTTAATAGTAAAATCCCTTTCTCCCCGCTCTTTTCCGGGTGAAACTGTGTTGCAATGATGTTTCCCTGCTCGATACTGCTGACAAACTCCAAGCCATAGTCTGTGGCCGTGAGCACGATCGAATCATCCTGCGGCACGACATGATAGGAATGCACGAAGTAGAATTTTTCATCGCCACTTATACCGCCAAATATCCGGGAGTGCTTTTTTACCTTGATCCCGTTCCATCCTATATGAGGGACTGCCATATCAATATTGAATCTTTTCACATACCCGGAAAATATGCCTAACCCGCTTACCCCAAGCGCCTCTTCACTTCCTTCAAACAGTGCCTGTAACCCCAGACATATGCCCAGAAACGGACGGTCGGAATAAAGATATTCCCTCAGCGCATCAACGTAGCCCTTTTCATTTAGGATGCCCATCATGCCGCCAAAGTTGCCGACACCGGGAAAGACCAGTTTTTCAGCGGAGATGATGTCTCTTGGATCAGATACAACCCGGACCTTTTCGCCCAGGCTTTCTATCGCGTTTATGACGCTCCTGACATTGCCTGCGCCGTAATCCAATAATGATATCATATCAATTCCCTTGAAAGAATATTGGCACTGGGAATAGATTATTACATTACTCTTTCAAACAATACAAGAACTGTGGAACATATGGCGGGCGATTTGCCAGCTTCTTGTCAGTTTGGCGCAAAGATCTCAGGAATTGCTCAAGGTGAAGCGTCTGGCACTTTATCCGGGCATAGAAATGGGGTCACAAAGCACAAACTCTGAGCAAACAAGTCGGATTGCGCAAATCAGGCGTTCTCTCAAATTCTGCTACGCCCAGACATGGAAATCCGTCTTTCTTCTTCCATTGGATTTTCTCTGGTCCTGTTTGGAAGAAAGAGAGACAATAATCCCGTCTCGAACGTCCTCTCGGCGGTATTGCCTGTTTTTCCGCTGATCTCTTCGATAGGGCTTTTTGACAGCCTTAAGAGGTGCGACCACGCCTGCATGCTCGTTATGAACCGGAAGGTTTTGTCTGATGATAATTTCCATAAAAAATACCTGCCTGATTATCTCATCGGCATTTTATTTCCAATACATTAGCTTATTGTCTGAATACATAAGAGGAATGGCCCCATCAGGTGTCTGCCACAGATATTGAATGAGACCAAATAAATCTTGGCGCAACTCAATTCCTATCTTGACAAGGCTGGGCTTATTGTGAGAACTATTGTTGAAATAGATCTTAATGGCGCTGACAGTTGACCTCCGGCGAACATAATCTCTCAGTATCCAGTTTAAATTCAACCGCACTTTCTGACGCCGGGCCTCAGGTTTTATCGGGTTTTAGCTGTTCTGCCTAGTTCGGCAGAGGTCTTTATTAAAATTTTTATCAAGGAGGATTTATAATGAAAAAAATGAAGGGTATGTATGTTGTATGGACTATTCTTGCTGTATTATTTTTTGCCGGCCAGGTGCTTGCTGCTGACGCGCAGCTGATTAGGATTCAGCCTGAAGGAAAAGACAAAATCACAGGGTTTTATGCCGACCCTCCAACCGTGTATATCAAAAAAGATAACATCGTTGTATGGATGAGCGGTGTGCCGGGAATCGAGATCCAGATCGTTTTTAACGATGGCAAAACGTGCAAAGACGTCACTGCAAATCCTAACCTCAAGGAACCCGGCTTTTATATGGATTCCAAAAACTGCTATGTCACAACCTTCCTGCCTTACGGCGACACTACGATCTTACAGTTTTCCGAGGAAGGAAAATATGAATACCAGGTGGTAACTGCGGATGGCAAGATGCAAGCAAAGGGAACGATCATCGTCAAATAGGAAACAACTATCCATCTTGATCAGCCGCGGCGGGATAATTCAGTCCCGTCCGGCTGTTTTGGACAGTTTTCAGAAACGCAGGTTGGATGGGGAACCATAATACGCAACATGATCCAGATCATCTTTTGCGCCCTGCTGCTTTATTACGGGAACTGGCAATACAGCCTTGATCTTGTCATAAAGGTAAGACGCAGGGTGAGACGGAATTCACCCGGATGGCTAACAGGGTAACATAAGGGCCTCGGCCCCGAGAAGAGTAAGATGAATATTGTATGTCTGTTGGGAAGCCCCAGACCTCAAGGAAACAGCGCAATAGTCTCAAAGAGGTTTTGTGATACCGCAGAAGGTCTTGGATCTGAAGTAAAGACCTTTGCCTTAAACAAACTCAAATACCGTGGCTGTCAGGCCTGCATGACATGTAAGACAAGGCTTGACAGGTGTGTGCTTAAGGATGATCTAAGCGAAGTCCTTGAGGCGGTCCGTGAAAGCGATATCCTGGTGATAGCCTCCCCCACCTATTACGGGGACCTATCAAGCCAGCTCAAGGCCTTTATTGACCGCACATTTTCATTCCTTGTCCCGGATTACCAGACAAATCCCAACCCTTGCCGTATCAAACCGGGGAAAAAACTGGTCTTTATCCAGACCCAGGCAGAGCCTGATGAAAATGCATTCTCGGACGTCTTTCCCAGGTACGAGGCATTCTTCAAGTGGTACGGGTTTGATGGCACACACCTGATCCGGGCATGCGGGGTGGTGGATGCAGGAGAAGTTGAAACCCATAAAGACATCTTGTCCCTGGCTGAAGAGACAGCAAAAACGATCCTGAAGCAGCCCTAAAGAAGGCCCTTCTCCTTTAAAAAGGACATTGAGCGTTGGCCGATGCTTGTTATATGGCTCAATGCCTGAGTCAAATGGATGATAGACTCGGCGCCCACGCCGGAGACGACCATCACAAGCGCCTGCTCAATATTTTTTTCAGCTATATCCCACTTTTCATCTGCGGCCAGTTTCTTGGCCAGCTGGATCTCCTGAAGGATCATATTCGTCAGGGCCGTTATGATTTGCTGACAGGCCTGTGTCTCCTGCTGGGGGAAAGATCCTGATATTTCGAGCATATGAGATAGCCAGATTACGCCTGATTTAATCTTTTCGCTCTGAGAAAATGCCATTATCGCCTTTGGGGTATCCATGATGCTGCCTCCTAATATTTACTTCGCCATAAGGGGTCTAATAATACGTTGTAAAACCCTATTTAGTTGCTCGCGAAGTTTATCTCAAGTATTTTTCCTCAGTTGAAGGCCTTATTTTCCCTTGACCCGAACCCTTTTTCTTTCTAGTGTTCATGGTGATGGGGATGCACAAAGCATGTCTGATGAATTATCAAAAGGAAAAATAATATGTACAATGCCAGTGATTTAAGAAAAGGGTTGAAAATTCAAATTGATAACGAACCGTATGTGGTTATTGATTTTCAGTTTTCAAAACCCGGCAAGGGTCAGGCCCTTTACCGGTGCAGACTAAAAAATATGATTACGGGAGTTATCATTGATCCGACTTACAGGTCTGTGGACACCTTTCACCCTGCGAGCCTGGAAGAGCGCAAGATGCAGTTTCTTTACAGCCAGGACGATGAGTACTGTTTCATGGACCAGGGAAACTATGAACAGACCTTCCTGAATTCCGGGCAGGTGGGCGAAGCAAAGAATTTCCTTACAGACAACCTGGAGGTAAGCATCCTGCTGTTTGGAGACAGGGCCATAGGCATTACCCTGCCAAACTTTGTTGACCTGACCGTAACCAGGGCCGATCCTTGGGCCAAAGGCGATTCCGTTGCCGGGGATACAAAGCCTGTTACATTAAAGACCGGATATGTACTGCGAGTCCCCCCGTTTGTTGAGGAAGGAGGAAAGATAACCATTGACACCCGGACCGGGGAATATGTCACCCGAGTCAAGGAATAGATTCTTTTCTTCAGAACAAGAAAGGCTAAATTACCGAAAGCCATTCCTGTGGCTGCGCGCCAGATTGATTCAGACCATAAGGATGTTTTTTGTTGAAAGGGGCTACCTGGAGGTGGAAACCCCCCAACTGATTCCGGCGCCCGCCCCTGAAGTCCACATTGATGCCGTCAGTACAGATGCAGGTTATCTCCACACCTCTCCTGAATTATGCATGAAGAGAATGCTTGCGGCAGGATTTTCCAGGATATTTCAGATCAGCAAGTGCTTCCGCGCAGACGAACGCGGGGAGCGCCACCTGCCAGAGTTTTGTCTCCTTGAATGGTACAGAACAGCGATAGACTATAGCGCCCTTATGGAGGAATGCAGGGAACTGTTGCTATATGTTGCAGCCCATCTTGATTCTGACGGAAAGATCTCCTACCAGGGAAAAGAGATTGTGATTAAAGGCCCCTGGAAAAAAATTTCGGTCAATGACGCCTTTGATCGCTATGCATCCGTTACCCTGAAAGAGGCCCTGGAAAAAAAGTGCTTTGACGAGGTTATCGTCAATGAGATAGAGCCGCGGTTGGTTTCAGAAGGCCCGGTTTTCCTGTATGATTATCCTGCCTCACTTGCCGCCCTTGCCAGACGAAAACCTGATGACCCCCGGTTTGCAGAAAGATTCGAGATCTACATCGCCGGACTGGAGGTGGCCAACGGATTTTCAGAGCTGACCGATACAAAAGAACAGAGGGACAGGTTTGAAAGGGAGATTCAAAACAGGCTCGATCTTGGAAAGTCCTGTTATCCAATGCCGGAGAAATTCCTGGCATCACTTGAAAAGATGCCAGAGGCGGCCGGAGTGGCAGTCGGCGTTGACAGGCTGGCAATGATTTTCAGTGATACGTCCAGGATTGATGATGTAGTGACCTTTACACCTGAGGAGCTGTAACGGGTTACGAGCAGTTTTAGCGAGTTGCCCGATGTCCTGCTTGATTAATAGCCTGCTTAGGATTATATAAACTGTTATTCACAAACTATCGTATGACGTATAAAATAGACGCCTGATGGGGACCTTCACAGTGCAGACTTTCGGCAATAAAATTGTAACAGTTATAAGCAGCACCAAATCGTTTAGGTGCATTTCCTGCGGCTCGGATCTCAAAAAACCGCGCAGGCGTTATTGTTCCGATGAATGCTGCCGGAAAATCAACTGGGTTCTTTCACTTTCAAAGGGCCTGTTAAGGGCATTCAATACCAGATATGCGGCGTTTTTTTTCACGGAAGGTCATGTGGTCCTGGATATCCTGCCAGTATGGTCAAAGGTCATATCCAGATTTGTCTGTGAAAGGACGGCAGGCAATAAGCCAGCAGAGGATCTGAAGAACCTGGTCCTTCATTCAGGGAAAGAATGGTATGAAATGGTCAATAACAAGATGTCAAAAAGCTATGCCTCCCAGTCCATGCTGCTTAAAGGACACAAAAATGACATTGACCCCAAGAGTGTTAAGCCGAACAGGAAAAATCTTCCAAGACTTTCCGCACATGAAAGCGCCTGTCTGAAAATGCTCTGCCTGAAAAAAGAGGAATTATCCTCTGAAGGTCATGCAACAAAGATAAATGCCGCATACAGAAAGATGGCCAAGGTCCACCACCCGGACCTGGGTGGGGATGCGGAAAAATTCAAACAGCTCAATGCTGCCCACAAACAGATGCTTCTATGGGCCGAAAATCCCCTCTTCATCTCCAGAAAGGCCCTTGAGGAGTGCTGGTCTTACGATGCCCATACCAACAGATGGTCTCCACCCCTGGGGACGCGGAAGATATAAA
>DIKH01000095.1:0-2754 GCA_002424495.1 Desulfobacteraceae bacterium UBA5623
GCCTTTCTGGATGGACACTAACTAGGTTGAAGACTGAAGACCGAAGGAAAAAATGAAGGTTTTTAAGACCAAATCATGCGAAATCACACCAAACTTTTGGTGGTTGAGCTCGGTCAGGGCACATATTTTTTCTCTAGCCTTCAGTCTTCGGCCTTCAGCCTGACCACCTATTAAGTCCATTTCAAACAAAGGCACAAGACAGGCTGATATCAACAGAAACCGCTTGATTTTTGAATTCATGTAGACAAAGCAGGTGGGCTTTTCTATACTACGCCTACTTTATTCTGAACCCCAATTTTGACGATCCCGTAAAAAGTTTGGAATCTCCTTTTTACGCGGTTTTAAGTTTTAGGTGTTAGGTTTTAAGTAGTTAATTTAACGGGTAAAACATGACCTAAAACTTAACACTTAAAACCTAACACCTGATGAATTCGACTTCTTACGAATTCATCAATTTTGAACCCCCATTAACAGGACCATAAGCCCATGTCAGATCAGGAGATCCTGCAGCTCAAAATTGATCCATCCCTGAAATCCTTAAGACCTGTAAGACGAAAACGTCGTGTATATGTGGCGCTGGCCTTGGCCCTTTTGGCCCTCCTGGTCTTTTTTCTCAAGAGAGAGGAGATCTTCGCAGTGCCGGTGGAGGTGTCCACCGCTGCCCAGCTCTATCCATCCCAGACACTATCACTGCTTTCAGCAAGCGGCTATGTGGTTGCGCAACGAAAGGCCGCTGTCGCCTCCAAGGTGACCGGAAGGCTCGTCTCTCTCCTGGTCGAGGAGGGAACCAGGGTTCGGAAGGGTGATGTGGTCGCAAGGCTCGAAAGTGATGATATGCTTGCGCAAAAGGCCCAGGCAGAGGCCAATGTCAGGCATGCGGCCTTTCAGCTTGACTCTGCAAGGGCCGGGCTTAAGGAGGCTGCCATCCTTTTTGAAAGAGACAAGAGGCTGGTAAATACTGGGGCTGTTTCAAGGATCCAGTTTCAGCTTTCTGAGGCCTCGCTTGACAGGGCCAGGGCCGGCGTCAGGGCCGCGGAGTCAGGGCTTGAGGCGAGCAGAGCCACATTAAAAAACGCCGTTGTAGCCCTGGATTACACCCGGATACTCGCCCCTTTTGATGCGGTAGTCCTGACAAAGGATGCGGATGTGGGAGATATAGTCACCCCCATTGGTTCGTCCACCAATTCAAAGGCGGCGGTCGTCACCATTGCGGACATGGATTCCCTGGAGGTCGAGGCGGATGTCTCCGAGACCAACCTTGCCAGGGTCAAGATCGGGCAACCGTGTGAGATCATGGTGGATGCAGTCCCAGATGTCCGGTTCAAGGCAGAGGTTCACATGATCGTGCCCACTGCGGACCGCTCAAAGGCCTCTGTAATGATCAAGGTGCGCTTTCTCGATAAAGATCCCCGCATTCTCCCCCAGATGAGTTCCAAGGTGAACTTTCTGTCCAGGGCGCTTGGTCCCCAGGATCAGACGCCTGTAACCGTGCTTTTAGAGACCGCCATTGTCAAGGGTAAAGACAGATCCCTGGTCTACCTGATCCAGGGCAAAAGGGTATCGGAGGCTGTTGTGCAGACGGGAAAGGCATGGGGTGATCTTGTCGAGATCAAAAGCGGACTTGCGCCGGGGGACAAGGTCGCTGTGGCAAAGGAGGGAAGGCTAAGGGACCAGGTACGGATAAAGGTGGTTGAAAAGGAATAATGTCCAGTATCGTTGAGGTCAGGGACCTTAAAAAAGCCTACCAAAGGGGGGGGATCGCAGTCCCGGTCCTGCACGGCATCAGTCTGGACATTGAAAAAGGGGAGTTCCTGGCCCTGATGGGACCATCGGGTTCCGGCAAAACCACGCTGCTCAATATCATTGCAGGGATAGACAGGGCTGACAGTGGCTCCATCACGGTTGGCGGGATAGAGATCGGGGCCTTGACCGAAGCGGAACTCGCCTTTTGGCGCGCAAACCATGTCGGGTTCGTCTTCCAGTTCTATAACCTGATACAAGTGCTAACCGCCCTTGAAAATGTAGAGCTGCCCCTTCACCTGACATCCCTCCCGAGGGACAGGCAAAGGCAGCATGCGCTGCTGGCTCTCAACCTGGTCAATCTGGACCACCGCATCCACCACTACCCCACCCAATTATCAGGAGGTGAGCAGCAACGGGTGGCCATTGCAAGGGCCATTGTCACGGACCCGACCATACTGGTGGCTGATGAGCCCACCGGCGACTTGGACAGGACCTCTGCCGAAGAGATCATGAACATCATGCAGGGCCTAAATCAACAGATGGGAAAGACCATCATCATGGTCACCCATGATCCCAGGGCGGCCAGGAGGGCGAAGGTGATAAGACACCTGGACAAGGGATACCTGAACAATGCTGATCTACAAGATCCTGATAAGGAATGCCTTTCGTAACAGATTGCGGGCCATGCTCACCGTGGCAGGGGTTGCGGTGGCGATACTGGCCTTCTGTCTGCTGCGCACCATTGTAGGCGCGTGGTATGCAGGGGTGGAGGCCTCTTCTGCCACCAGACTAGTCACCAGAAACGCCATCTCCATCATATTCCCTCTTCCTTTGTCCTACATGGAAAAGATCCGGCAGATAGAAGGGGTTGAAACCGTCTCCTATGGGAACTGGTTCGGCGGCATCTATATCGAGGAAAAAAATTTTTTCGCCAACTTTTGCGTAGAGCCTGAAACCTATCTTGAACTCTACCCGGAGTTTGTGTTGAAGGATGAGGAGAAAAAGGCCTTT
>DIKH01000095.1:2786-15239 GCA_002424495.1 Desulfobacteraceae bacterium UBA5623
GATATTGTCACCTTAAAAGGCACCATCTTCCCCGGCAACTGGGACATTGTGGTGCGGGGGATTTACGTGGGCCGCGACCATACCATTGACGAAACCCAGTTCCTGTTCCACTGGGACTACTTAAACGAAGCACTAAAAATAATGGGGCACGGCTGGGCGGATCAGACCAACTTTTACATCGTAGGAGTTAAAAGGCCTGATTATGCCGCGACCGTTTCCGACACAATTGACCGGATGTTCAAAAACTCCTATGCCAAGACCATCACAGAGACAGAGAAGGCCTTTCAACTGGGTTTTGTCGCCATGACCAGCGCCATTGTCTCTGTCATCCAGGTGGTATCCTTCGTGGTGATTGTTATCATAATGGCGGTCGCGGCAAACACCATGGCCATGACCACCAGGGAGAGGATCGGAGAATATGCAACACTTAAGAGCCTGGGCTTTGGGCCAAGACACATTGCAACCCTGGTGTTCGGGGAATCCGCAGTCATATCTTTGTCCGGTTATGCACTGGGGATAGCGCTTACATATCCTGCGGCGGAAATCTTCAGAAAAGAGCTGGGGCACTTTTTTCCGGTCTTTAACGTTGAGACCGGGACAATTGTTTTTGCCCTGCTGGCCGCACTTGCGGTGGCCATTACAGCAGGCATTGTGCCCACCATAAGGGCCGCGGGAATCGGGATCGCCGATGGACTGAGGAGGATGGGCTGATGCAGGTCCCGATTTATTACAGCATCAGAAATCTGTGGACCAGGAGGCTCACCAGTTTACTTACTGTTGCCGGGATGAGCCTGGTGGTCTTTGTCTTTTCAGCCATCCTGATGCTGGCCGAGGGCCTGGAAAAGACCCTGGTGGACACCGGTTCATATGATAATGTGGTAGTGATCAGAAAAGGCGCGGGCTCAGAGGTCCAGAGCGGGATAGAAAGGGAAAAGGCCGCTATCATTCAAACGCTCCCCGAGATTGCCACGGCCGATCAGGGTCATCCACTTGCAGCAAGGGAGATGGTCGTACTGATCACTCTGCCGAAAAAAAGCACAAAGAAACTCTCCAATGTCACAGTCCGAGGCATTGAAAAGACATCCCTCTCCCTGAGGCCCCAGGTGCGCATCACAGAGGGCAGGACGCCCAACTTCGGCGCACTGGAGATAATGGTGGGAAACAGTATTGTCAGGCATTTTTCAGGCATTGCAGTTGGCCAGAGTCTGACATTCGGCATGAGGAGTTGGCGCATAGTAGGGTTATTTGATGCGGGCAGCACCGGATTCAATTCTGAGATATGGGGGGATGTTGACCAGATGATGCCGGCCTTCAGAAGGCCAGTCTTTTCATCTGTCACCTTTAAATTAAGGAATGAATCAACCTTTGCTCAAGTAAAAACCCTCATTGACAGCGAACCCCGCTTAAGCCTCGAGGCCAGGAGGGAAACCCAATACTACAAGGACCAGTCAGAGATGATGGCAAAGTTTCTCCGTATCCTGGGAACATCCCTTACTGCCATTTTCTCCATAGGCGCAACAGTGGGAGCTATGATCACCATGTATTCCGCGGTGGCCAACAGGACCAGGGAGATAGGGGTATTAAGGGCCTTGGGGTTTCAGAAAAAAAGCATCCTCTCCGCCTTTCTGATCGAGTCCCTGATGTTTGGGCTTTTGGGGGGCGTATTCGGGCTGTTCTTTGCATCCTTCATGCAGTTTATCACTGTGTCAACTCTCAACTTTCAGAGCTTTGCAGAACTGTCCTTCTCCTTTACCCTTTCATTTAAGATCGCATATCAGTCAATACTGTTTTCCGTATTCATGGGCTTTGCAGGCGGGCTTCTTCCCGCCATACGGGCCGCGCGGATGGGGATCGTGGACAGCCTCAGGGCTTAGCGCCTCGACCAATAAATCGTCATAACAGGTTTGACTCCTTAAGCTAACCGCTGATTGCTAACAGCCAATACCCTTTTTTAGGATTATCTCTGTTTTCCGATCTCAAATGCCCTCCCAATATAATTTCCGATACCATGATACCTCCGGACTTCAGGACATAAGACGAAAGGACGGATTTTTTCGATATCCGCTTCACCCTGATCCGTCAGCATGCTGATGTCTACCTTGACGTCCAGAATCTCGCCCACAAAATGGGTATGCAGGCCGATTTCATAATGATGAATCACCTTGCACTCCAAAACCATGGGGAACTCTTCCACATAGGGGGCATCTACAAGATCGGACCTTGTCGGTGTGAGGCCGGTTTCCTTGAATTTATCTATGTCGCGGCCGGATACAATGCCAAAATAATCAGCTTCTTTCACATAATTTTCGGAAGGCACGCTGAGGGTATAAGCCTTTCTATCCATGATATTGCCATAGGTGTATGTCGCCTTGCGAAGAGAAATGGTCACGCAAGGCGGCGCTGAACAGCAAATGCCGCCCCACGCGATTGTCATCACATTTGGTTTATTGTTATTGTCGTACGATCCCACACACCAGACCGGTGCGGGAAAGATCAGTGTCCTGGCCCCGAATGACTTTTTCATATTAAACCCCTCCAGTTGATGCTCTCCAATTGAATCCCTCTGTTATAAACCTATAGAAAGCAATTAGCGGTCAGCTGTTTGGCTATTAGATATTGATCACCTTGCCCATTTGAATCTCTTTTTGAGATCATTGCAATGGGTTACAGGTAAGAGTCCATCATGCTGAAGACGTCCGACAACAATTCCCGGTGCAATACCAAGTTGCGCAGCGAATTCAGTGATTTTTGCTTTTGAATAAGGGGCGTTTTCAAGCAAACGGTTATATTCCTGAAGATGTATCAAACACTCTGCAGCGAACCGATTGGCCTGTTCCTCTTTAATGTCATCCATATCTATGCTTGACCCTTCAATGAATATATCCTTCCTACCGTGTTTAATAATGTGCCCGGCTTCATGAAAGAATGAAAACCACAGATGGTCATCTGATTTATATCGAAGGCTCAGTTGTATTAAGGCCTTACTGGCTGTCAGCCATCTGGTCGCCCCGCTGACTCTTGTTTTGGGCAACTCAGGAACAAAAACGACTGCAACCCCACAGGCTGAACACATTTCAGGCAGTTTCTGCTGGAATACCTCAGGGGGTTCAACGGTTAAGTTCCGAACCGAATTCAAAGTTGCCCTGAATGTCTTTTCATCGTAATCTTCACAATGGAGCTGTTTTGCATCCAGTTGACCTTTTCGCAGCCATGCCATCAGAGCACCATTATCAACAGTAAAGGCATTTGATTTCCTATAGGCAACCTGACGTCCCAGGGTCTCTGAAACTGCCTGCCATTGATCCGGCGAGGCAATTCCAAAAAACCTCAAGACTTCCTGAAGCTGAGACACCTCCTCCTTAAATCGCTTTATCCATCCCCACTTGACCATGTCTTTAACTGGAATGGAATCAAGCCATTTCACATGTTCTTCTAAGCGGGCATGCTCTTCTCTGCGCGCCAGGTTCTCACGATAATGACGCTCCCGATTGTTCCAGAAAGATGCCGGGACATCCAGGACGCGCTCCAGCTCGATTGACATCTTGGGCGTTATCGGCGCTTTTCCTTTTATTATTTCATTTATCATTTTTGATGAATGTCCTGTTCGCTCCGCCAAATCAGCCTGTGACATTCCAAGTGCCTCAATCGTCTCCTGTAATGTTTCGCCTGGAGGGGAAACGCTATCTGGAATATATTGGTTTGTAATTTTATTACCCATGGGTATCCTCCACGCCAATAATTTCAATGGCAGTAACATTGGCCCAATCCAAGCCGCCATCGGCTTTTTGTGGTATAGGCTCATTTGCCGGTCTAAACAGGAGACGATAGGGGTGGTCCAAATCCACTGAGAGTTCCCCTTCTTTGCTGCCCTTGAGTTCATGACAACGGGCCTGGGGGAGATACCGAATGTCCTGAAGAGAACTCGCTGCCCGCAGCTCATCGAGTCGGCGTCGAATTAGACCGGCGCGGCGTGAACCATACGTGCGGACCAACATCTTCTGGCTGTTACATTGTTTCTCTAATTTTTGTGTCTTAAATATGATATCCATCTATCGGCAAAAAGTCAAAATTTAATTAACGTATTAGGTTAATCAAAAATATGTCTACGCTTAACCATTTCATCTGTCTCACATTTCCCCTTGTTCCAAGAAGCTGTAATATCCTTTATGATTGAATATGATGTGATCCAGCACCTTGATGCCCAAAGTCTCACCAGAGGATTTCAATTGCTTGGTGACTTCAAAGTCTTCCTTGCTGGGAGTCAGGCCGCCATTGGGGTGGTTGTGGGCTACGATGATTGCGGAGGCGCGGTCGGTGATGGGATCGGCGAATACCTCTCTGGGATGGACCTGTGTTTTGTTTACAAGGCCCACTGAGATTACCCGGCTGTTGATGACCTCATTTGCACCGTTAAGTGATATACAGATAAAATGCTCCTGTTTCCTGTCCGCGTAATGACGGATCAACGGGAGCACATCAGGGGGAAAGGATATCTTGAGGCCTTCGGGTTTGATGCGGCGGCGGTAAAATTCATTTGCGGATTTTATCAGGGCCGCCTTTGCAGGCCCCATGCCCTCGATTTCCAGGAGTTCCTTTATGGTGGGGTTGCAGTTTGCGGAGTCAAGTATTTTGAGCACCTGTCCGGCCATGGCCATGACATCGTGTTTTTCCGTACCCTTTCCAAGCAGTATGGCAATGAGTTCCTGGTCGGAAAGCGCCTCTGCACCTTTCTGGAGCAGTTTTTCTCTTGGCCGATCCTCAATAGGCATGTCCTTTATCTTTTTCATGGCTTCCTTTTGACCCTGTGCTCTATTGTAGAGGCATATGAAAAGGCTATGCGTTGACTGGTGATTACTCCCCACCCGTCATTCCGGCGCAGGCCGGAATCCAGTCAGACAATTGTATGATACAAATCTTCCCAGTGTGGATTACCTTTCTCAATAAGATTCAATTTCCAGGCTCTTTTCCACTCTTTTAGGCTTTTTTCCCTTTGTATGGCTGCTGCCATGTCCTCATGAAGTTCATACCAAACCAACTGATGCACACCATACTTTTTAGTAAAACCCTCTGCGAGGTCGTTCTTATGTTCCCATATCCTCTTGACGAGATCTGAGGTCACACCAATATACAAAGTCCCATTTCTTTTGCTGGCCAGGATATATACGGCAGGCTGTTTATTCAATTTTACGCCTTTTTTCTAGATTCCGGCCTTCGCCGGAATGACGGTTTGCTCGACGATATTCCATCTTAATTTTTTGGTCTTTTCCCTCCGGTCTCTCCCCACTACCACAACGGACAAACATCCAACAACCACTCCATCCCCAATGAAGTTCTCCGCACTCGAATGCCCCAGTCCACCTCCGTCACTCCGGCGCAGGCCGGAGTCCAGGATGTCATTCACAGGCTGAAAAATCTGGATTCCGGCCTTCGCCGGAATGGCGGCTTGCTTGGAGATATTTCATTTTAGTTCTTTTGTCTTTTTCCTCCGGTCCGGTCTTTGGGTTTCGATCTCTTTCTTTTCGGCCTTGATCCGCTCGAGTAGTTCTGAGGCGGGTGGATCATTTGGGTCTTGCGGGACAAGCTCTCCCCTGAATGCCTTGGCCAGAATGGATTGGGTGAGCTTATCTACATAGGCCTTGGCCTTATTGTAACGTTCTTCTATCTGGTCGGCGAACTTGAAAAGGGCTTCGACTCGTCGGACGATTTGTTCTTGTTCTGCAAGTGGGGGAATGGGGAAAGCCCAATTCTTAAGCAGCGCTGTTTCCAGTCTTCTAGTCCCATGTGTTGACTCCTTAACGAAAAACAGAATCTTGCTTGATAGAAATTTTGATGCAATCAACAAGTACATACGCATATTAGGAAACTCAGGTACCAATGCTTTCATGTCTTGATTTATTGCCATTTCTTTTTTGGTCAAAGCAACTGGTAACGTATGGTTCAAGATCATGCCTCTAATGACAAAAAGAATAGATCCCTCCGGTACTAATTTTGTAGAAGAGTTTAATAAAGCTTCTTCGCTGATATGATCAATAGAATCGTAAAGGACGTCTTTTTTCATATCCTTTGGACTAACCCATGGAATTGTTCCACTCCAGAAATCAGGATTTGATTTTGAAGGAGTCCCTCCTCCTAAAAAAATTCCCAATCTGCCTAATGGAACCCAGCACCAAGTTAATGGCAAGATGCAATCGGATGATAACTCAAAAATATCAAGATATTTTTCTGGCTCAGAAGAAATAAGAGCTTTCATTAATTGGTCGGCAGGCGTTATTTTAGTATTTTCTTTCCTCCACCCCTTCGTCAACTCCCCTGAACAAGCGGCAGCGAGCACTGACTGGCGGAAGCGTTTGAGGATCGTGGGAATCTTTTCCAGCCGCGCTTTGCACTGGTCCAGCTTTGCCATCAGTTTTTCGAGCTTGGCTACGATGCGTTGTTGTTCAGTTAACGGAGGTAAAGGAAAAGGAATACGTAAGATATCTTTAGATGACAAGTGTCCAACTGTCACAGATGAGGTAGCATTTTGAATAGCACTCAAATACCCGTTAATCCCATAAAGGAGAAATTTTTTGTTAACATAATTTTCATTAGGAATAAGTTTGCATACTCGCTGGTTTAATAATGCTCTTTCTCCACACCATTCAGAGCATAAGAAATTTCCATCCATTCCCACCAAAAGGTCCCCAGAACAAACAATATATTCATTAGAATACTCACCAGCATAGAAGGTTTCTGTTTTGTTTTTTATTATGTCCCTTATCCTGATCAGTGGGAAGCCAGAATTTTTTGAAAATAGTTCAGACTTAAATGCAAAGCCATTTACAATAGATAAGACTTGTCCGAGTTCAATTCTTTTCCAAGACCTGTGACTTGATAGCAAACCTGATTCATTGGAAAAAAGATCTTCAAAAGGTACTACTAAGCTCATTAGCTTAATGACTCCCCATTCACCTCAACCAACGCCAAGATATCACGCAAATCATCAACCACCGCTTCAAGCTCTGTAATCGCCTCGGCCACCAGCATCTCAGGCTCCGGGAGATCATTGACATCTTCCAGCGTTTCATCCTTGAGCCATGTAATATCAAGCTTGTAATTCCGCTCCTTGATCTCACTGATGTGAAACTTCCGGAATCTTCCCTCTTGTCCCACATCCTTACGTTTGCCCTGCCCATTGGGGTCGTTGCCGTAACACTTTTCAAACTCCTTAAAGTGTTCATGGGTCAACGGACGTTCCTTCTTGGTAATGCCGGGGACATTTGAGCGGCCGTCGAATATCCAGGTGCTTTCCGTGGAAAGTCCCTTCTGAAAAAAGACTACATTTGCCTTTACTCCGGGGCTGTATGGTGTAAATGTCCCCCTGGGAAGGCGCAGCACTGTGTGCACATTACAATCCTGCATGAGGATCTCAAATACCTCTCCTGCCTTGCCCTCGAACAGGCAGTTGTCAGGCAACACAATGGCGGCCCGGCCTCCGGGCTTGAGGATGTTTGAGCAGTGCTGCACGAAATTGAGCTGCTTATTGCTGGTCTCTATGGTGAAATCGTCCCGCTCCGGGGCCTGGTTGGCGCCCTTGGTGCCGAAGGGCGGATTGGTCAGGATGCAACTGTACCTTACCCCTCGATCAGGCTCGTAGATGGTATCGCCCAGATATATGTGGGTTTCAAGGCCGTGGAGATACAGGTTCATCAGGGCCAGACGCCGGGGACGGGGAACCAGCTCCTGTCCGTAATATGTCTGGGTCTTGATCCGCTTGATCAGTTTGCGGTCTAACGCGCCTTTGGTCTCTTCCATCAGCCATTCATAGGCGCACATCAAAAATCCGCCTGTCCCGCAGGCCGGATCGCAGATGGTGAATTCCTGATCATGCCTTGGGTCGGGCTTCATCACCCGCACCATGGATTTGATCAGCTCCCGGGGGGTAAAATACTGGCCTGCCCCCTTTTTTCCCTCGCTTGCGGATTTTTCCAGGAGCCCTTCAAATGCCGCACCCTTTACATCCACGCCCAGGGCAGACCATTCTTCCTCGTCTATCATGGTGATCAGACGCTTGAGGTTTACCGGGTTGTTGAACCGGGGCATGGCCTGGGTGAAGATATCGCCTAAAAGGCCTGGTTCCTTTCTGAGGTTTCGCAATACATCCGCGTAATGATCCAGGAGTTTCTGGCCGGATTCCTTCTTGATGCCCTCCCAATTGTATTTTACTGGAATATGCACGGCCTTCTCATCGGCCATCTTCAGGAAGAGCAGGTAGGTCAACTGTTCGATATAGTCGCCATAGTCAATTCCATCATGCCGCAGGGTATGGCAGAATCCCCACAGCTTGTTTACAATATCAGTCATGCAATGCCTCTTTTGTATTTCTGTGATGAAATGGGAACTGGATTCCGGCCTTCGCCGGAATGACGAGGAATAAACGTTTACTCACCGTATTTTGCCCCTTTTTCAGCCACGGAATATCTTTCAGGGCCTGTTTTTCTTTGTATTTTTACCTGAATGGTTGCACCAAGCACCTCAGCCACCCGGCGCAACATGCTCAGGGAATGGCCTTCATATGATGGTGATTCCAGGCGACTGATCTGTTGCTGGGATGTGCCCAGCCGCCGGGCCAGTTCCTTCTGGGACAATCCGGCATCTTTACGCAGTGCAGCAATCTGCAAGGCAATATCCCAGGCGTTTCCGGCGCTTTTAAACCGCTCAGCAAAATCTCTGTCTTTGAGCTGCTCCTCCAGGTACTTGTCAAAGTTCGTTCTTGTTTTCATTTTTTAAACCTCTTCAACCAGTCCTGTCGTCGCTGGTCGGCGACCTGAAGATCGTGTTTGAGGATCTTCATGGCCTTTGTTCGAATTCCATGTACAGCAACAATCCGCCGATCTTTGTAAAAGAAATAGATTACCCGAGTATTCAACTTGCCCACGTGCCGAAGCTCAAACAGATCACCCCCAATGGCCTTGGACAAAGGCGGACGGTGGTAATGCCTGCTTTTCAGCTTTGAAAGACCGGCAAGAACAGCGGCAAAATCATCCGGATCAGATGCCTTCAAATCATCCAGGAATTCCCGCACGGGGCATCTTCCCGCGTCTGTTTCATAGAATTCTATAGAAAATTCCATATAAGGTCAACATCAAATTTGATGTTTCACGGGCTTCCAGTGATAGGCCAATGCGAGGGGCAGAATCCTTCGAATGTCGCCCCTATCTCAGGTCAATGTCATTAAACTTTAGGATAATTCAAAACCCTCACACCGTCACCCCGGCGAAGGCCGGGGTCCAGAGATCCTAAGCTACCTGGATTCCGGCCTTCTAAGCTGTGCCGTAATCAAAAAATGGGCTCTTTCCATCCCGTCATGCCGGACCCCGATCCGGCATCCAGTATTGCACTAACTCGTATCATTCTGGATTCCGGGTCAAGCCCGGAATGACGAAACCCGGTGCAACAGCATCTCTTTAATTATGACACAGCCTCTTCGCCGGAATGACGCCGGAGACTCCCACTCTTGGGTGGAAAACCTAATTTAATGACGTTGTCTTTAAGGTCACGTTTTGTGACCTTAAAAATCTTTTCTCTCCATGAATGTGTTCTCTACGCGGCAACGGCAAAATTGATATCCTGAATCAATGGCCGCAGGTCATTACCGAAGATCTTTTTGGCCCTGCTTCTGCCGCCCTGGCGTGCAAAAATAGGCATATTGTCAAAGTCATCCATCTCAATGGTCAGGTTTTCAACCAGGTGCTCCCGGATCATGCCCAGCCATTGCTGCTGATCCGTATCAAATGACTTGCCCTTCATGATCCGGGCCATGGCACTGTCCACCCGTTCCGCTGCGGTCCAAAGCGGGGTCTCGCCGCGGACGCCATGCTTGACCATGGAAATGATGTCGGCAAGGGCCTTGTTGTAGACGAGCTGATGGGCCTTTTGGAGTGTCTTTTCGGAAAAGTCTTCGTGGGCCAGTTTTTCACGCAGCTCTTCCAGGGCGTCCGTTCGCCATTCCCTGGGACGTTCCAGCAATATCCGGATGGCCTCGATCTGATCTCGGTTTTCCCTAACAAAGCGGGCAAAGGCATCCAGGTAGTCTTCAGGCTTCTGGTATTCGCCTCCCTTTTTAAAGGCCACCTCAGAAGAAACTTCATCCGCAACTTCATAACCCACCAGAAAACTGCGTTTTGCCTTGGGGTGGTTGATCAGCAGATTTTGAAATGCCGGGTTACGGAGGATATTCATTGTCCCAGTAAAGTCATCCCGGAGCAGATTCTTAAGGTTGTCCGCAAACTTGCCCATGTCTCCCTCCGGGATAAAGGCTGCAAATTCTTCACGGGCCTTACCGCTCATGCTGCGTTCAATCCTGCGCAATCGTTTAATCAGGACCTTGACGTAATATACACGGTCTACATTCTGGTAGATGTTCTCTATGACCTGGACAATGGACAAGGGGTCCTTTTGGGGCAGTTCGACAGTAAAGTCTGTGGCATCATGAAAGTACTTTATCAGGGTGCCGTCAAAACAGTCGAAGATGACAAATTTTTCCTTGTGAATATCCGGACAGCGTCTGGTGCCGCGACCGAGCATCTGGACCCAGAGGATACGGGACTTGACCGGTCTCAAAAACACCAGAAATTCCAGGGCCGGGATATCCACCCCTGTGGTGAGCATGTCTACGGTTACAACGATCTTTGGATTTGGCCGGTTCCTGAATTCCCTGATCCGTTGCAGGGGCCGGTCTACGCTGGGACTGCCGGTGATCTTTTTGACAAAATCATCCCCCTGCCCGAATTCCTCTTTGCAGATTTGAACCAGTTGATCGCAGTGGGATGTATGATCCAGGTCATTTGCCGCAAAGATCAGGATCTTGGGAAAGCGGCCTGTGTCTTCCTGATGCTGATAGGCATATTTAGCCACTTCATGAATGATCTTTCGATTACTCTCAGGGGCGGTGATCTTCTGTTCAATATCATTGACGGCAAACTCCCTCTCGTCTTCCAGTTCATCATAGGTTTCCCGCCCTGTTTCCGTATCCACAACCCCCACGTGTTCACCAGGTTTCAGGAAAATGCCGTTAATGTGAACATCGGATTTGATCTTTACAGCCTCATAATCTACCAGGACACCGTCCAGAACAGCCTGTTCCGTGGTGTAGCGGTAAATGACCTCCCTGAAAAGGGCAAGGGTATGTGAAGCGGGTGTGGCGGTCAGACCCACTTTGACGGCATCAAAATGATCCATCACCCGCCGCCAGGTGGCCGTCTCCTTGGCCGTATAGCCCCGATGACATTCATCTGCAATGATCAGGTCAAAGGCATGGATGGGGATGTCAAACTGCTGGGTCTCCTCCTCAAAATCCGGATCATTAGGATTCTGTGCAAAGGCATGCTCCCAACCCAGCAGGTTGATGGTCATCCTTTGTATGGTGGACACATAGACAAAGGTGTGTGTCACCTGGGGCGCTGTCAGATAATCATTGGGGAGCACCTTGGGATCAAAGGACTTGTCATCGCCAAAGTCCTCTTTTCGGAAACTCTGGCTGTAGACTTCATATTCCTTGTCAAACTTGGTGCCGGAGGGCGTGGTAAAAGAAGCAAATTCCCTTACTGCCTGGGCTGCCAGAGCGCGGCGATCCACCAGAAACAGAATGCGACGTGCGACCCCTGATTCCAGCAGACGGTAGATCAGGGAGACTGTAGTAAAGGTTTTTCCGGTACCTGTTGCCATTGCCAGCAGCATGGCCCTCTTGCCCCTGGCAATGGCGGCCTCAACCGATTCCACGGCCTGAAGCTGATAAGTCCAAAGCCCTTGAACTGGAGCAGGATTTTGAATCAGTTTTTCCAGTCCTGATATATTGTTATAAACAAAAAAGTCGGACAAGGCGTCCGCAGTGTGAAAATTGGAGAGCTGACGGCTTATATTTCTGGGGTTACGGACATCAATATGCCATATGATCTCACCATTTGTGGCATACAAAAAAGGCACCCTATAGCCGTCCCAATTGCCCGGCCCTGAAAAAGCACCCCTGGAATAGCGCTTGGCCTGTTCCAGCACATTTTGAGGACCCACCGACACCTTCTTGGCTTCAATGATCCCCAGCAGTTTGCCCTTTACAAAAAGGGCATAGTCTGCCGGGCCATTGGCCGTGGGAAATTCTTCAACAGCATGCTGATCGATACCGGATGTATCCAGTCCGTCTTTGTATTTAATAATTTTCCAGGGAGGCTTTAAGGCTTCTAACTTTTTGTTTATTCGATCTCTTCTGGTCTGCCATTCCAGTTCTTCGGACATTTGGTTTGCCTAGTCGAGCCTTTTCATAACGATGATTTCTGCATTTATAAACCAATATTTAGTGGGTCCTTTAAGGTAAGTCGCGCTATAATCACATAAAATCCTTGATTAAATCCAGCAAAATCTGAAAGGGAATAGGGTCAAGCCAGATCTTGATCCACCTTTAAACCTAAAAACGGCAGTTGA
>DIKH01000050.1 GCA_002424495.1 Desulfobacteraceae bacterium UBA5623
GTCTTCCACTGCAATCTTTACCTGTGAAGAGGCAGGGGAGTTCCCTTTGACGAAGCGTGCCTCAAGCAGGGCGCATGCCTGCTCCACATCGGCCGGACCCACATAGAGGCTTAAAAAACCCTCTTTTTCACCCCTTCGCATTGCAAGTATCCTGTGAGATGGGGCAGTGGCAACCGGTTCCTGACAGTCAAAGTAGTCCCTGTATTTGGCGCCATCCGATTCCTTGCCAGAAACGACCTTTGACTTAAAGATCCCTTTTTCTGAAAAATATGTTCGCATTGCTGTGCGTGCATCCTGATCTTCATTTATCCATTCTGCAATGATGTCCCTGGCGCCTGACAGAGCGTCTGCTACTGTTAGGACGCCTTTTTCAGGATCAACAAAAAAAGAGGCCTCTGCCTCCGGGTCAATGTTATTTTCCTGGATAAAGAGTCTCTGGGCCAAAGGCTCCAGACCCCTTTCTCTGGCAATTGTCGCCCTGGTGCGTTTCTTTGGCCGAAACGGCAGATAAATGTCTTCAAGTACTGACATGGTTTCAGCCTGCGAGATTTTTTCCTTTAACTCGTCAGTCAGCTTTCCTTGATCTGTAAGAGACTTGAATATCGCCTCCCGACGCCTGTCCAACTCTTCTAGCTGGGACAAACGGTCGCGGACATTGGAAATGGCGACTTCATCCAGAGAACCGGTCGCCTCTTTTCTGTATCTGGCAATAAAGGGGACGGTCGCTCCTTCCGTTAAAAGTGAGGCCGTTGCCTCCACCTGCCAGTGTTGGGCCTTCAATTCATCTGCTATTTTTTCAATATGATATGTCTGCATTGATGCTGTTTTTCTCTCTTTTGTTTGATATCCGGTAATAAGTCGTTACCATGGTGAAAACGGGAGTCCATCTAATTGTTTTTATTCGAAATTACTGGAAAGTTACGATAGAAGCAAGGGAACATCACCGGTTTCTAGGGCTGCGGCCCTTGAGTTTATCGAGGGCCTTACGGAGTGCTCTAGAGTGGACATCTCCGGCAAAGTGAACAGGGCTTTTTCCATAGATAGGATCCCAACCCGCAGGATTTGCACTGCAAAAGTACTGCGGCTCAAGGCCCATACGTACCACAGCCTCATCTACGGGAACCCCTTTAAGGCGTTTTGCCGCCTCCCAGGTTGCGCCGCATGGCGCCCCCCTTATCACCTTTATATCAACAACCCTTCCTTCTGACACCTCAAGATCAAATTCGGGAGCGCCGAATTTTTCCCCATATGGTCCAAGGCAGACCTGCCTTGAGAGCCCGCATCAGGTAGGCGGTTTAAACGCCCATTTGTCATTGTGCTTCTTTCCTGATGCAACAATGGGGATCTTTTTTTCATGACATATACGGGCAAGATCCAGTGACAGGTCAGGGTGTCTTAAAAAATCGAGGACAAGATCTGCTGAAAAATCTTCCGCCAGATATGCACGTGAATCCTCGATGATTGATGGAAGAGGGGTATCTATGGAGATTACTTCAATGTCAAAGAGATCTTCGCCAAATTTTCGCACCCCCTTTATCTTACTTTCCCCACTGGCGTTCTGCTGAAAGATCAAGAGCCTTTGAGGTGTTCTGACTTCTGTTAGACTGTCATTATTTGAGCATCTCTTGTTATTTTCCATCCTGTGCACCCTTTGAAAACAAAAACCTTGAACTTTTTAATGTCCCTTTCAGGGATGGTTGAAATCCCTCGCCTTTAGGCGAAGCAAGTTTTAGATTGTCGCAGAGCGACTTTTCATCCCGGCCAATGAACCACAATCTGCGCCTCGTCATTCCGGCGAAGGCCGGAATCCAGGAGATAGGACTATTTAGGTCTCTGGATGCCGGATCAAGTCCGGCATGACAAAAAAGTTGATTTTAATCAACTGGTTTTAGAACCCCTCGTCTTATAGACGAGGGTTGTTCAGCTTTCAACTCTTTTAACTTTTTTAACGCATTTAACTTTAAACTCGTAACCCCCTGTTATCTGATCTTCTTATAAAACAAGTAACCTGAAACGTCCACAAATTAGAGGTTTCATAATAAAAAAAAATGTGGTAATAAAAGCTCTCACTAAATTTGTGGGGGGTGATTATGAATCGCTTAATAGTCTCAGCATTGGCATTCCTGATATTTGTGTTGTTTTCCGCAGTCTCACTGCATGCAGAAACATCGGTTGATAACCTCAATGAGTCTTCAGACCAGGGGCAATATGACTTGGCTGGCGATGATGTTTATCCGGAAGGTGAATTTGAAGATCAGCCCTCTGAGTCTGTTTTTGATCCCCTTGCCGGATACAACAGGGTTATGACCGTTATTAATGATAAATTGTATTTCTGGGCGCTTAAACCGGTCGCCAGGGGCCTTGCCTGGATCATTCCGAAAAAGGGACGTCTGGCAATAAACCGTTGTTTCAGAAATATCATGTTTCCTATCCGCTTTGTAAACAACCTCCTTCAACTAAAAATAAAACGTGCCGGAATTGAAACCGCCAGATTTGGTGTAAACACCACTATAGGCGTCCTGGGCTTTGGAGACCCTGCAAGGCATTGGCTGGGTCTTAAGGCCTATGAAGAGGATTTTGGTCAGACAATGGGAAATTACGGTGTGGGAGGAGGCTTTCATCTGGTCCTTCCCATTTTTGGACCATCAAACATACGCGACACCATAGGGATGGTCCCTGACTTTTTCTTAAACCCACTCAGCTATATTGACAATAATCTGCTGGAAACTGGTATCAAGTCCTTTGAAATGATTAACTATACCTCCCTCCATATAGGTGAATACGAAAGCTTTAAAAATGATGCCCTTGATCTGTATGTATCCTTACGGGACGCATATGAACAGAACAGGAAAAAGAAGATCAGGGAATAACTCATGATGGTTTTGTAAAAAGTAGAACATCGCCTTTTTCTCAGTGTTGAGTTTTAGGCGTTAGCTTTTAATTTTTTAATTTCACAGATAAAGCATAACCTAAAACTTAACACTTAAAACCTAAGACATGATGAATTCGACTTTTTAAGAATTCATCAATTATATGGCCAAAAATTCCAGTTCCTGACGCATCCGTACCCTTGCAACCTCAAATTTTTATTTGGAACATTCCGTTTAAAGGGGACTTTTCTGGAATCCCTCTGAGTTAATGGGCATGCAACTACAATTTGAGCCAATTGGACTTGATCGTCAAAAGGCCTATCTTGAACGTCTTTCCCTGTGTCCGCAAAAGGCCTCGGACTATAGTTTTGTAAATCTGTGGTCATGGGCTGACGAGCATGGTCTTTTATGGGCGTGGACTGATCAGCTTGTATTTATAAAGCAAACCAGACCGTTAGATGCCTATTGGGCGCCTGTCGGTCCCTGGAAGGATTTAAAATGGAAGGACTTTGTTGAGGAATATTTTTCATGCCCTGCCGTGTTCATCCGTTTGCCACAGATGCTTCTTGACATCTGGAAGGACAATATTGGAGCAGGTATGATCGTTGATGAGGCCAGGGGCCACTGGGATTACCTGTATGACATCCGCGAGATCAGCACATTGAAAGGAAGACAGTTTCACAAAAAGAAGAATCTTCTCAATCAATTTCTGAAAAACTACTCATACAAATTCTCTCCGTTACAGGACGATATGATCGGAATTGTATTTAACATGCAGCAATCATGGTGTGTCTGGCGCGATTGCCAGTCGGTTGACAGCCTTTCGTCCGAAAACGGCGCAATCCAAAGAGTTCTGCACCAATGGAATAACCTGATGAGACTCAAAGGCGGGGTAATCCTGGTTGCCGACAAGATTGCCGCTTACTCAATAGGCGAGCGCCTTGACGATAATACATTCCTGATCCATTTTGAAAAAGGCGACCCCGATTATAAGGGAGTTTACCAGGCGATTAATAAGATGTTCCTGGAATTTGTCCTCTCCGATCCCTCCTGTCAGCATATAACAGTGGTTAATCGGGAGCAGGATCTTGATGACGAAGGTCTTAGGGAGGCAAAACTTTCGTATCATCCGGTGGGATTTTTGAAAAAATATCAGGTCAGAATACAGTCTTTAAGAAAATGGTTGTAGGAAGTAATATTGATTGGAATTCTTTGGAGTGTTCAGTTGTCTGCTTGCTTAATTGAAAAAAAATTCCTCAAGGTATTGTAGTCCTTTTTTGAGATTTTGTTGAATGTTACACCCATGCCGGGCAGCTTTGCCGGTTGTTCAGCCTCCCCCTTACTGTTCCAGACAACCTTGCAGTTTATCTGCAAAGGGCTTGATACACCTGGAAGCGATAATTTGACAAGTATCTCCTGGCCGGGTTCCAGCTGATGTTCTGTAACAATAAAAAGTCCATTAGTGCTTACGTCAACAGTATGCGCCCGATAACTGGTCTGTCCATCGGAAAAGAACAATGGCAGGATCTTTTGACTCCTGGGCTCAGAACGTAAGATAGATCCTGAAAACATGTCCAAAATTTTTCTGGACCTGCGGGCCATTGTCTCAAAGACCCCCCTCAATGGTCCGGAAAGCTGGTTGTATTCCCTGTCAAGGAACTCACGGTCAATAAGGCCAATGGTGGTAAGGCCTATAGCCCTAACAGTAGTAGTTCTCTTCATCCTCCCGATATATTCAATGACTCCAAACACGTCACCCGCTTGCAGTATCTCAATGATATACTTTTGCCCTCCAACGCTTTTGGAAACCTCTACAAGTCCCGAAAGGATAACATATATCCAATCGCCGGAATTGCCTTCTTCATAAACCACCTGCCCGTAATGATAGGTTTCTTCAGTGGATACTATATATACTGCCTTATCTTTCATAGCCAACTATTGAAAATATAAAACAATGGAAGATTCCATTTAGAGGATATCTCAATCCAGAATCGCGAATAACTCCTGTCCGTGCTTTATAATATCAAGAGCTTCTTCAATCATCACCTTCAACTTATCATTGTCGAAACCCGGGAACAGCTGAGTCAAAAAAGTCCAGTGACATGAGGAAAGCTCACAGGGAAACCCGGAAAAACCATCTGACAGCCCTCCGTAATAAATCGCCTCATGATAAAGGTAGTCGGCAAGCCCGATTATGGCAGCAAATTGGGAATGACTGGATGCTGAAAACGGTTGATGATGAAAGGCTATGCCCTGGACCAGGGCCTCAGGCAGCTTCCAGTTTGAAGACAAGAC
>DIKH01000432.1 GCA_002424495.1 Desulfobacteraceae bacterium UBA5623
TAAAGATATGCGCATTTCAAAACAGACCCCCGCCCCTGCCCGCCCGCACCCGCACTTTTTGAGACTTACATAAATGTTCCTAAATTCTAATGGGCTGAAGCTTGGAAGATCAGACACAGATTATCCTTGACAGCATTGCGGACGGGGTTTTCACCGTTGATCCGGAGTGGAGAATAACCTCTTTTAATCGTGCGGCAGAGAAAATAACAGGCATCAAAAAGGAAGAGGCCCTTGGCCGCCATTGCTGGGATGTATTCAGGGCCAGTATCTGCGAAAAGGCCTGTGTCTTGCGTCGAACCATGGAGACCGGCCGGCAGGTGATTAATCAATCCATTTTTATTGTCAGCTCGGAGGGTGAACGTATCCCCATAAGCATTTCGACCGCTATTTTGAAGGACAATGATGGTAATATGATCGGAGGAGTGGAAACATTCCGCGATCTCAGCCTGGTGGAAGCCCTCAGAAAGGAACTCTCCGGCAGGCATTCCTTTCATGACATCATCAGCAAAGACAAGGAGATGCTAAGGCTCTTCGGAATGCTGGAGCAGATCTCTGAAAGTGACGCCACTATCTTGCTGGAGGGAGAGAGCGGAACTGGAAAAGAGCTTTTTGCAAAGGCCATTCACTCCCTGAGCCCCAGGGGAAAAGGTCCCATGATTACCATTAATTGCGGGGCGTTACCTGACACGCTTCTTGAATCGGAGATCTTCGGATACAAGGCCGGGGCATTTACCGATGCAAAAAAGGATAAACCCGGACGCTTGGCCCTTGCCAAAGGCGGGACCCTGTTTCTGGATGAAATTGGAGATGTGTCTCCGGCATTGCAGGTGAGACTCCTTCGCGTGCTTCAGGACAAGACCTTTCAACCCCTGGGAGGAACAAAATCCGAAAAAGCGGATGTCAGGATTGTCGCTGCCACCAATAAGGACCTGGCAGCCCTTGTAAAGGAGGGGATTTTCAGGGAAGACCTCTATTACCGTATCAATGTAGTCAAACTTCATCTCCCCCCGTTAAGGGAACGTAAAGGGGACATCCCCCTTCTGATAGATTTTTTTATAAAAAAATTCAATCAGTTAAACTCAAAAGACATCCAGGGGCTTACCCCTGCGGCGCTTTCCATGGTCATGGCTCATGAATTTCCAGGAAACATCCGGGAGCTGGAAAATATTATAGAGTGCGCCACGGTGGTCTGCAAAGACAGTCTGATTGGGGTCGAATGCCTTTCTGATTATATCCGCCACACATCGAGCACAAAAGATAATTTGCCGGAAAAAGAAAACAAATCAATAAATGCATTGTGGAAAGTTTCCGAAAAGGATTTTATCTATAATGCATTGATAAAAAATAAATGGAACAGAAGCGCCACAGCCGCTCAATTGGGCATGCACCCCACCACGCTATGGAGAAAAATCAAAAGATTCAATCTGGATACCCCCAAAAAAGATGGCCGGACAAAAACAGTCTGAGCCCTGCATTGTATTGCATTTGCGCAATATTAGTGAATTTGCAATATTGCATGAATGCAGGATTGCAATACTATCCGGTTCCCTTTCCCAAGCCCGTTAAAGGGCAATAAGTCTAAACATATCCGGTAATAAAGATCTTTTTTTGCCATTCTGTTCCTTCTGGCATGGGAAATGCTGTTGCTGGATTATCAAGAGAGAACGTAACTTCTCAAAAAGTCCGGGTGCGAGCGGGCAGGGGTGGGGGTCTGTTTTGAAATGGCGCATAATTTTTGTTGGCGCCGCTGCAACGCCCCAATAACCTTGAATAACTCGCGGGACAGGCAGAGAAGATGGAGTCTCAAGCGGGCACTGTCCTGTGGGGCTGTTCCGAGAAAATTTCGGGCTTATGCTGCCGTTGCATGGAATGACGTAAAGATATGCGCCATTTCAAAACAGACCCCCACCCCTGCCCGCTCGCACCCGGACTTTTTGAGAAGTTACGAGAGAACTAATGAAATGTATTCCTCCTGATGATTTCCAGGGCTTTAAGATTTGGGAACCGAGGAACAGAAAAATTTTGAAAGGAGGTATTAATCATGCCTGGATATGATGGTACAGGACCCATGTCAATGGGACCAATGACAGGGGGTGCTCGAGGCAGGTGCAATCCGGATAGCATGTTTTTTGGATGGGGAGGAGGAAGGCCGCAACCCCGCATGGGTCGCGGTCGTGGCCATCGCAGTATGTTTTGCTCCAATGTGCCCCGCCGATGGGTGAGATCCGGTCCGTTTGGACCCGGGAATTATCCGGCCTCTTACACAAAAGAGCAGGAAAAGGGTTTTCTTAAAGATCAGGCAGTGGCCTTGAAGTCTGAATTAGATGCAATAGACGCCAGGTTACGAACACTCGAATCCTGATTGCCTCGGCCCAAAGGTCAGTTGCATGAGAATAGCCATTCCCGTCTGGGACGACAAAATTTCGCCTGTCCTGGATACGGCATCCAAGCTTTTGGTCGTTGAAACAGATGGCCAAAAAGAGGCTTCCCGTTTTGAAATATACCTTGACGAACGGGAGTTGACGCGAAGATGCGTCCGTATCAGGGGAATGGATGTTGACATTTTAATATGCGGAGCTGTATCACGCCCTTTTTGGAGTATGTTGGCAGCCTCCGGGATAAGAATAATTCAAGACATCGCCGGTCATCCGGAGGACGTGCTGGAGGCATACCTAAAAGGGAATCTTTTCCATTCAGGGTTTTTGATGCCTGGCTGCAAGGGTCATAGACAAAGGTATGGTAAAGATGATACTCATAAAACATGTCCGCGAGGGAGAACAAGAAAAAGAACCGGCAAGGAATTTGACCCTAATTTTTAAGAAAGGAGAACATTTAGCATGGCATGCAAAAGCAGTGGGCTAAGCAGCCTGGATGACCCAAACGCAAAGCAGGATATCGAGATCAAAGCACGTCTAAGTCACATCAAGAACAAGATTCTGGTCATGAGCGGTAAAGGGGGTGTGGGAAAAAGCAGTATCGCGGCCTACCTGGCAGTTGTCCTGGCAAAAAAAGGTTACAGTGTCGGTCTCTTGGATGTAGACCTCCATGGTCCGAGCATACCGAGATTATTGGGGCTTAGTGGGAAGTTACTGCCGTCTGAACAGCCGGGAAAAATTCTTCCGCTTCAATATATGCCAAATCTTAAGGTCTTATCCATTGAGACTCTNNTGGAGAGGGCCTATCAAGATCGGCGTTATCAGGCAGTTTATCTCAGAGATTGATTGGTCGGATCTGGATTACCTGATTATAGACTCCCCGCCTGGCACAGGGGATGAACCTCTGACCGTGGCGCAGACCATTCCGGATGCCAGGGCGCTGATTATAACCACCCCCCAGGAGATCTCCCTGGCGGATGTGAGAAAATCCATTAACTTCTGCCGTCAGGTGAACATGTCTATTTTGGGACTTGTAGAAAACATGAGCGGCTTTGTCTGCCCCCACTGCGGGGAAAAGATAGATCTCTTCAAGTCACACGGGGGACAAATGATGGCCGCGAAGGAAAACCTGAGGCTCTTAGCCAGGTTGCCGATCGAGCCCAAGGTGGTGATAAAGGCTGATGAAGGGCTTCTGGCGCAACTGTATGAAAATGAACTGGCCTTTAGCCATGAATTTGAAAACCTGGTGGAACAGATCGTAACATTAACTCAAACTTAACCGGGTTTTATTGCCACATATTAGATTCGGATTAAAGACATGATCATCAGCATTGCAAGCGGAAAAGGAGGCACCGGCAAGACGACCGTAGCCACCAACCTGGCATTTTCTATCGGAAATAATGTCCAGATCCTGGATTGTGATGTAGAGGAACCCAATGCGCACCTTTTTCTGAATCCGGTAATCAATGAGACGGAGCGGATCACGACTCCCGTCCCTGAGGTGGATGAAAACAAGTGCACCCTCTGCGGGAAATGCGCCGAGATATGCCAGTTCAAGGCCATCCTGGTGATTGCTGAAACCATCCTGACGTTTGATGAGATGTGTCATAGCTGCGGCGGTTGCATGGAGGTCTGTCCCGTAAATGCGATTTCTGAAAAAGGCCGGGAATTGGGTGTCATTGAAAGAGGTAATAGGAACGGCCTGGGCTTTGTCCATGGAAGGCTGAGGGTCGGGGAGGCCATGTCTCCTCCCCTGATACGGAAGGTCCGCTCATTTACCAATCCCAAAATGCTCACGATCATTGACGCCCCTCCAGGGACATCCTGCCCGGTAATCACTTCCATGAAGGATTCTGATTTCGTGCTGCTGGTGACAGAGCCGACGCCTTTCGGACTCCATGACCTGAAGCTGGCTGTTGAGGCGGTCAAAGTCCTTGGCATCCCCCAGGGACTGGTCATCAATCGTTCGGATATAGGAGATCGGCAGGTGCATATCCATGCAGAACAGGAGGGTCTGCCAATACTGATGGAAATCCCGTTCAGCCGGAATATTGCGGAGGCATATTCAAGGGGAGAGCTGATTGTGGATGCCATGCCTGAGTGGCGGGAAAAGTTTCTGGGATTATACAGCCGCATAAAGCAAATTGTAGAGCAAGCTTAATAGGGGAATTGGGGGCATTTGATGAAGGAGTTGGTTATCATAAGCGGCAAAGGCGGGACAGGTAAAACCAGCCTGGTGGCGGCCTTTGCATCGCTTGCTGAAAAAAAAGTCCTTTGCGATGCAGACGTGGATGCGGCAGACCTTCATCTTATTATGAATCCCGACGTTACAAAACGTAACGATTTTCAGGGCGGCGGCAAGGCTGTCATTAATCGCCAACTCTGCACCGAATGCGGCCTGTGCCGTGATCTTTGCAGGTGGAATGCCATTACGCCGGATTTCTCAGTCAGCAGCCTTGATTGTGAAGGATGCGGAGTCTGCGTCTACTTTTGCCCGGAAAAGGCCATTGAGTTTCCGGTCCAGACCTGTGGTGAATGGTATATCTCTGGCACCCGCTTTGGCCCGATGGTACATGCCAGGCTTGGTATTGCGGAAGAAAATTCCGGGAGGCTTGTAACACTTGTGAGGCAGGAGGCAAAAAAGCTTGCTGAAAAAAATAGCGCTGAGCTGATCGTTACGGACGGGCCGCCCGGCGTGGGTTGTCCGGTAATCGCTTCCATCGGAGGGGCTTCGGCGGTGCTGATTGTCACTGAACCGTCGGTTTCAGGCGACCACGATATGGAGCGTGTTGCGCAACTGGCAGGCCACTTCAAGGTCCCGGCCATGGTATGCGTCAACAAGTTTGACCTTAATCCTGAGCAGGCGCGGAAAATAGAGAGGTTTTCACAGGACAGGGGTATAACCGTACTGGGCAGGATACCTTTTGACCCGGTGGTTACAAAGTCTATGGTACAAGGGCAGACTATTTTTGAATATGATAAGAATTCGCAGTCGGCTCAGGCAATCAAGATGATTTGGGAGGGCATAAGTAAATTTTTGGGAATCAATACATAACAAAAATTGTTAGTATTTTCTCAAAATCCGGGTGCGAGCGGGCAGGGGTGGGGGTCTGTTTTGAAATGGCGCATAATTTT
>DIKH01000324.1:0-934 GCA_002424495.1 Desulfobacteraceae bacterium UBA5623
GCCCTTGAAAAGCGACCAGCAGGACCTTCTTTTGCATTATGTAATCACTTATTGTTGAAAATATTCAATGGAGCGGTAGAGGGAGTCGTAAAAAAAATTTACGACTCCCTCTACCGTTTCTATTATTTAGGAGCCGTTACGAAATAACATGGCCATTTATATCAATTTCGTTACGGCTCCTTATGCCGCTCCGGTTACTTCAATGGCCATGTTATTTTTTTACAGCAGCTTAACATGCTGAGCTGTTATTAAACAACAGACTTTTCTTGTTAGCAAGTTCTGAAAAGGAAACTATTATACCGCAGAAAAGTCATCCTTTGCCGCTCCGCAAACCGGACATTCATAGTCGTCGGGAAGATCTTCGAAAGATGTCCCTGGTGCATGGCCGGCGGCGGGCTCGCCTGCGGCCGGATCATAAACATACCCACAGATATTGCATCGATATTTTTGCATGGAACCTTCACTCCCTGAAGTTTGCTCAGGAGTCTCCTGAGTCTTTGCATTTTCCGCATGAACAGAACCCGGTCCCGCCAGGGGTCTGAACGCCTTTTTACTGGCCCCGCAGACCGGACAGTGCCAGTCATCAGGGATATCCTTAAACCTGGTACCCTTGGCAATCTTACCCTTACGATCGCCCTTCTCCGGATTATAGATATAGCCACAATTAACCATCTGGCACTGATACATTTCTTCCGGCGCTATCATACTCTTCACCTCGACAAGAAACAAAGGTCAAAAAATAAAAATAATGGTGTCACACTTACGCCTTCCAGACCCCATGCAGATTACAATGCTCTCTGGCCACAACCTTGTCTGCTTTTAGGGCAAAAAAGGCCTCCGGGGCATCGCCTGGATTTAAAAACTGACGATAACAGGAATCTCCGGCAATCAGCTCAATCCATTCAATATAATGCTTTTCTTCCATAGGATGGGC
>DIKH01000324.1:957-2750 GCA_002424495.1 Desulfobacteraceae bacterium UBA5623
CCGGCACATGTTTTTCCTTGGCGGCATCCACCGTATTTTCAACAAAAAGAACCATGGGGGCGCCGCAACAGCTGAGATCTCCCCCGCCCGCATGGAGGACTTCAACAATATTGCCGCAGATGTCACATTTATACACACCCATTTTTTCAGCCATAATCAGGTCTCCATTCACAAAAGTTTTATTCATCAAAGACAGCAACCGGGAGAACATTCTTCATCACCTCCCGCGCTGCCACAGCCGCCAAAGTTATCGTCAACAACACAGCTGCCCAATTACAAGCGGCCTGCTGCAGGATCTACGGCAGATGTAGCTTAACTGGCGCCGCACCAGAATACAGCAGAACAGATTGCTGTTTTCTGGATGCGGCATAAGAGGCCGTAAATGAACCAAGCAAAAAAAGGACCTTGCCTGGTTCATAACGGCCATCAATCATTGGCATGATCAGCAAGATAACGGGCCACACCCTCAGCCGTAGGCGTCATGGCGGCGTCACCCTTTTTCCAGTTGGCCGGACAGACATCTCCGCACTGCTCGGTAAACTGCAGGGCATCAAGCACACGTAAAGCCTCTTCCACGCTTCGTCCCAACGGCAGGTCATTGACCACCTGACTGCGAACGACACCCTCTTTATCAATAAGAAACAGACCGCGCAGGGCAATCCCCAAAGGCAATAAGACCCCATAGTTCTGAGCAATGCTCTTATCCAGATCAGCGACCAGCGGAAACTGCACATTACCGATTCCACCAGCATTCACCGGTGTATTCTTCCAGGCAAGATGGGTGAAGTGAGAATCAACAGAAACACCCACCACCTGACAATTCCGCTCCTTAAACTGGTCAAGGGCCCTGTTAAAGGCCAGGATCTCAGAGGGACAGACAAAGGTAAAATCCAGGGGATAAAAAAAGAGCAGGACATACTGGCCACGCAGACTGGAGAGGGCAAACGCCTCATTGAAAGAGTTGTCCGGCATTACTGCAATAGCAGTAAAATCAGGGGCCTCATTGGTTACAAGTGGGTTCATGATACTTTTTTCCTTGTTCAGTTATGATTGGATTTATCCCTTACACATCTTTCAAACGAAGGGCACAGCTCTTGACACCTGGCCCACATCAACTCATGGCTACCCGGCCTTCAGCAGTTATTCCACACTTGCAGCGCACCGGACTGTCGACATAGCCTTTTTTCTTCAGATCAGCAATCCTGGCACTGACCATTTTTGCGTCTAGGCCGGTGGCGGCCGCAATATCTTTGGCCGCACAGGGACCATTACAATCGGCCATAGCCTGCAAAATCTTTTTCTGCTCATCGGTGAGCATTTCTTTAGCGCATCCACATCCCATCGTCTTGCCTCCTTCTCTCATGCTTTTTTTCTGACATCCAGGACACAATCCAACAAATGCCACCCTGCATCCTGTTCTTATAATATACCCATCCAACACCCCATGTGAAGGATAATTTTCCTTTTTGCTTTCCATACCGACATTATCCACCCTGTGACAGAGTACACAAATAACATGATAATGCCCAAGCAGGTCACCGTAAGAACATCCCTGCCGACCTCCTGCCTCAAGCTTGGCAAGCATTCCAGTCTCTTCTATATTTCTTCTAGAATTATTTACCGCTTGCCGGTTATTCGTATTTCCAAAATGCCTTCTCAAACTGAGAATGATTATCATATATTTAATAATCATCATTAAGTCAAGATCTTATTATGACAAAAATCAAATAAAATCCCGGCAGATCACCATAAAAGAAAAAAAGAGAAACAAGAAAACTGATGCCCTCGCTTAT
>DIKH01000446.1 GCA_002424495.1 Desulfobacteraceae bacterium UBA5623
ACCGACAACCTACTGATTAAGAGTCTGATTTTTACACTACCATGACATTTCATAATTCATCAAATATCCCTTGACATATAAAGACCTTAGAGCCATAATCCCTCCACGATGACCCTTTGTGAAAGATCATGTTTCACCGGAAAAAGCGGTAAAATAGCGGTAAAGATAATTGCAGGGATTTGAAATACGAGGTATCGGCATGGCCACAAAATGGATCAAATGGATTAAAACAGCACATCGAGGGCTCAGGTATTATGAACACCCAGTCCGGCGGCATGGCAAGAAAAAGGACCGCTACTATTCCATCAGATTCAAAGTTGGCGGTATTGATTATGACTATGGTGTAGGTTGGTGGTCTGACAAAATACCTGAAGAAATCCTAAAAAACGACCCAAATATGGGCTTCGAAGAGTATGCCCTTAACCAGATGAGGCTGTACAAGGCAAACGTCAAAGCCGGATCTGGGGCAAAGTCACCAAAGGAAAGACGTAAGATTGCTGAGGAAAAAGAAGTACAAGAAAAGGCGGAACAGGAGCGCCTCGAAAAGGAAAACATCACCTTTGGACATTTTATGACGGAAACATACCTGCCTCAATGCCAACGTGATAAAAAACATAAAACCTACATCAACGAGGAGGGACTTTATCGCCTCCACCTTGCCGAGACCATCGGCGATCTGCCCTTCGGAAAGATAAGCGCCTTCCATCTTGAGCGGATCAAGAAAGACATGACCGATCATAGGTTGTCCAGCAGGACAATTCAATACGTCCTCCAGTTGACAAGGCAGGCATTCCATATTGCACTGAAACTGGGGGTGTATACTGGGGAGTCACCCACAAAAAACATCCGGTGGCCGAAACTCGATAACATGAAGCTACGCTACTTGAGCGCGGACGAAGCAGAAAAGCTACTGGCCGCTCTGGCTGTGAGAAGCAAGACTCTCCACGATATGGCGCTGCTGTCGTTAAACTGCGGTTTACGCTTCGGTGAAATCGCAACCTTGAAATGGTCCTGTGTCAACGAGGACGCTGGAACGCTGGCCATCTTGAACGCAAAGGCTGGGAGTCGTATTGCTTATCTGACCAAGCGAGCAAAAGAGATGCTGAAAAATCGGCAGCGGGATGTTATCAAAAAGGCGGAGAACGATCCTAATAGTCGGTATAAGGGTAATCCAGACGAGCTTATTTTCCCGAAACGATCCGGTTCAGAAGGTCCTATGGCGCAGGCATCCAAGGTTTTCAACGACGCCGTCGACGCTTTGAAATTGAACGAGGGGATCACGGACGCAAAGCAGCGGATCACATTCCATAGCTTACGTCATAGCTATGCGACACATCTTTATGAGAGCACGCATGATCTATATTTGACGCAGCGAAGCCTGGGACATGCCTCAGGGGAAATGACAAAGCGGTATGCCAAGATGAACGAAAGCCGCTTGCGTGAGGGCGCGACGGCCATAGAAAAGGCATTGGCGACAGGCAGAAAGGCAAAGGCCGGGCAGGCCGTAAATTTCAAGAAGTAAAGCATACCCGGGGGGGATAGGCCGATCACCGAAAAGGCAATTATCCTGGCTGCACCTTGGATTATTCTGAGGAGGCTTTGAGAGGGCAAAGAAATGAACGAGCCAGTAAAACCACGATGGTACACGGGGCAGCGCATTGTAACTGACTGTGGGATAGAGAGCTTTGAACTGTTTGATTTAATGAAAAAGGGCTTACAGGCCTACACACATACCGGCAAGAGAGTCGTGGATAGTGATTCTCTGCCGAAAGGAAAGAGACTTTCTTTAGAGCAAGTTGAACGCTATCAAAGATCAAAACAGAAGGCAAGCGTTCTTGGTGGACCAGGAACGACCAGTCGTCCAAGGTCTGAATATGAAATCAAGGGGATTGCCAAGCGCATATACGATGCTCAGTCTATGGAAATTCTCAACCCTCCCGAAGATTGCAAAATAATGAGTTTTACTCTTTCAAGCAACGATAAAGAAGCCGCTAATGCCATTTCAAAAGTGTTGAGCTTCAAATTCAAGTATGATGACATTGTGAAATTCAAGCATGAATGCAGACAAGCGCACATTGTTGCTCCTCAGGAAACACATACCGAACCGGCTGATCCCAAAAACCAATCGGAAATAGGTGGCAGAAAAGAAGCCAACGAAATTAAAGATTATGAGAGCTTCATACGTTCTTTGCAGGTTTCATATGTGAGCGATACCGAAGTTAGTATAAAAGTAGGCGATAATAAAGCAAAGAATTACACCTGCAAGGAGATGGGATTCAAAAGCGCTGAAAATGGATGGAAACTATTGATGGAGGTTTTGAAAGACGGGAATAATTTGTTTTATGTAGGGTCCTACAGCAAAGATAAAATTCCAGAAAAAATTAAATACTATAACCAGCGCCAAAAGTGGATCGCTTATTTCACCAAAAAGTTCATCACTTTTATAAATCGGGAATACGGTACGCGGATCTCCGGTAAAACGAATTTATTTGAAAATCAGAAGAAGAAAAACCGAGATGGTTTGTATAAGCCAACCTTCCAGATTGCTGCCAAAGACGCCGACCATAGCCCCGGCATAGAAAATATGTCGAGACAATCGTTATTAAAGGAAATAGAAACTTTAGCGATGAATAGAAGGCGTGAGAAAGACCAAGTGGTATGTGAGGACTTTCTATTTCGCATAGGCAAACTTGCTGAACATGCTTCCAAATGTGGATGGATCTCCGAGGAGCAGCTACGAAAAATGATTTCATTGCCTGATGAAGAAGTCGCCCCCAACGACGCTATGTCACTTGTAGACGAACGCGCCGAAATTAACGATTGTTAACCTTCCTTTATCAAAATATCCCTATTTCAAATCATCCTACTTGATATCATGGACAAGTCTGTTTGAAGTTCTCTCGGATCACGCTACTTAAATAATCGCAATAATAACGAATAATTGTAGCTTTACCAATCTGACGATCTCGCGGTGCGTTTGAAATATCAAGCTACTCCTGTGAAGGGCTCAGGATGATACATCTTGAAAATCAGACCTTCATAAGGAGGACAAGATGGAGAAAGAAAAACAAATGGTTGATTTTACGGAACTCGAAAAGGAGCTGCCGCCCATAGTTTTTCGCAACTGGCGCCGGTGGCGGGATGTTTTACCCATTGCGCCGAGATCTGTTGCCAATGATGATTCGTTAGGGCGGGGGCCGAAAGAGAGGATAATGTGCGGCCGGGTCTGCGGCTATCCTCGGAACTCCCTCTTAGATTATCTCCGTGTGAAAAGCCGGGTTGTCAAGGGGGGTGAACCATGCTGAAACCAATTTACGAAAACATGCCGGATGAAATTAAGGTTCTCCCACAGTGGGTGAACTGGAGAGTGGTTGAGCGGGAGGGTAAGAAAACAAAGCCGCCCTATCAGCCTGACGGTAGGCTGGCGGAATCGAACAACCCCTTGACATGGAGCGCCTTCGATGCCGTGAAAGCTGCAGCGGGCCGCTTCGATGGAGTAGGTTTTGTTATGGCGGACGACAACCCTTCAGTTCCTACCGTTGTCGGCATCGACTGCGATAATTGCCGATGTTCTGCTTTTGATAGTCTTGATCCTGAGATAGCCGGCGGATTGAACATGGTTCTCCCCCAGGTGGCTGACTATGTCAGACGCTTAGATTCCTACACAGAATTGTCTCCCAGCGGGAAGGGACTCCACGTCTTTCTGAAAGGCCGCCTCCCTGTGGATGGAAAGAAAAAGGGAGATTATGAAGCCTATCAATCAGGCCGATATTTCACCGTGACGGGACACACGATTGAGGGATTCCCTCGGACCATCGAACACCGGCAGATGGAGGTTGATGCTTTTTTTAAGGAGGTATTTGGAGCCACGGAGAAGCCCCTCCAACAGGAAATAAGGCCCCGATTGGGTATACCCCTGGATGGTTGGCGTGATCGGCTTGAAAAGGCCTTCCAAAGCAAGAGCGGTGCGGCAATCAAGCGATTGTGGGAAGGCGACTATACTGGCTATTCCTCACAATCGGAATCTGAACTTGCGCTGTGTTCACACCTGGCTTTCTGGCTTGATGGTGATTCGGCGGCAATGGACGAAGCCTTCAGGGGGTCCGGCTTCTATCGCGAGAAGTGGGATGTCAAGCACCACGGTGATGGGCGTACTTATGGCGAAGCTACAATAGAGAAGGCTGTTGCTGGTTGCACTTCCTTCTTCGGGGATTGCCTCTTACAGGAGAGGCGGGCGAAAGAGATAACACCCCACAAAGATTGGCGGGAACCCCTTCCCCTTCCCGACGAACTCCCCCCAGTGGAGCCATTTGACATGGACTTACTCCCGCGCACCTTGAAGTCATGGGCAGCTGATATTGTAGATCGATACCAGTGCCCCCCGGATTTTGTAGGGGCTACAATCATGGCAGCTCTTGCCTCTGTGATAGGGCGTAAAATCGGAATACGGCCACAGGCACGGACCGACTGGACAGCAGTCCCGAATATATGGGGACTTCTCGTTGGGCGCTCCGGGGTTATGAAATCGCCGGCGATGGAAGCGGCACTCGCGCCCTTGAAAAGACTGGCAGCACAGGCGGGGGAAGCCTTCCAGACTCAACAGACGGAACATCAGAGTAAGGCACGGCTTCTGAAGATTCAGTCTGAAGAGGCAGAGAAGGCAGCGCGGAAAGAGTTGCAAAAGAATCCGCAGGTGGACGTTGCAAGATTGCTTGCGATTGAAAAGGCCGAGGAGCCGACATTGCGACGGTACATTGCTAATGATACCACCGTTGCAGCTTTAGGGGAGTTACTTCGGCATAACCCGAATGGATTCCTCGTCTACAGGGACGAAATGGTCTCGCTACTAAAGGGATTGGACCGCGAGGATGCTGCGGGAGAACGGGGCTTTTATCTAACGGCTTGGAACGGGGATAGTTCCTATACCATCGACCGTATAGGCCGAGGACTGAATCTCTATATCTCGGCTGTCTGTCTATCACTTCTGGGCAGCACACAACCTGCACGTATTGCAGAGTACATCCGCCACGCTGTCAAGGGTACGGCCGGAGACGATGGCCTGATACAAAGATTCTCCATGTTGGTATGGCCGGACGGAGGTGGCGACTGGAAGGACGTTGACCGCTGGCCCGACCATGAGGCAAAGCAGGAGGCCAACAAAGTCTTTGACTATCTGGATAAACTGAATCCTCTGAATATCGGAGCGGTACAAGACAAGGGGGCAAACGGGGAGCCAGAAGGAATACCATACGTACGTTTTGACGATGCTGGCCGGGAACTGTTTCTTGAATGGCGTACCACTCTTGAAACCAACTTGCGGAGCGGTGATCTCTCCCCGGCTCTCGAAAGTCATTTTTCTAAGTACCGGAAGTTGATACCAGCGCTTGCCCTGCTGATACATCTTGCCGATGGTAATACTGGCCCTGTAGGGGTTTCGTCAGTTTTGGCAGCACTCGCATGGAGCGAATATCTGCAAAGTCATGCCCGAAGAGCATACGCGAGTATCACCACCCCGGACGTTGCCACAGCCAAGGCCATTCTCCAGAAGTTGAAACGAGGGGAGATCGGGATTCCTTTTAGCGCAAGGGATATTTACCGCAACGGCTGGTCGGGTCTGTCTGAACCGGAGCGAGTGAGAGATGCTTTAACATTCCTGGAAGATCTTGACTGGCTTGCATCATCGACTACCCTGCCGACTGTGCATGGAGGACGTCCTCAGATCGTATACAAGGCGAATCCGAGGTGGTTGTTATGAGCGGATACCTATCACGCCTGAAAGCACTGAAATCAGAAATGCCACCCAAGGAGCTGCTGACAAAACCTGCAAAACCCCCTTTTGTCAGTTTTGGCAGTAACCCTGACAGGCATTTTTCAAAAAATACTACCATTGACCCCCCTCCCTCGAAGGCTGCTGATGCTAATACGGCGGTCGTCGCACCTGTTACGCTTGAGACAGCCCTATGGACGAATCCTTACAAACAAGGGACACCGGCAGCGAGGCAGGAATCCCTGCTTCAATGTATGGAGGCAATATGGGTCATAGCTTTTGACCGCGTCAAGGCGATCTGGCCGCAGGGTTTTTTATCAACACCGGAGATCTGTGAAGCCGAAATCGAAGTTGAAAGAGTTCATGCCCTTGTCTTGTCAGGTAAGGCCAAACTCAAGAATTTTCGAGGGGCGGTGGAGGCATGGGAGCAAATAGTTAATCAGAAAATTAACATATTTTAACGGAGGTGATGAAAATGACGGATCATTCGATATCCCAAAGAACTGGAAAACATAAACAAAAACAATTAGGTAAGTCGAAAAGAGCATTAGAATTACGAGCAAAAATAATTGCAACTGCCATGCTCAATGGGGCTACGCAGGAACAGGCATTGATAAGTGTTGGATATTCTGAGAGAACTGCACGTGGGCAGGCCGCAGCAGTCCTCGGAAATCCTGTGATTCAGGCAGCCTTCAGCGATATACTGGAAAAGGCCGGGCTCTCTGATGAATACGTTGCCGGCAAGCACCGCGAGCTGCTCGAAGCGAAAAAAATCGTCAGCATCAGGACTGAGGGTGAAGGCGTAACCGAAGTCACCGTCCCCGATTACACCGCCAGAGCCAGGGGGCTGGATATGTACTACAAGGTCGCTGGGCGCTACTTGGACAAACAGGAGGTCTCAGGCAAAGACGGCGGCCCGATTCAGATAGAGCAACTCACCGATGACGAGCTCACGGCGATCATTATTGCAGAAAGGCGAGGAAACAAGAATGGGGCCTGAGTGCATCTCAATGACTCTACAAAGTTTCAATCGAGGGGATTCATTTGAATTGAGTATTACAAATTGAAAGAGAGTAATGATTGAACTCAGCTGCGCGAGGTCAGCAGTATCCGCTGCAGCAAATGGTTACCTCTTATTTTGGTGCTATTATAGTGCGTAGCATCATCATCAAACGATCACCCTGTGGGGTAAGCGACCAAAATAAATCCATTCTGCCCCCAACCGTTTCAGAATATTTTATATATATGAGTCCAAGAGCCTTCAATTGTATTGATATCGTCTGAAATTCCTGATCATCGATCTGATGAGAGAAACCTTCCTTTCTTAATATGTTCACCAAGGTATTGGTCAGCTGAGTTTTGACGTGGTCAGCATTCGGGAACTGTAGCAAATATGGGGCGATATATGCGAATATTTCACTCCAAGTTAGAGTTTTTTGCCAATTCTCAAAGCCACTCCTGCCTGACGATTTTCCATGTATAGTGAACTTAACATCCAGATCGGCTAACCCTTCCACCTTCTCCAATGGTTGCTGTTCTATTTCTTTTATTCTTACGTTAAGAAGATTATTCTCTTTTCGTAACTCATTTAATTCAGACAGGAGATCTGTATTAGCAACTGCGTTCGCGCGAACCCACCCGACAGCAGGAAACATCTTAATGGTTTTTGAAAGACTAAGGGCAACCAAGCCTGGTAGATCTTTTGCTTGGGTCCAATATTTAACTAGGCGACCGGCGGTTATTTTTTCTCGAAACACGTTAAGTCTAGTTCTTAACTCAGGGTCGATATCAGACTTCCCAACTTCAATTGAATCAGGTTTCTCGTGTAGCAATGCAACGACCTTCAGCCCCTTTTCTACGGCATAGTCATATTCTTTTTCTGTGTAACTGACACCATCTGCGGTTGTGGAGCCATAACGACCGCCGATAATGACCATGTAATAGTCGCAGTCATCTATGACCCGTTTGATGAAATGCCATTGTTCTTCATCCGCAGCAGGGAATAACTCCATTCCCGCAGGAATGCAATCCATCTCCATCAGCGCCTGAATAACGTGCTGCCTTTCTTGTTTCAGGTCTGCATAAGTGGAGCTAACAAAGACTTGGTAACGTTTGTCCATTTTGTGCAATCCTTACGGCTTTTAATTGACGCTGTTTGAAGCTGTTAATATGGATCAGCATAAAATGCTCTGAAACCGCATAACCCGCAATAAAAAACCCCGCTCTTTTATAAGGAACGGGGTATTTGTCAGCCAATCCATGTTTCCCTCCAGTCCAGCATGGTTGTACGGGATGGAACTTTTGAAACTGCCGTTCACATGTGACGCCTTACTATCACAATTTTCATTTGGAATCTACTATGTCATGAAAACATATCAACCTAACGATTAGCAGGAAGAGCACGACAGATCCCATAGTCCCGTACAATCTACGCCTATTGATTAATATAAACGATAACGGTGGAATTAAATGTTATATACAATAAAAGATATGTATTGACATATGTCTATGGATAATGTAATTAAATGCCAGTTTTCAAGGTATTCATCTATAATTGAAATTTGGAGGGCAATGATATGGGGAAAACGATATCGTATCTGCGGGTCAGCACCGATGACCAGGACACGGAAAAGAATAAGGCTGACGTCCTGAAGTTCGCCAACGATAGGGATTTTGGTAAGGTTCACTTCGTCGAGGAGAAGGTATCCGGTACGAAATCCTGGAAGAACAGAAAGATCAAGAGGATTATTGACGAGCTCGGCGAGGGTGACAAGCTGATTATCCCCGAGCTCTCCAGATTGGGCCGGTCAATGCTGGAGATCATGGAGATCCTTGCTCTCGCCAAGGAAAAGGGAATTGAGATCTACGATGTGAAAAACGGATGGGAGCTCAACGGGACCATCCAGAGCAAGGTCATGGCACTGGTCTTCAGCATCGCGGCAGAGATCGAGAGGGACCTGATCAGCAAGAGGACCAAAGAAGGATTGAGGGCTGCCAAGGCGAAGGGCAAACTGTTGGGCAGGCCCAGGGGGCCGGGGAAATCTAAATTAGATGACCACAAAAAAGAAATCATAGCTCTCCTGAAAACGGGCTCTACACAGGTTTACATCGCAAAAAAATACAGGACCAGCCAGCCGAATCTGCACAACTGGCTGAAGAAGAATGGGCTCCAGAGTATCAAACCGGAGTTTTAGGTGTCATGGGTGTCGCAATTTGAGATTAAGTGTAAAGACAACCCCGAGTCAGTGCTTCCTGCAATCTTCCTGAAATGTTGATGACCACCTTTCTCGTGTATTATGCTTCTTTTTAATCGTTAACCTGCAACATCTAATTGCCATTTGATAATGGTTGCAGTATAAAAAAGATCACTTATCAAAGAGGTGGGGAGATGTTTCTATGCATACCATGCCTTTAAGAATCATACTTATCCTGTCTATATTTGCTTTAATCTTTCCATCTTCATTCTTATCAGGACAAAGTAAAATTATTTCATTCCAATGCCATAAGATCGATGAAATGCTTACGATGAAGAGAAAGGCAACATGAAACGATATCCACTGTTATATTATTGCCGCTACTTGCCTGGTGGGAATGTTTTGCAACTGGAATGAAGGACGGGCCAGCGAAACCAGCGGGCTGCAGATCGTCGCGAAGGTTCTGGCCACTGGGCGGATTGCTTCTTGTGAACAAGTCGTGGTTAGCGTTAGATAATGTGGTCCTGTGGCCATGTCCGGCACAGCGGGGATATGCTTCCCGGAGTATCAGGAGTAAACCAGATGTCGCTGATCAGCACCTTTAAGGGATGGGTGGGAGAGACGTCCACGCAGTTTGGCATGTGGGTCAAACTGGATGAGAAGGTTTACAAGCGATTCCACGACCTGATCCTACAGACAGAGACCGGGTCAACGCAAATTGATCATGTGTTGCTGTCCAGATTCGGCATCTTTGTGATTGAAACGAAGAACTACGAAGGCTGGATCTACGGCGGCCAGAAGCAGAGGAACTGGACGCAAAACCTATTCGGCAAGAAATTCCAGTTTCAGAACCCGCTCCATCAAAACTACAAGCACACGAAGGCCCTGTCTGAATGCCTTGAGCTTGATCATGCCAAGATCCACTCCATCATCTTCTTCGCCGGTGATGCGGATCTCAAAGGTCAGTTCCCCCCCAATGTGATGAGCCAAGGGCTATCCGCCTATATCAAGGGTTTCCAATCTGTGATTTTCTCCGATGTTGAGCTGGACAGATTGTACTACCGTCTGGAGCAAATCAAGGATGGGCAGACATTGTGGTCCACCCGGCAGCATGTCCAGAATCTCAAGGAGAGATACACCAGTACCAGCCAGTGCCCGAAATGCGCAGGGGCGCTCGTTGAGAGGACCATCAAAAATGGACCCAAGGCGGGCGAAACGTTCCTGGGATGCAGCGCCTTCCCGAAGTGCAGATATAGCCAGTCTCAGGCGGGAATGCGGGGGGACATTAAATCATGACAGACAATGGAAATGCCATAGTCAGAAACCCCCATCGCTGGGTTGTATTTTCCGTAATCTCTCTGGTGTATTTCTTTGTCTATTTTCACCGTGTTTCAACCTCTGTTATTGCTCAAGATATTTTAATCGCCTTTGATACAAATGCCACAGCCCTCGGTTTCATGTCTTCCATGTATTTTTATCTTTATGCCTTAGAACAGCCGCTTGTAGGGTATTATACGGATGTGCTAGGGGGCCGGCGAGTCATAGCGTATTTCACCCTGGCAGCAGCATTGGGGTGCTTTATGTTTGCCCTGGCCCCCACTATGGCATGGGCCTCGGCCGGACGTGCTCTGATAGGTATTGGTGTAGGGGGTGTCTATGTTCCGGCGATAAAGGCTTTTTCCCAATGGTTCAGGAGTAACGAGTTTGCCACAATAATGGGGTTGCTTGTAGCAGCCGGTAATCTCGGGGCTATTGTCGCCACCACACCGTTGGCCTGGGCTGCAGACAATTGGGGATGGCGAATGAGTTTTGCTGTCATAGGATTTATCTCAATTGCTCTGGCTTTAATGGTACTGTTTTTTATGAAGGATTTCAAAGCTAAAGAGATTCCGGGCGAAATTCACCATAAACCGCGCGGAGCTGATCCCCTCAAAGCATTATTTTTCAAACCTCTCGGTTCTCCCCAGTTTTGGATTATAGGAATGACTTTTTTCGGTGCTTACGGGATCGTGATGACATTCCAGGGACTATGGGCAACACCATACCTGATGGCTGTGTTGAAAATAGACCGGATTGTTGCAAGCAACTTGAACATGATTATACCCATAGGATTCATTATCGGGGCCCCCCTTTTTGGCTGGTTCACCGACAGATTATATAAAAGCAAAGTTCGGGTAATAAAGTTTCTCCTTGGGATTCTGACCATAACCTGGAGCGGAATCGTCTTTGATGTGGATCTCCAAGTCATAGGAATGTCGACCATTCTTTTTTTTATGGGCGTTACCATGGGAGGAATCACAAGCCTGCTTTGGGCGCATGTAAGAGACATCACGTCTCCTGCCACGATCGGGACTTTTTCAGGCCTTATTAATCCGGCCCCCTTCTTAGGGGTTGCTGTCTTTCAGGTGTTGACGGGTTCATTACTAGATAGAGCAAGCCTTGTGAGTGGTGCATACCCTGCTGAAGCCTATGAAAGCTCTTTTATTCTTTGTTTTGTTACCAGTTGTGCCTGCCTGCTTCTTTCATTTTGTCTAAAGGAAGAAAGATAAAGACAGACTGATATTGCTATAACGGCCTATAATAATTAATAAATAAACGTGATGCAATTAGAAAAGACACATGTTGGAGCTGCGAATTGTTGCGCGAGAAGACATGCTGAAAACTACCCTTTGCATATAAGATAAATACCGATTCATTTTTCAGACATTGTCCTATATTGACGATGGTTATTTTTTGTTAGAAAAAGACGCGGAGCTTTTGTCCATAACGGGTAATGACTCATGCGATAGCCATGCACAGCGGTTGAAGTTTTAATTATCCGCCTGACAGCAGAAAGGAGGTGAGCTTGTCTCATTTATTGGAAAGAGGGGATGTTCCTTGTCATTTATTTAATTACTTAATCAAATAAAGTTTCATTTTATGGAGGAAGCGTTATGGTACGATTACTGGGGGAGTTTTTTGCCGTTAGGATGAGGAAATGGTTGCCCGATTCACTATCATTCGCCATTATCCTCACATTTGTGGCCATGGTGATGGCTCTGATCATTACCAAAACACCGCCCCTTGCTCTTCTGGGACACTGGTATAAGGGGTTCTGGCTGTTCCTTTCTTTTTCCATGCAGATGGCTTTGATTGTTGTCCTCGGATATGCCCTGGGGACGTCACCGATTCTGCGCAAGTTCTTCGATTGGCTCAGTAAAAAAGTCAAGACACCAACAGGCGTCTACATAACCGTGTTGATTGTGGGGGGCGCCGCATCATATCTATACTGGGGGTTTCTCGTCGCCGTCGCCGTCCTGGCCATGGAGATGGCCCGACGGGTGAAGGGTGTCGACTATCGGTTCTTGGGTGGCTGTGTATATGCCGCGTTGATGCCGACAGTATTTGGCATTTCCATTACTGCGCCACTTCTCATGAACACACCCAATAATGCCTTTATCAAGATGGGGGCCATTGACCGAACGGTGCCCCCTTCGGAAACAATCTTCAGCAGCTACAGCCTCATTACCCTCGCCGTGACCTGCGTGGTCATCCTTGTGACCATGTACTTGATGAGACCCAAAAAAGCCGACCCCGCATGGGACATTGCTGAAAGAATTGAGAAAGGGGAAATTGTTGTAGAAGATACAAAAGATAGTGAAAGGATCGATAGGACAAAATTGTCTCCAGCGGAAAAGGTAGATAGCTCGGTTATCCTGACAATATTTACCTGTATCTGCGGTTTTGTCTATATTGTCTATTTCTTTTGGACAAAAGGCACTGCCGGCATTGACCTTGACAGTATCAACTTTACGTTCTTCATTTTTGGTCTAGCTTTTTGGGGACGGCCAACTTTATTTGCCCGGGCCATCATAGAAGCAGTCCGGGGGGTTGCCAGCATTATTATTCAGTTTCCCCTATATGCTGGCATCATGGGAATATTCATGTACTCGGGGATATCCAAAGTGATTGCGACTTGGATCGTCTCCATTGCGACACCTGTAACGTTCCCTTGGTTTGCCCTTGTCACGGCTGCTGTTCTGAACATGTTTATTCCTTCCGCTGGTGGCGAGTGGATGGTGATCGGTCCGACGCTCCTTGAGGCTGGCAAAACCCTTGGCTATCCCGTGGGCAAACTCATCATGGCCTATTCCTATGGTGATATGTTAACTAACTTAATTCAACCCTTCTGGAGTCTCATTTTTATCCCAGTGCTGGCAAAGATGGCCAATGTAAGGGCGCGAGACATCATGGGTTATACGGCTGTTCTGTGTATCGTGTGGTTTGTGGTTCTCTCGGTCCTTGTGGTTGTCTTATAAAGAATTAGGAGGTATGCATATGAAAGACAAGGCAGTTGTAACAGCGGCCATTACCGGAAGCATTCACACCCCGGGAATGACCCCGCATTTACCCATAACGCCTAAAGAGATTGCCGATGAGGCAGTGCGTGCCCATGAGGCAGGAGCGGCTGTTGCCCACATCCATGTTCGTAATCCCGAGACGGGTCAGCCCATTTCTGATGTGGAGTTGTTTAGACAGGTGGTCACGAACGTAAAGGCGCGTTGTGACATGATCCTGTGTCTGACAAGCGGTGGCGGACTGGGGATGACGGCGGAACAGAGGCTGATTCCCATATCCACGTTTAAACCGGAACTGGGATCATTCAACGCCGGATCAGTAAACTTTGCCCTGTTTCATGCCCTTGATCGTTACAAGGAATTCAAGTTTGACTGGGAGGCTAAGTATCTTGCCTTCACGGAGGATTTCATCTTTCCCAATACCTTTAAGACGATGAAGGAATTTGCCCGGATTTTTGCCGAAAATGGAACAAAGCCGGAGTTTGAAGTATATGATGCGGGTATGATCAACAATGTCGCATTTCTGATCAGCCGTGGCTATGTGAAAACGCCCGTGTATCTTCAGTTTGTCATGGGCGTTTTGGGGGGTATTACCCCGAGTCCAAAAAATCTATTGTATCTGGTCGAGTATGCCAGAGAATTGATCAAAGATTTTGAATTTTCCGTATGTGTGGCCGGACGTGATCAATTCAATATGTGTACTCAGGCGCTTCTACTTGGGGGGAATGTTCGGGTAGGATTGGAAGACAACCTTTACGTGGAAAAGGGCGTCATGGCGAAAAGCAGCGCTGAGCAGGTGGCAAAGATCATTCGGATCGCCCGGGAGCTTGGCATTGAGCCGGCAACTCCCAACGAAGCACGTCAAATTCTAGGCCTTAAAGGACTGGACAAGGTAAATTACTAAACGGTGATAAAACTGTTTATTGTTGCTGGGCTGATCCAGCAGATCAGCCCAGCAACACGTTAAGCTTTTACATCTCAATCAGTTGAAGGAGCGGTGCCCTAAAAAATTCACATCCACAGAGCAGGTATTCCCGGCATTCTCAAACCCCAAGGGAATTCAAAAGCCTTCCTAAAAAGCTGGGCGCGTTTGATACAAAAGATCTACGAAGTCGATCCCATGGTCTGCCCAAATTGTCTGGGGAGCATGCGCATCATCAGCTTTATATAAAACCTGGTGGGCATGTCGCTTACTGCCACATTTCCATCGGTAATCGACAAACGTTAAATGTCTTGATTTCGTTTGTTTGTAGATATATATTAGTCTGTTTTTATTGGCATTTTATCAGATACACCCTTACCGATAACAAATACAAAGTTGGATGTAGGCTTTTCTGATCGATTTATTGATAATGGGTCGAAAGGTGGCATTTTCAAGGGAGGAACGGTCCTGAGGAAGCCTTCCTGTAAGTGAGCGCCAGATGATTTTGACGGACATGCTTTGGTTCAAGTGATAATCAATCAACTCGGAATTGCCCGACCGGTGACCAATGAGCCAAATAATCTGTCCTCCTCCCTTCTAAGTCTCCCTCAACATGTTGAGGTTCCACCAAATACTGAGGCTAAGCGCATCGTTTCATTCTTTATTTATCGTTCCCTCCTATTGAACCAATCCCTTGTTATTAGAGGATGAATCAAAAATTCTGGTTTTTTCCGGTTGTTGGCAGGCCGTTTGCTATTATTACATTCATAATCTGTAAAAGTTAGGATCTCCCCG
>DIKH01000383.1 GCA_002424495.1 Desulfobacteraceae bacterium UBA5623
ACCATCCCTGAAAGGGACATTAATATATTATGAATGGAGTATAGAGGTATTGCATTGCGCTGTCAAGCTCAAATCGCAACTGACACACTTTTGAGGTGATGTTTATTTTAAGGATTGAGCCATCAAGTCCCCGATCATTTTGCTGAAACGCGACGGATTTTCTATTCTTCCGCCTTCACCGATCACTGCGATGTCGAGCAACAGGCCAATGTAGTCCTTCAATACGGGATCGTCCTTGTCTTTTTCATACAATGCCTTTATTTTTTCAAAGACCGGATGATCAATATTGAGTTCCAGGACCCGCTTCACATCAGGGGGTTCCTGACCTGAGGCCTTTAGAATCTTTTCCATGTAGGCGCTCATATCATAGGCGTCTCCCGACAGGCAGGCGACCGATTCTTTCAGTCTGGTAGACGGCCGGACCTCCTTGATCTTATCTTCCAGGGAGGATTTTATATGGTCAAACAATGCAGAAAATTTGTTCTTTTTCTCCGCGTCCGGGGGCTCCAGATCCAGATCGCCTTTTTCAGCGCTCTTGAGTTTCTTGCCCTTATACTCCGGCAGGCCCTGAACCACCCATTCATCCACCGGATCAGTCATCAAGAGGACTTCATAGTCCTTGTCTTTTAGACTCTCCAAATGCGGGCTGTTGATCAATGCGGATAAATTATCACCGGTGATGTAATAGATCTCTTTTTGATCCGGCTTCATGTTGTCCACATATTCTTTCAGAGATACATACTTGCCGTCTGATTTCGTAGTCTTGTAACGGATGAGATCGGCGATTTTTTCGCGATTTTCAAAATCCGAATGGACGCCGACCTTTAATATCTGTCCGAACTCGCCGTAAAACTCCTCGTATTTTTCCTTTTCCATACCGCTAAACAAATCAAAGAGTTTCTTGACGATATTTTTCCTTATATTCCTTACCAGGGCGTCCTGTTGAAGAATTTCACGACTGACATTCAGGTTCAGGTCCGGGGCATCCACCACCCCATGCACAAAACCGAAGTAATCAGGGATCAGTTCCTTACAGTTATCCATGATAAATACACGTTTGCAATACAGGTGTATGCCATGCCTTCGTTCGGGACGGAATAGATCAAAAGGGGCCTTGGAAGGGATATACAAGAGCACATGGTATTCTGTTTTTCCTTCAAACTTCATGTGCAGATGGGTAAGAGGTGGGTTCCAGTCATGACTGATGTGCTGATAGAATTCCTTGTGTTCCTCTTCGGTTACTTCATCCTTGTTTCTGGCCCATATTGCCTTCATGGAATTGAGGGTTTCTTCGCGTATTACATTCCTGGTTTCCTTGCCGATGTTCTTACCATTTTTATCCTTTATTTGTTCACTTTCCGGGATAGGCTCTTCTTTCTCCACATCCATCACAATGGGATAACCGACAAAATCAGAATGCCTTTTTACGATCCGGCGAATGGTCCATTCATCGGTAAAATCCTGTTCGTCTTTTTCCACTTTTTTCAACTTCAGCAAGATGGATGTGCCCCGTGTATCTTTTTCCGCCTCTTGAATGGTATAGGATCCATCGCCCGAGGATTCCCATTTGACGGCCTTTTCCTCTCCCGCGGCCCTTGTTAGAATTCTCACCTCGTCCGCTACAATAAACGAGCTGTAAAAACCCACGCCGAACTGTCCGATCAGTTCCATTGGAAGGGAGTCATTTTTCTTGGATTTTTGGACTGCCTCCAGAAAGGAGGCCGTACCGCTTTTGGCGATGGTGCCGATATTCTCCATCACTTCATCATAGGTCATGCCGATGCCGTTATCGCTTATTTCAAGGGTTTGCCGCTTCTTGTCGGCAATGATCTTGATCTTTAATTCCGTATCCCGTCCCAGGATTTCGGGATCGGTCTGAGCTCGGAAACGAAGCCTGTCAATGGCGTCCGAGGCGTTTGAAATCAACTCCCGCAGGAAAATCTCTTTGTTGGAGTAAAGGGAATTGATAATCAGATTCAAGAGTTGCTGAACTTCGGTTTTGAATTGATGAGTTTCCTTTGTAGCCTTCATTCTTGTTCATTCCCCCTGTTGCGTGACAATAAAGATCCATACCGTTAAAACACCATATCATGGTAAGCCTGAATATAAATAACGGACATTCATTGTCAACCCCGCATGCCTCAACAATTTCAAGAAATCCTGAAGGCAGCGCCCAGGAGCCTGTCAGAGAATAGCAATTTTTTCCAAAGCTGGATTATATGGATAAAATCAGACTCAATTGAAGAGAGGGATTCAGCATACTCAAGCGCTCTTGTTACTTCCCATAAATATGGACTGAATACCGGTTCCATATGCCAAGGATGCTGAGATTGTCAATATCAGCATAGTAGATTGTCTCCATGCCGTTTTCCCTGGCAATGTCCCCTATGGCATTGCTGCTCCATATTATATCTACCTTTACAAATGGTATGTGAACGTGTTTGATATTGCCATCGGAATTATTCAAGTCAACCTGAGTCTTGGAAAAATTGACGCTAAGCGGCTTAGTGATATGGGAGTATATCAGGCCCCTTGGATGGAGCTGACCGCAGGCTGTCATAGTCAGCAGCAGCAACATAATAGCACAGGAGTAACATTTGGCTTTCATCCTTCAGGCCCCCTGTTCCGGACAAAGACTAATTGCCATAGACTATCGTCGTATTCCTGCAGTAAAGCCCAAAGAGGATACTCACCACTTGTCCGTCCATATGGTTGATAACCGTAATATTGCCGTCTTTTGCAGCTGCGGCGGTCCCTGCATCCCCCCATCCAACAAGCCACAGGATTGAATGGCAACTGGCCTTACCAACCTTATCGCCAAGGCAAGTCTTGTCAAGATCCATATCATAGGGCATCTTGACATTAACGTAGGCGCATCCTGAAAATGCGAACAGAGAAACGAGCAGAATAATTGAAAGGAGCTTTTTCATATTTTATCCTCCCTGAGTGAATAGCTTATGCAATGTAGAAAAAACAATATCCAATGTCAAGGCCGCACTTAGCCGCTATCCTCCCATTAAGTTGTTATCCACAGTTCCAGCATGTTGGTGCGGACATTGAAACGGCCTATGCCGCCCTGCTTCAGTATGTCCTCTATCTCAAGGGGAAGCCAGGCTGAACGGACCGAATCACCAAGGCCTCTCCTTCCGGCGCTGAAAAAAAACCCCGCCTGCCAGGCAGTATTGATGATTCCAAAAAGCAGGCCTTTTATATCCCTGCGAAAATCAATGATCAAAAGAGCCCCGCCCGGTTTGAGCACCCGGTCTATCTCTGACAGGAGTCTATCGGGATGATCCATGTGGTGCATGGCAAAAAGACAGATCACACAGTCAGCCTTGTCCGTTCCAAACGGGAGAGATTGGCCGTCACCGGCCAGAACAGGCAAATGCAGGCCTGACCGGGCTGCACAGCCCTTTGCCATGGAGATCATATCCTTTGAGATATCAAGGCCGATAAAATGGGTCCCGGGAAAAAGCCTTTTGAGGTTTAAGGGTATGGCCCCCGGCCCAGTACCGATGTCAAGGACCGTCATGCCTTGTTTTATCAGGCCCCCAAGGATGTGTTTAACTCTGTGGCCCGCGGCTCGTCCAGTCAATGAGGACACCCTTGAAAATATACCCAGGGCGCTTTCATCAACCATGCTCCCTTCAGGCTGTCTGCGCCTAAAGCACACCGAAATATCTCCCTGGAAACAGTATTACACAGACGGCAATGGCGGAGCCTATTAGTGAGCCTGCCATAATCAGGGCAGTCCCGGCAATTCTACCATAGCCAAGCATTACAGCAAGTATGCAGGCGGAGAGCACCCCAAAGCCGCGGAATGGCAGGGTGGCGACCACCACTACTGCAGCGTGTCTGTAATGAATCATTCCCTTCCATGACTCCTTTTCAAGTATCCTCGTCCTGACCTTTTCGGTCCTGGCCATCATCCAGTTAGTAAATCTCCCCGGCAATGTTATGCGCCTTTTGGTAATTTCAAGCACAAGCCCATAGACAGGTATCTGAAAAAGGTCAATCAGCATGGAGACCATAAGCGTCTGCCACGGCGAAATGCCCATGAGCAGGCAGGCTGCAATCGCTCCCAGCCTGCCTGCCGCCAGATAGGCGGTGATGACAATCCCCCCCTGGCTCAGGACAGACACTGTTTACGCTCCGGCATATGGGCTTGAACATCACGGTTCCACAGTGAATGGGCAAGACGCGTCTGAGCGCGGTGCAGGGAAAAATTGGCGGTCAGAAAATACAGCCTTGCCGCGGATTTTTTCCTGATCCTGGCAAAGATTGAACTGGGTGAGGAAAGATATTTCAAGGCCCAGGCATAGCCCTGCTGTAACTCTTCCGGCGTCATCCCCGCGGGTCTGAAGACCACATGGTTCATATCATAATATGACCAGTCCTTGTGGATAATCCTTTTTTCCCCCTCCAGTTCATCAAACAGCGGGGTGCCGGGAAAAGGGGTCAGGATGCAAATGTTCGGGAGCTCAATTCCGGTTTCCTGGATAAAGCCCACGGTTTCGCGGAATACCTGGGTGGTGTCAGTGTCAAAACCGAATATGAATGAGCCCTGGATTCCTATGCCGTGTTTGTGGATGACTTTTATGGCGCGCGCCATCTCATCCGGTGCGCCACAGGACAGGTTTTTCTTCATATGTCTTGGATAGTGAAGGGATTCAAACCCGATAAAGAGCGAAACACAGCCGCTTTCAGCCAATGCCTTCAAATACTCTTCATCTCCGCTGACAGATAGGTTTGAAAACGCCATCCAGCGGAACCCGAACCTGCGAAAAAGGGCCATGATCTCCAGGGAACGTTCCTTTTTCAGTGTGAAATTGTCATCCACGACAAAAAGCCTTCTGGATCTCAAGCGGCTTAGAAACGCCAGATCCCTTTCCACCTCAGCCAGAGACCTTGTCCGGATCTTTTTGCCTGATATCTTCGGGACCGAACAGAAATCGCAATCCCTGGGGCACCCCCGGCTTGTCTGCAACGGTGAGAGGAAGAATCTGTGCCTCCAGTCGAGGAGGTTAAGGGAAGGATCAGGCAGGGTATCAAGATCTGTAAAGATATCGCTTTGGTAAAGCGGGGCAAGCCTTCCATCCTCAAAATCCGACAGTATCCGCGGGATCAAGTATTCCGCCTCGCCCACCGCAACCGACGTTGCATGAACACCTGCCTCCTCCGGCAGCACGGTTGCGTGGACCCCTCCCATTATAACCGGAACGCCCCTTGCGCGAAACATATCCGCTATGGCATATGCCCTTGGCGCGGTGGAAGTCAAAGACGTGATAAAAACAATATCCGCATTTTCACTCCCCCGGACCCTGGTCACCCTTTCATCGTTGATGCGGACTGTGTAATTTTCAGAAAAATATGACGCCAGCAAAGGAAGCGTAAGTGAGGGAAATGGCAAAAGCGCATCATTGGATAAGGTCCTTTTCCTCTCGCACGGAAAGATAAGAAGGGCCTGTTTTTTGTTATTGCTGTTTTTCGGCCAGTTCATGAAGCCTGTCAAGAACACCCTCTGAGGTAGGCCTGACTCCGCAGGTATTGATTACATCTAGGACATCCTTTGGCTTGAAGACCCACAGGCAGGTCTGGGTTTCGTTACAGTAGCGGCGGTTGATATCGCGCAGCCCTTCAAAGAAATCGGAGCGGAGGATATCCGCAATGGATTTTTCCCTGATGTTATCTTTTGAAAAGGGCATGAGCACGCACGGTTCAACATTGCCGTCAGCATTGATGTGCAATGTAATACGGCCGGCGCTGCACCCTTCGGTGAGTCTTGCATCATTATAAAAATCCAGGAGCAGGATGGGCTTCCGCAATCTTGCCGCTTTGACCATGTGGTATATCTCTTTTTTCTGCTCCTCACTCAGGATCAGATCCGGCTCCACACAGGCCCTGCCCTGGGGCAGGGCAAGTGGTATCCAACCAACGCCAGCCCCGCAGGCGATCATCTCGTCCAGGAATTGATCGGAATAGATCGTGTCAAAGTTTCTTTGGCTCAGCATGGCGGAAAAGCCTACGATCACGCCAGCCTTGCTCAGCTTGCGCATAAGGGCGGTGGCCCTGGCATAGGTCCCCTTGCCCCTGCGCCTGTCCGTCTCATCTTCAAGGCCGTCAACACTGATGCTGATGGCGGCATTGCCCAGCCTTGCCAGCCTTTCCA
>DIKH01000258.1:0-2072 GCA_002424495.1 Desulfobacteraceae bacterium UBA5623
GCCTTTCTGGATGGACACTAAGTAGAATCAGACAGTATTTTCTGAAATTCGGAATGCTGGATGCTTGAGTTATAACCATAAGGGATTACTTGCATTCTGATTCACTTCTTTCCTGGATTTTTATAGCCTCAACCTGTCCGCTCCTGTAATCCTTAGCTTGTTTTGGCGCGTTCTTGCTGGAAGGGCCAGTATGGATGACGCAGCATCTCACGCGCAAGCACGACTGCATCTGCCTGACCGGTTGCCACAATCTGCTCTGGTAAAGACAGACGAATTGATCCGCGCGCGAACTGAACTTGTCAAGGCCCAAAAGGCCATGAAAACATGGACATCGGGCTGGGACACCTTCGTGATCCCAACAGATTCACTTTTCCATGGTTGCTGGTGCTCCCCTTCATAGGGAAACCGGACGTATATCCCGTCAACGGCGGCGGCCGACGCCCCAGACATTAAAATGCAACCCCTCCGATTCCTTCCTGGATACTTGCTGACTGACAACAAAAATACATGATTAACCCCATAGATTTTCTAACTTGCATACAGTAAATATTATAAAGTACTCATGATGCTTTCATCTGTTATTTTACGAGGCAGAATCGGCAAGGAAAAGTTCTTAATGCAATGAATGAATTCAATCGTCTCAAACCTCTTGCCAAAGGCGTTTACCGGTATTTTTGGGCCTTTGTTGCGGCCTGGACCCTGATCGTCGTCATGCTGCTCCTGCAGGACATCCACGAGATAAGGGATAAGATCATTGAAATGGCCAAGAGGGAGGCGCTTGTCCATTTGAACAAGGATCTTGCAGCACGGCTCTGGGCCGCATCCCACGGCGGGGTTTATGTTCCCGTTACAGGAAAAACCCCACCCAACCCATTTCTGAACCATATCCCCGACCGGGATATCAAGACGCCGGGCGGAAAATCACTCACCCTGATGAATCCGGCATATATGCTGCGACAAATGATGGATGAGAGCGCTGATCTCTATGGCGTTAGAGGGCATATTACAGGACTCAAATCCTTCAGAAAGGAAACCGCACCTGATGACTGGGAAAGGACCGCTCTTACTTCTTTTGAGTCCGGTGCAAGCGAGGCGTCTGAATTCGTGGCCGTGGAGGGGGTCCCCTTTTTTCGCCTGATGAGACCTTTGATGACAGAGGAATCGTGCCTTAACTGTCATGGTCATCAGGGATACAAACCTGGGGATGTCCGCGGCGGGGTCAGCGTCTCCTTGCCCATCATGCCCTATCTCGCCGCTCAAAGGAAGGAGATTGTTGCCCATTCTGCCTCTTTTGCTATCCTGTGGCTCCTGGGCATTATTTTCATCGGGTTTTCCGTTCGGGGGCTCCGCATTTACCTTAGGGAACGGGAGAAGGCGGAAAACCTGCTGACAGTCTCGGAAGAAAACTACAGCTCTGTTATCGAGAATTCCCTGACAGGGATATGCATCATTCAGGACGGGGTCATCAAGTTTGCCAACACTCGGGCTGCTGAAATATATGGTTACTCAAAGGAGGAGATTACCGGAATCGATTCGCTTGCCTTGGTGCCTCCAGAAGACAGAGACTTCATAAAAGACATTAGAGAAAAGAGACTGCAGAGAGAGGATGCCCCATCGGAATATGAGGCCAGGGGCCTCAGGAAGGACGGTGAAACCATATGGATTCAGCGCAGGAACACACTAGTTGAATTTGATGGCGAACCCGCCATACTGGGAAATGTCCTCGATGTGACTGACCTTAGAAGGGCCACGGATGACGCAAATGCCTATGCGGATGAACTGAAACGGAGCAACCGGGAACTGGAACAGTTTGCGGCAATGGCCTCTCATGATTTGTCCGAGCCGCTGCGAAAGGTCCGGATGTTTGGTGATATTTTAAAGGAAAAGTACCACTTTCAGCTGGATCACCAGGGGAAGGACTATGTGGAAAGGATGCAGAAAGCGGCAACGCGCATGCAGAATATGATTGATGCCCTGCTGAGTCTCTCCAGGGTGACGACAAGGGTGCAGCCCTTCACCAATGTCCATCTGGCCGACTCGGTGAAGGAGGCTCTGTCCAACCTGGAGATACT
>DIKH01000258.1:2099-4176 GCA_002424495.1 Desulfobacteraceae bacterium UBA5623
GACCCTTCCCAGATGATCCATTTATTCCAAAATCTGATTGGCAATGGCCTGAAGTTCCATCGAACCGGGGAACCGCCCGTCGTTCATGTGCGGGCTGAGATGATTCCATCACAGAATTATTTTCAAGAAGGGGATCGCTCTCCATCATACGGCATTTATGTGGAAGATAATGGGATCGGTTTCGATGAGGAGCACCTCAGCCGGATCTTTCTGCCGTTCGAACGGTTGCACGGCCGAGAGGAATACGAGGGCACAGGAATGGGATTGGCCATCTGCCAAAAAATCGTGGAGCGGCACGGCGGAACCATAACAGCCAAAAGTGTAGTTGGCAAAGGCTCCACATTTATCATCACGTTGCCTGCCAGACAGATGCCAGGCAAAGATAACAGCGAAGCACATTCCAGCAGGCAAACGAAGACTGAATACGCCGTGCATTTAACAGGGCAGACGCAGGGATTGGGAGCAAGTGGCCGTTGATGATCTGAGATATCAGGCTGGGATCGTCGATCCTTCGTCTTCTACAGGCCGAACGTGATCAATTTTACTCTGGATGGAAAGACTGTTTTGATACACCCGCATCACCCTGTTCATAACCCCCAACAACCCCGTATAGCTGTTTGGCTTCACAATATAGTCAGATACTTCCAGTTCTGAGCAGTAATCCTTGTCTTGTTTGAGACTTGAAGTGGTGAGCACCACAAGCGGTAGATTGCGGAGTGCCGGATCTTGCTTGATCTTCAGAAGCGCCTCACGCCCGTCTTTTCGAGGCATATTGAGGTCCAGGATAACGACGTGCGGACGCGGAAAACCGCTTTCGTCCGCATAGTCGCCCCGTTGCAGCAGGTAATCCATCAATTGATTGCCATCATTTACAAATCTGAGCTGCCCCTGAATTCTGCTCTCCATAAAAGCCGTTTGGATCAGGAAGCGATCGTCAGCGTCATCTTCGGCTAACAGAATAGTGATCAACTGACCGGCCGGCATCTGTTTTCTTCCTCTTTCCTGTTGGCCTTATACCAAGTTGCATTCAAAAAGATAGCAGGGCGGCAAAGAGGTTTCCCTCAGGCGTATATGTAATACGCCGGGGGCAGAACCGACGAAGCCAACGCAGCCAGAATTTGAATGCGGCTTGGTATTACACGCAATGTATCCACCAGCCGGGCGCTTTATCCTGATGGGCTGCGTCCGGTTATGGCATACCTTTTATGATATTTGAACGGGAAAAACTACACCGGTTAGGGATTAATTCAATCATAAACAATCGAACGGCTCAAAAGAATATTTATTTTATTCAAATATTGGCATTTTTCAATAATAATTTTTGCATGTTGGAATAAAAATTCAGAATTTTCAAGTTAATTCTATCAATCCGGTGTCAGGGCCGCGGCTAAAATACGGCTAAAATAAAATGTCCCGGTTAGCATCTCATTTTCACGTCATCTTTGTCCGATCCTCAATTGCAATGTCCTCAACACAGTCCTGCTATTCCTGTGGCGTTGCAATTTCGGATCGAACAAATTTAACCGGATATCGAGGAGTGGGCGTTTTGAAATTTGCTCTTATGTCAAATACTGCAAATCCAATACTAAAATACGGGATATACCTTATTTCATTTTTAAGTCATCTTGATAACCTAAATTCAGTAATATCAATTTTTAATAATGATAAAAGAATAACGTAGGTAACCGTTCACCGGTTGAAAGACAGAGTTATGAGTCAGAATATTTCTTGCAAGTTGGGTAGTCCGGAGTTAGGGCATGGAAAAATGAGCCGGAAAAAAACCATACTCATCGTAGACGACCATCCTGTAATCAGACAAGGCCTGAAGGCCATAATAACAAACTCTTCTGGTTCCGGTTGGTCGTTTGAAATAATAGGTGAGGCAGAAACAGGGCGTCAGGCGCTTGAAATGACCGGGAAGCTCAAGCCGGACATCTGCCTGCTGGATATTTCTCTTCCTGATCAAAGCGGTCTCAGTTTGATAACAGATCTCAAAAAAATTTTGCCGAATGGGAGAATAATCATGCTGAGCATGCATTCAAAAATTGATTTTAGCCGCATCGCACATTTGTGTGGG
>DIKH01000342.1 GCA_002424495.1 Desulfobacteraceae bacterium UBA5623
CTTAAGCCTTTAGCCTTTCCTCGTGTCATGGTTCTTTTCCCTGGAAAGCAAATAAAACCGTATGCTCGGAACTGCATTAACCCCTAATGGAAACACCGGCGCCATTCGGTTAAACACTGATCAAAACTAGCCATATCTCCGCTGTTAACAACCTCAGTGATCCGCTGTTCGATCTCGAAAGCCCGGTGCCTTGTCGCTTCGGGGAAATCCATAAGGGATATGCCCAAGCGATTGAACTCTTGTATCTGGTTATAAATCCGCTTATGGAGAACATCAGGGTCCAACATTTGCAAGATAGCCCCTTTATTGCGCCGGATAGCATCGGATAGGCCATCATCTAAGGCGGATCTGGGTTTACATCTTAGGTGGGGGCCATCTGCTCGAATGGAGATCCCTCGGGCCTTACATTCGTTTAGTATCTTCTTTACGGTATCCATTAGATTAAGACCTCCTCTTTCGATACATCCCCCTTAGTATTCTCAAAAAGGTTAAGATTTATAGGATCTAACTTACTAAAATGCTTACTATCATTACGAGGGAGACAGTTATTTCCTTCTCGTGTCTCTCGTGTCTCTCGTGTCTCTCGGGGGGTTTTTGGGGTATCCTCTAAATTCTCGTGTCTCTCGTGTCTCTCGTTGATATTATTGGGTTTTTTTTCCTCTATTTTCATTGATTTCTCCGAGGGAGACGAGTTTTGATTATATAAGGAGCATCGCCACACCCACGGGGTTCCGACCCCTGAATTTATGACCTCGATGGGGAGATTACTTTTGGCCTTTTTGAGTACCGAAGCTGAAAGTCCTTCAGTTGCTCCCCGACGATAAATTTCTTTCGCCTCAAACTCCGTGCCCTCTCGAAATAGGGAAACCAGGAACCGTTCTGATTTGCTCTTTTGCGTATCATCAAAAGCATCTGAATCTTTGACGATGGATATTTCAAAACCATCATCGGTTTCTATCAGGACAGACTTATATATGGATGCTTGGTGTCCCAGGGTGTTGGATTTGTCCGGAACAATCCGGCAAACAAGGTCACTGATCTTTTCAACGGTATAGACAGCCCGAACGCTGGAAGTGATCCCGGTCCCGCCGGCTACCCTATTTAAGCGGTTTTCCTCACGCCCCTTTTTATGGTGAGCGATATAGATACAAGCGCATCTGTGCTTATCACAGACTAAGGAATTGACGGCGCTCATTACGCCTGCCAGTTTCGGATCATTCTCCCCCATGCTCTGCATCCCCCGGATGCTGTCAATGACGACTGCAACACACTTGCCGCCGGTTTCGGACTCAAGGGCACTGATAGACTGGTCTAGAAATTCCCGGTCTTTCCAGTTGTCCAGTTGAAGTTTATATACCCCCTTATCATCAGACAGCATGACAACGCGGTCAGGGATATGAAGCTTTGCCCATTTGTCGCTGTGATCTGATACAAAACCCTCAGTGGCTACCCATAAAACCCACGCTTTAAAATTCGCTAATGTTATCTCCTTTGAGATTTGAGCGACATTAGAAGTTTTTCCTATTCCAGGAGGCCCGGCAAAGATACAGGGATTTCCCTTGGGGATTCCATCACGCCATAGCATTTCAACTTTTTTTCCAAATTCCTTTTCCATAGCTCTTCCATTTAAAAAACGTGGTTTCCTGCCCCCCGCCGAAGTGTTTGCCCTCTCTGTTTGTGATGTTCCATACCCCTCTGCTGCCAATGCCTTTGCCGCTGCGCTGAAATCGCCGCCATGCTCAAGAGTGGCATATACAGCAAAGGGACTATATGATTTTTGGGACTCAAAAGGTGCAGCATTTGAGGAAAAAGGATAAAATATTTTTCCATCGGTTAAGGTGGCACTATGATTATTACCGTTTTTCCCCGGCCTTTGCCATCTCTCTCGACCATCCTGCCCGGTGCCTTTAGCTGTCCATCTATGCTTTTGCAATATCGCTCTGACATCACCTCTCGTGTCATAATCTGCCCCTGGTAATAAAATTCCGTCATTCATCGCCGCATATCCTTTTATTATAGTGGTAGGTATCACCTCGTCACATGCCCTGGCCGCATCAATTAATATGTTGCGCTCTTCTACAGTCAGAACGGATAAACCCTCAATCCTGCTCTGAACTATCTCGTACCCCTTTGATGGTGATACAATGCAGTATCCGCCCTGGCCTCTGGTCTCAATAATCGTTTGCTTGCCCCTCATGGCAAGTTTGGTGTTTCCAGGGATAGCCTTTTGACATCTGTAGAGGACATGGATTCCGTGGGGTGATCGTTCAATTACAAGCCTGCTGAAAAGGTCTGTGTCTTCCGCTCCTACGTATTCTGCCCACTGAGTAAAAGCGACAGCTTCACAGTCAAAGTCAATTATCTCTAGGTTACCAGATACCGCTCCACATATTAAGGCTATGGCCTTATTCCCAGTCATAAACCAGCTCTTAGCCTCTTCAGGCGTAGGTAAACGATTTTGGTACTCAACCCAGCTTTTTAGTGCTGGTTTCTTATCCGGCCTACAAGGAAGAATGGACAACCCAGCTTGTAGATAACTGAGTGCAACATCAGAATGGACACTCGCCATTGTTTGGCCCTCCTTGCGCCTCGGGGTGATCACGTAAATAGGCATCAAGAACCGCTATAGCTGCCTTCTGGAAGGTGGCCCATTTTCCTTTGTCGCTGATCTGAACAATGCTCGCATACGTTGTCTTACCATCTTTTTGATAAGACCGTGCGGGGAAGCCAAACCATCGTTTCCCGTTCTTCTCATGCAATGAGCACTCACGGAGTTCCAGGCCTGAAGGTTCGAGCCCAAGATCTACAAAGGCGAGAAGTGTATTTTTGCGGAAAGGCCTATATTTGTGGATTATGATGCCCATGATTTACACCTCCGCTTTTGGCTTAACCGTCGACACACGGTTTTGCAACCAGGAGACGTAATCGTCTACACGGTAACATCGCTTACGACCTACATAAAACGATGGAGGCCCCTGATTTAGACTATCCAAATTCGCCTGATACCGGACCGAGATGGTTCCGCCATTCAGCTTTTCGATACAGTCCCGGGAGATAATTGTTGAGGGCCACTTCGTTGCTAAATCTGCAAGGAGTTGTGATAATGTTGGGGGGTGCGCATTAGCTTTCATTTCTGATCATCCTTTCGGCACAAAAAAACCGGGTGCCAATCAATGGGGGAAGAACCCCCGTTGTTGGACCTCCCGGTATTGTTGCCCTGCCGAGCGTTGATGATCTCTGTGAAAAGATCTTTCAGGTCAGAAAATTAGAGCCAAGGCTGCACTCTATATATTGTGTTTTTAAGGCTAGCGGATACTATCGGTAGTTGTCAACAAAAAAATGACGGCATCTGTAACTTTTTTTTCAGCCTCTTTATCTTGCCGATATCACAGTCTTTTTCCTGCTGATTCGTGACGAACAAGTTCGCTTTTTATAGTGGCGTTAAAATTTAAGGCTTTTTCAAGCGCCTTAGCGCCTTCACGTAAACGAGATTCACTCATTTTCGCATATCTGGCCGTCATGGTGCTGGTAGCATGTCCAAGGCTCTTCTGCGTCAAAATATAGGTCATGGCTGGCCTCATATAAATGTGTTGCGTAGGTGTGCCTTAGTGTATGAAACGTGACTTTTTGCTTTCGATCGCTGACCCCGGCATTAAAGCCCAAGGCGTTTACTGTAGCCATAAATAGCCTCGATGCTCGCTCCATGCCCCCGGTGCGCCCTGATCGTTTTGGAAATATCAGGTCATCAGGGTTGCCCCGCTCCCTGCCTTCCAGCATCGTCCTGGCCCGATCGGTCAAGTAAGCAGTCCTTGATCCTGTCTTTGCGTTTAAGATTGCCAATGATCCAGCATCCCAATTCACACAGCTCCAAGTCAAGGCCGCAATCTCTCCGAACCTTAGACCACAATGAAGGCTCAACAAGGCCGCATCATGTAGATTTTTACCTTTGTTTTTCAGTGCTGCAAGCAAGGTCTCGGCTTCATCTACACTTAAGTATCGCATTTTTAAGTTATCCAACTTCGGCCATTTGACGGCCTTTGTGGGTGAAGGCCCGGTATAGACACCCATTTTGTTTGCTACACTGAAGGCATGGCGGATGACCTGTAAGGCATATTGAATAGTTCGAGGGGAAAGTCCCTTGTCTGTCATGTTCTTCTTGATCCGCTCAATATGTATGGGGGCAATTTTGCTTAAGGGAAGATTTATAAGTGAATTCATGTGTATTCTGTAGAGGGTTTCTTCCATTGCATAGGAGCCCGGTTTTTTGTCTTGCTTACTCTGAGGGAGGTATGTTCCAACTATAAATTGTCCAAAGGTGAGATTTTGCTTTTGTTCGGCTTTGCGCTTTTGTTCGGCCTCGGATTGCTTTTCTTTCAGGGTGACAGGCCCTTGCCCGGTCTTTGCAGCCTCTTTGAGGGTGACAAGCTCTTTTAGGCACTTGTCTTGCGTCCACCCCTCAGACTCCCACCCAAAGCCCACAGTGATCGTCTTTCCTGATACCGTATAGCGCCCCCGGAAATACCGATCAAAACGGACCCCATGTTTTCTTTTTTCGTGTTTCCGATACTGCAAACCGTGTCCGACTGAAAACCACTCCATAATGACCCCCTTTAAAGTTTGGTACAAGATAGGTACAAGATTTTTAGTGAAAGTAAGGTTTTTTATGTGAAACTATGTGAAGAACTATATCTGTTAACTTACAGAAATGTCAAGATAAAAGTGTGGTTATGTGAAACTACGTGAAGTGCCCCTTTGAAGACTGGCAGTCATGAGGTCGTCGGTTCGATCCCGATCAGCTCCACCAAAAAATGTACGTTAAAGCAGTGGGTTATCTGGACGCAGATAGCCCATTTTTTTGCATTTCATGGCTGTTTCGTTTGATGCCAAGTCCGGTCAATTCATCCTTCCACGATGTGACTGCCCCGCAGATCCCGGCCTCTTCGTTGAAAGCCGGCATAACAATGGCCAGTTCATAGCTATTTTCGATACAATGTTCAGACAAACTCCGCCTGCTTTTCATGAGGATCAATTACGTTACAAAGTGAATCAGGTCAGTTAAGAATAGCTACCGTCAGTATCCTGGCGGATAAAGCGCCTAAAAGCGCCTGTGGCAACAACGGGCGCATCCGGGAAACAGTCTCTTGGCAACAAGCCTCCTTAAGTTGCGCATTATCCGGCCGTTCCATATGTCGCTGATGTCCTGGCCTTTAATGTTACCAGTCCTTGCGTGCAGGCAGGGAAGGGCGGTTCCATCCGGCATCACCCTGAGTGTAGTCCACAAGCCAACGCAGGAATGAGAGCCGGGATAATCCACGTCAAAATAATATGATTCAAGTTCATCGAGCCTGATATTCGGAGACATAAAAACATCTATTTTTCCATCAGCCTGCGCCTTTGCCCGGCTCAATGCATCTCTGATTAAAAAGACATCTCCATGTCCGATCCTGCTTTGATAGTATTCTCCTTCAGGGACAGATGGCTGTACAATGTCAAGACCATAGGCGCGGGCCTTTTCAGCGGAGAGGATGAGGTTGTGTTTTTTGATGTTTTCCCGTGTGTTGAAGTCAGTGTGCTGGAATACGATAACATCAGCATGGTGCCTGATGGCCAGAGGGACCATTTCTTTAAGAGCTTTTGCGTTGTCCTTTGAGACAGTGCAGGCTATTTGTATGATGGGGGCCGGGCCGCCAGTTATCTCGCGGGCCTCAAAGAGGGCCGCTATACCTTCCATGCTGCGGCTAAAGAGTCCTGCCTGGCCGCGGATCATATCATGTACATCCTCAGGACCGTCAATTGATACGGAGACAAGGGCCACACCATTTTGTACGAGCTGATCCGCGTGCCTGGTCAAGAGTGTGCCATTCGTATTGATTTCTATTGGCAAGGCCCTTTGGTCGGCGGCATGAATAAGCTCGATCAGCCCGGCATACAACATTGGCTCCCCTCCACTTATATTTATCCAGGGCCGAAACTTACAGGCCTGATCCAGAAATCTGATCCATGCCTCAAGGGGCAGCTCATTTTCAGGCCTATACCATGATAAACTATGGGTATACTCAGGGGAATGCCGGTGCTGTATACACATCTCGCATTTAAGGTTACAACGTCTTGTCGGATGTATCTGGATGCGTGCAGGTAAAGCAGCATATCCGTTTTTGAAACGCCGTTCAAAGGGGACCATAAAATTTTTTCTGCAGACCAGTCTGAGATACGGCCTGATGAGGTTGGGGTCACTCAGAGCCAGCCCAAGTGCCCGGCCAATGATATGCTTTTTCCTGCTCATCCTTGCTTTTTCGTGTATCCTCTCCCCAGCCCTTTTCTTCAGACTTTGGAGAGGGCAGGGCATGGAACGATCCATGGAATTTATTATCAGGCACCCTTGAGCCACATTGGGCGCTTTAAGTCAAGCAAAAACGGGTTGCAACATCATCTTCACAAACAGATGCAATAATGTTATATGGAGGCAATTTTCTGCCTTTGACCGATTATGACATCAAAATCCAATACTGTTCATGACTCCCCCTCTGCAAGACGACTGATAGGCCGTTTCGGCCATCTCCTCTATGCGATGGGTGCAGAAGGTATCCTTAGCGCATTTTTTTTTATATATCTTGCCTGGCTGGATGCCACTTTCTACGGCGAGCTCATGTATGCCATTGCCGCAGGGAGCATTGTTCAGGTGGGGATGCGCTTTGGGCTCTATTATCCCATTGTGGCTGAGTTGGGAAAGGGCAATAATACCCAAGAGATAATCAACCGCGCAAATATTATAAGGCTGGGGCTTTTTACGCCTGTTATGTTTGCCGTCTGGGCTTTGGCGGCCTATAGAGGCCTGCGCCCGCAAATGACCTGGATTATCATATTAATCAGTCTCGGATTTGCCTTTGATTCAATGACAGAGTCTTTTTTTGCCGATCTCAGGGTCAGAGGCCGTCAGGACAAAGAGGCGCGGATTAAAATGGCCGGCACTCTTTTGGGTTATGGATATGGTTTTTTAAGTGCATACCTCGGCCTTGATGCAATAATGATAAGCCTGTTTATGCTGATATCAGGCCTTACACGGTTTTCCTGGGCTGTTTGCGCATATCTCAGGACTCATCAGACCAACCTGTTCGTACGGCCCGACTGGGGGGCGGTCTTTAGTTTTTTCAAACTGGCCATTGTCTTTGCCATGATTGAGAACCTTGGAAATCTGTATAACAAGACAAATATCTTTTTTCTTGAAAGTGTTGCCGGGGTAGAGGGAGTCGCTTCTTACAGCGCTACATGGAACGTGGTTGATCCGGTTGCAAAGCTTGCCTCAGAGCAGTTTCTGGGATGGGTTATCTTTCCCGTCCTTTCAATTATATGGTGGAAGGATAGAGAAAGGGTCGGCAGCCTTGTAAGGACAAATGCCCTGTGGCTCCTGGCTATTGCATTCCCTGTCATGTTTGTCTTGCATGCTGAGAGCGATTTTCTTATGGGCCTGATATACCCGGATCAATTAAGAGATGCAGTCAGTATGCAGAAAGTTCTTGTATGGACCATTCCTTTTACCTTTGAAGGAAATCTTTTTTCCTATGTGATGATGACTGCCGGGGCTGCCAGGAGGCTTCTTTTTTTTGCTGTAATCACAGTCATCTTGAATATCCTCTACAACATTGTCCTGGTTCATCGCCTTGGCCTGACTGGCGGCTGTCTTGTAATAGTCTTAACTAAACTTACCATGACCATACTTACCTTGTGCTACTGTCAGATGCGCTTCAGGTTCTTCAGACTTGGTGACCTGGCCTTTCCCCTTTGTGTGGCAGGGATGTGTTTCGTGCTGTTTCTGCTTTTGACGGCCATGATCCCTCATCAGTCGTGTGTCCTGGTGTCATTGTTATTCTATGGCTTTATTCTTTGGAGATTTGGAAGGAGCTTTCTTGGAGATCTGACAGACAGGGGAGGGCAGCCCCGGAAACATTAATGCCCCGGCTCTTATGCCCCCCCTGTGCGGTGTTCCCTCCTGGCATTGGGATTTGACTTCAGATAATCATGCAAATGCGGTTGTTCATGGACCAGGCCGCATTTAAGGCACGGGTGTTGCAGATCAGGGGGGAGACTATTTATATTAGATGGATTGAACAGGTTTCTGGCAGTAAGACCCCGTTCTGAATTTCTGATTGCAAAGATATCCTGCGAAAAATTATTGAAGTCGTCTTTTTTGTAGAACATAAAGCAACATGGCGCGATCCCGGCATCAACATTGAGTACAATCGCGTGCCACAACTGATGGCAGAATCTGACACGGAGTTTTCGTTCCGAGGCCTGACCATCCTTGATCTCTGATTCATCGGCGCCGCCGGCACGCACAGCCCTGAATATATCTACACCGATATCTTTCGCCATATTCCTGGCTGCCTCAACTTCATGAAGGTTGTGCCTGAACACAAGGTATTTCCATTCTATAACAGGTCTTCTTCCATTTTTGCCTCGTCTGTTTTCAACGATGAGCCGAGTGTTTTTGATCGCCAGATCAAGCCTGCCTTGCCGGTGATATTGTTGGTAGACCTCCTGAGATGCTCCGCTTACGCTAACAACCAGATAATCAAGCCCTGCTCCACACAATCGGTTTAGAAGATTGCTGCCGGCGATATTCAGGTTGGTGGATATTACAGTAAAAATCCGAGCTTCATGGAGCATCCTGACAATAGCTGCAATTTGAGGGTGGAGCAATGGCTCGCCCCAGTTAAACAGATTTGCACTGATAATATATTTTCCAACCCCGTCTATAAGCTGCTTAATTGTCTCGGGCTCAATCATGCCTTTTTTTCGGCCGCTGTCTCTCCTGGCCCCGGTAGGGCAGTAAGGGCAGCGCAGGTTGCATGTGTTTGTAACATCAATGATGGCAACATAGGGAAACGACCGCAGTCGCGCTATCCTCCTTAATTTCTCCGCCTCACATCGCACAAGGTTAAGCAGTTTTGTGGGAGTGATATAAGGAACAGATGTCAGGGCCAGGGCTGCTGCGCGATGGATAAGGCCCGCAGGAATAAGATGTTTTGCCTTAGTAATTGCCGTCATCCATTGCCTCTATCAGCATTTTTTCAGTGTGTCTGACCATATTTCCCAGCGTATACATATCAAGGACCCTTTGCCTGGCCCTCAGACCCATAGCCTGCCTTCTCGGCCTGTCTGTAATGAGCCCGAGCAGGGCGGATCCAATGTCTCTGGGTTTGCCGGGCTCAACAAGAATGCCTGTCTCTCCGTCAATCACCAACTCCGGTATTCCTCCCACTCTGGTCGCCACAACCGGAAGCCCGACTGACATGGCCTCGATAATGACATTCGGAGACGCCTCTTTAACCGATGCTATTGCAAAAATCCAGGCCCTGTTCAGAAAAGGCATTATTTCACCTGTAGCAGGGATAAGTCGAACCCTGGACTCAAGCGACTTCGACCTGACATAATCCTTCAGCTTGTTGTAAAGTGGACCCTTACCAACCATATCAAGCCGTGCTGCCGGCAGCTTTTTTATCATCTCCTCAAATGCCTTTAGTAGATCAAGAGGGGCCTTTTCCTCTACAAATCTGCCGATAAAAACCACTGTTGGCACATTGGCCTCCCGCCTTTCTCTAGGGGAGAAAAACTCTGTATCAACTCCATTCGGTATTACCGAGATCCGGTCCGGATCAACTGCAAGACGACTGCACATGATGTCCTTTAGCGCCTCTGCGTTGCAAATGATTCGACGACTAAGGGGCCAGAGCCATCTTTCATGCTGCCTGGGGAAAAGACCCCTGTAGCCTGATACAATAGCAGGGACCCCTGCAGCCCTGCCAAAGAGCCTTCCCCATATATTGGGCACCACAGTGAGCGTATAGAGTATCCGGGGCCGACATACAATCAGTTTAACTAATAGATTCATCAGCGCCAGGGGCGTCACCCACGGGAGCCTGGACAACCATACAACCTTTATCCCGGCATCAATGGCGGATGAAGCCATATCCGCGCCTCGCCTCAAAACCCAGAGTTCAGGCGAGAAGAGATTCCGGTCCAGATACCTTAACAGGTTCAACGCATAACGCTGGGTCCCCCCGAATTCCAGATCCTGGAGGAGAATGACCAGTTTATGGGGTCTTAAATTCATGCCTTCCGTCAGCCTGTGCTAATATCCAATTCGTCCTCCCGTTGCCGCTGACTTGGGGCGCAAAAAGGGAATGAATTGGCCATAGAGTTTTGCGATCAATTGGGCGTTTCTGTCGGGATTAAAATCCTGAAGCACTTTTGTTTTACCATTTTCAGCCATTTTTATGGCCAACTGTCTATCTTTTACAATGCTGGTAACAGCCTTTGCAATAGAGAGAGGATCTTTCTCCGGGATTAAAAGCCCTGTCACATTATGCTCAATCAGCTCCGAGATGCCTGAAACATCTGTGGCTATCACAGGAACCCGGTGCAATAAAGATTCCATGATCACTGTCGGGATGCCATCCCTGTCACCGGAGGAATGGACAATACTGGGCATAAGGAATATATCTGCACCATGAAACAGTTCAGGGATACGGTCATGAGGAATAAATCCAGGAAATGATATCTGACCTGTAAGGCCTAATTTCACGGTAAGCCGCTTCAAATATGCG
>DIKH01000058.1:0-176 GCA_002424495.1 Desulfobacteraceae bacterium UBA5623
CCCGCCTTTAGTATTCAACAATTAATGCTGTTTTGTATGATGGAAAATAAAAAAGAGGCGAAGAGGAACAATGGGAAGAAAGATCTAATAAGCCCCCCATGTCATGTCTGCGGCACAAAAGCTCCTCCGATCACCCTGTTTCTCCCTTCATGTTTGGCCTGATACATGAATTTATC
>DIKH01000058.1:219-5804 GCA_002424495.1 Desulfobacteraceae bacterium UBA5623
ACCCCAAAGCTGGCGGTGATACGGATCTTGTTTTCATGTGTCTCAATCAACCGTTTGGAGAGACTCTTGCGCAGTCTTTCTGCCTGACTGACTGCCCTTGTCACGTCTGTTTCAGGTAAGACCACCAGAAATTCCTCGCCGCCGTAACGGGCAAGCCAGTCCACATCCGATCTTATCAAATCAGTAAGGCATTGAACAAATTCCCTTAGGACTCGGTCCCCCACCTGGTGGCCGTATTTGTCATTGATATCCTTAAAATGATCAATATCACATAACACCAGTGACAGGGGGCGGCCATATCTGGTGGCCCTTTTTATCTCCTGTGGCAGGTGCTCTATCAGATATGTGCGATTATAGCTTCCTGTGAGGGAGTCGGTTATGGAAAGGGCCTTTTTCTCTTCATACAAGAGGGTGTTGTCCATTACCAGGGAGCAGAGCTTGGTGGATATTTCCATGTGTCTGTCGTCCTCTTTGGTCAGGGAGCTTTCTTCTATTTGTGTAAAAAGAAAGGCAACGCCACGGGTCCTCTTGACAGTGGAAAACGGCAGCATAAAAACCATCAATTTTTTTTTACCCCTGTAAGCCAGGGATGGAACAAGGCCAGGCCTCCTCCTCTTTATAATGGATGCAAACATGCCGCATTCTATCTGGAGCCATTGCTCTTTTTTGCAGATCTCCTTTCTGGTGGACGGCGACACCTCGTGCAGCATAAATTCGTGGGTGTTTTCATCATCGAGGAACAAAGCTGAAAATTCAATTTTAATAAGGTTTTTGATGTCGTCAAGAAAGATTTCCCATATTTGGCTGATATCCATTTTGTCCTGGAATTGACTCAGTTGCTGCTCCATCTTGTCAATCAGCTCCCATAGAGCTGTTTCTTTCTCATTCATGAATTCAAGACCTTTTTCAATTTCAGGTTACAACCTTTTTTCAGCGCCCCAGCTCAGCCCTTACCGCCAGTCCGATCGTTTCAAGCAGGTATGGCTTCCTGATAAACTGACCAGCCCCAAGCCTCTGCACCTCCCTGACCCTTTCTGATTCTGAAAATCCACTTGCGATTATCGCCTTCTGCCCCGGATGTATCTTAGGGATATTCTTGTAGGTATCCAGTCCGTCAATCCCGGGATACATAATCATGTCCAGGATTTCCCTCGGGATATTATTAAAGACAGTCATCGTGCATATCATCAGAGCCAGACTGCTCATCTCCCTGGTGCCTATTATTGTAACGGCCCGTGATATGGTCTCTATTCGGGATGAGAAACCATAGAATGATGAATTGACTATCTTCAGCAGGACTGCCGCCAGGCTGGGGCTCTTGGTCACCACCTGCGCCAGTTCGTCAGCGGTGCTCAAGGGGTGGGCAAGGATTTCATTTAACTCGAAGACTATGCTTGGTATCTCAGGCAGCCTGAAGTCTTTTTCAGCAATCTTTTTCAGGACATCATCGGCAAAATGGCTCCTGACATTCTTGTGGTCGGCTGGGGCTATTCTATCCGCCTTCTCAGGGCGCAGGTGTTCCTGTCTGATCAGGACTGCCAATCGCGATATTTCTCTGATTGCAGGGTGATCAAGGTCTGCGTATTTGAATATGCGGGATATTTCCCGTTCAATCTCTTCAGGAACATGATCAAATTCATGGACCCCGGAGCCATGATCAGCAGCAGAAACGCCGACAACTTCTACTTCAGTTACCCCCCATTTCTTAATTATTTTAACATGATTGGATTTGATCTTTTGACCTTTTTTAAGAAGGAGTCGGCCTCCAACATCTGTTACGTCTTCAGACAGAACCATATCTTCTCTCAGGTCATCACTGTATACAATTGTCATCTCGAATGCCTGATTTGATGATCAATATATTGAAAAAATTAACATTACGATGTTATTCCTGATAATTATCCGGTTTTTTACAATTCTGTAATGATGCAGGAATTATGCCGGTTTGCATTTGGAGTAAAATCCTAATAATTTCTATTAGGTATAGCAGCTTGCGTGAGATTTAACGTTAATGAATAGATGAATTTGGCACTGAAGTCAATGGCGATGTCACTTTAATGACGTGAAAAACTGGAAAAATGGCAATTCTAGGGCAGTCTCCCTGTCATGCTATTCCGGAAAATGCGCTGTACTGATCCGCGGCAGGATCCATTGAGAGGCCGTACCTGTCTTTACCCAGGAATTTGAACTGAATATGTCTGGGATCAATGGTCCCGTCGGCAGTGCTGTTCTGTGTAACCTTGAACCTTACCGTTGCCGTGAATGTCTCTGCGTCATAATAGACATTGGTGGGAATAAAAGGAATTGTTATCTCGGTTGAGGGTATGGACAGTCCGAAATTATATGCCTCTCCCGGCCCGATGCCATATTCCCGACTGATCTGCCAGTTTGAAAGATTCTCAACAGAAGCCCTGTCCATCTCCTTGTCAAACATTATTTTAAGACTGAATGTCTTTGAAGCATTGGCGTTTGCCAGATAGGAACTCAGGGAAGAGACGGCAGTGCGGGCGGGATAAGAGCCGAAGCCCTCAGGGTAGTAGACAGTGGAAAAACCAGGCTTGTCAACCTGATACATGTATGTCCCCAGGGTATATCCGAGGGAGGGGTCATTATCATCGAGAAAATTTTTTATTTCCTTTGCCTCATCCTTTTTGCCCATGTCTGCATAGACGTAGCCCATTTCTGCATAGGCATCATAAAAATTATCTTTTTTCCTTATTGCCTCTTCAAAATGCTCGATTGCCTTGTCATAACGACCCAGCTTGGCGTATGTCTGGCCCAGGCCGTAATCACCCATTGCACTGCCGGGTGCAATGGTCTTTACCTTATTGAATGCGGCTTCCGCATCACTTAAACGATCATTATAAAGGTAGGCCTGTCCAAGTGAAAAGTAGTTGTTGGCATCCGGATATATTCTTACTGCCTTCTTATATTCAGTCTCTGCATCTGTATAGCGGTTCAGACTGAAATAGAGGTTCCCCAGGGATATGTGTATATCATCCCTGGTGGGATTAAGCTTAATGCTCTTTTGATAGGTGCTTATGGCCTTTTCCGTATCATTCAAACGGAGGTATGAATTAGCCAGGTAATTACTTGCATCAACCGAATAATCAGAGTTCGGGGAAAGGCCTATGGATCTGGTAAATTCTTTGACCGCGCCTTGGTAATCCCCATTCATATATAAATCTATGCCGTGTGATAGTGCGCTTTGTGACAAACCATCAAGACCCTGCTGTGTCGTGTATGTCGAGGACATTAACGCATCTGAAAGGGCGCTGAATTCTATTGCCATAAATGGATATCCCTGTGATAAAAATTTTTTCTTTCTTCATCAGGGTATCGGCAACAATAAATATATTCTTTAGTTCCTTATTTTGTCTAACCAGGACGAGCTGTGCCCAAAGATCTGATGGCCAAAATATTACTCTTTATTTTGTTAAGACCAGGCCTGCCAAGAGCGGTTTTACCGAAGACAGCAGAAAATTCCGACTCATCCATTTCAAGTATTTCACCTGTGGAAGGCAGCATAATCTCTTCAGATATACCGGGGGCATTAATTTGATTGTAAGGGCATACCTCCTGACACATATCGCAGCCAATAAAGCAACGGCCCATTTTCATCCCGGTCAATCTGTCGGTCCGGCCGCGGTGCTCGATGGTAAGATAGGAGAGGCATTTTGCGGCATCAAGGCTGAATGGGGCATCAAGCGCCCCTGAGGGGCATGCATCCATGCACCTCGTACATGTACCGCACTTGTTTTCCATTGGAGCGGTTTCAGACACAGGCAGGGGCGCTGTTGTAAGGATTTCTGCAAGGAAAAAAAATGATCCGTATCCGGGAATAATAAAGGTATTGTTCTTGCCGATAAATCCCATGCCTGAGGCATAGGCTAAGCTCCTCTCCAGTATGGGCGCTGAATCAACACAGACCCTGGATTTTGTCCCTGGATACCATTGATGGATGATGTCTGACAGTGCACGGGACATCTGCCTTACGCGTTTATGATAATCGTCCTTTTTGGGTTCGGTATACCTGGCTGCCGTAAATCCGTCCGGGGTTCCTGGCCTGATATTGGAATAAGGATAGGCAAGTGAGATTATACCCTTGCATCCATCAAGCAATCTATCCGGATATTGTCTTATCTCCATGTGCCTTTCAAGCCAGCGCATTTCACCATGCCTGCCGGAGGCAATCCACTTGGAGAATTGATCAAAAAAAGGAGGCGTTTCAGCGCTTGAAACGCCTAGAGATATAAAACCAAGGCCTTTGGCCTTTTCTATCAGAGGTAAGATCACAGATGAAGCTTATTAGAGGTCAAAGGGTGTCAGGCTCTCATATCCATCCTCTGTAACAAGGATGGTCTGCTCAAACTGGGCAGACAGAGATCCGTCAGCAGTTACAGCGGTCCAGTTGTCTTCCAAAATGCGAAGACTGCTGTCTCCCAGATTTATCATAGGTTCAATCGTAAAGACCATGCCGGGCACCAGCCGGAGTCCGTTCCCCCTGCGACCGTAATGGGGTATCTGTGGGGGTTCGTGAAATCCAATACCCACTCCATGTCCTACAAATTCCCTGACGACAGAGCAACCCTGTCCCTCTGCATACTTTTGAATCATCCAGCCGATATCCCCTATGGTATTGCCGGGTTTCACCATGCTAATGCCTACACGCAGGCTTTCCCTTGCAACACTTACAATTTTTTTTGCATCATCTCCAGGGGTCCCGACAAAAAAGGTCTTGCTGACATCAGCATAATATCCATTCAGAATCGGTGTGACATCCACATTCACTATATCGCCATCATACAATATCCTCTCTCCCGGGATGCCGTGACAGATAACCTCGTTAATGGAGACGCAAACACTCTTTGGAAATCCGCGGTAATTCAAGGGGGCGGGGACAGCGCCGTGGGACACGGTGAAGTCATGAACAAGGGTGTTAATTTCATCTGTGATTATCCCAGGTTTAATGACCGCTTCAACCGCATCCAGGGTTGCCAGGGCCAGACGACCGGCCTCCCTGATGCCCTCAATGTCATGGTTCTCTTTTAACTGTATCTTATGCCTTTGATAATACAGGTTCTTGACATCGCCAGGCTCTGCATTACTCTCTTTGGTAAGGCAGCACTTTTTGTATTTGCGACCGCTTCCACAGGGGCAAGGATCATTTCGGCCAATTCTGTTCATATCCCAATTCCAGAGCTTGTTTATACTCCGTGCGTTGATTCGGAGTTTCCAAAAAAAGTCAACGATCATCGGCTAGAGCCGGTGGCTTGAACCTTTTTGGCGCAAAAAATCGAACTGAAGCCTTCGCCTAAGGGCGAGGGTTTTTCTCTCATGCCAGGAAAGAGACATTAATATTCGGTCAGTTCAGGCACAAGAAAAGCCGTACATATCAGACTTTGAAATCCAAATCAATTGTCCTTTATCTTGGGTCGTTTTTTATCGCTATTATGACGATATTGATAATATTGGGATTACGATGTAAGAGAAGACTGCAAGGCGCCACAAGCTGATATCGTTTTTAGCATATTCAGATATATATCAACGGGGAGATACGGAGATGGAATGTCAGTGCGGATCAA
>DIKH01000237.1 GCA_002424495.1 Desulfobacteraceae bacterium UBA5623
GTCTGATCGCCTGTTTTCGCACTCCAGCCGACTGGTGTTTGAGAAGATTCAGGAGCAGCTTAAATGGCCTTTCGCCCTGCAATTGCCCCAGTACGGGAATGAGCCTTTCAACCACTATGTCATTAGCTCTGTTTATCAAACTTTCAAGGGGCCGGACGTCTTTTTCCGCCAAGGCAGAGATCAATTGAAGTATCTGTTGCCGGCCGTTCAATGAACGCGTCTCACCCAGTAGTGGGCTGAGTGAATAAATTGCATTTGGATGGAGAAGGAGAAAAAATTGATTGAAGAGTTTAAGATCGTCTGAATTAAGTGCGTCAATTGATCGCAGGTTGCCGGGGATAACACTCAGGGCCTTGGGGCTTGAGATCCTCAAAAAAAATTGATCAAGATCAGATGTTGCCCAGGTTCTCTTATTCTGAGATCCGCTACGCATCCTCCATAACCCGCTGATGAGCCTGTATGCTGATCTAAAATCCCCCTGGGTAAGAGCCTGACGCAACTCACCCTCCATGAATTCCAGTGCGGTCCCAAGATCGTTATTTTTATCTCGATCATTCAGCAGGACAAAAACGACAAAGAGGAGGTCATTGAGGCTGTCTCGTTGTTCCTCCTCAGAAATCATCTTATCAAGTATTTCTACCTCTTCATCAGTCAGCTTCCACAATGAATCACCAGAATCTGCTATTGCAGTTACTGGTGAAATTGTCTGCTGAACATCGGGCTTGACGCTCTTTTGCTCTTCTGCCGTCCCGGCATTTAGAAGAGAATAATCAAGTAAGGGTTCTGATTCCCAATAGACATCCACTGCCATATATCTGAAATTTGGAAAATTCGCCTCCCATAAGGCGGTAACGATATCCCCCTCAGAGTCTTCATTCCAGTTTTTGTTCTCTTTTAAGATCCTGAAAAAGTCCTTTAATTCTTCTAAACAAAAACCCTCTGAAAACTGAATCCATTGAATCCCATCCCGGAAAAGTATTGTAGCCATGTTTTCAGCGCCGGTTGGTTCCTGAAAAACAATCTCGTTTTTAAAAACAAGCCTCTCTCGTTCCACATCCATTCTAAGGACATGAAAGCCTTTGAGAAAACCCTCCAGCCGTGTTGCGGCATTTTCCACAGACCTATGGCATATACTGTGGTTTTCAGGGTAAAGGCAATAGTTCTTATAGCCAATCAGAAAAGATGAAAGAAAATCTTTCACAGCCTGAAGTTCTTCAGCTGTTGTGTCTGTGTCTGAAATGTTCATGCCTCATTTCACCAAATTTCCATAGCTGTCTATAAAGATTTTTGTTTCTTTTCTGAGACCGTCCGGCAGTGGCTGATTTCTGTCCTATTAGCAATTGCAACTGGCTAGGTTCAATGGTCTGTTATGAGAAAAAGATTATTTCGGACAGCCTCCTGGTAATTCCGAAACATGCAGGATATGTGCCAGTGAAGGCTAAGGCTAATAATGATTTTATTTAAAGATGTTGCGTAGTAAGTATATTTATTTTGAAGTGTAGAGGAAAAGATTTGAGACAAAATATGACTGACTGCCATATTTTTGACCCAAGCTGATTATATCTGTTGGCTATGCGCTAACAGGTCAGGTGAAAACAAGCCCCAACCCTTTTTTGGGATGAAAGCCTATTAAAATGATCTATTGCCTTTGGGTTTGGTAAGGCAATGACTTCAATGCCTTTGTCAGACAGCATATTATTAAGCCCAGGCTCAGGAGTCAGCAATCCGTTCACCCCTGTACCCACGATAATTACCTCTGGGCCTGATGCGACAAGTTTGTCAATGTCGCATATTGAAAGCCTGTGGCTCCTCCTCCGCCTCCAGGTATCCTCAACTCGACCGTCAGGATAGATGACCAGATCAGAGGTATATTGCCTTCCGTCAATAACAATGAGCCCAAATGAACTTGATTCAATTGTTAAGGGTTTTGGCATGTTGTCCTCCTCCACTATTTTTTAAAAAAAATGTAAGCAGCAAGGGCAACAAGTATAAGAGCGAAGACCTTCTTAAAATTGGCTGTTGATACATGCTCGACCAGCCTTGATCCGATCTGGGCGCCAATAATGCCTCCCAACCCAAGCAGGACACCAAGTTTGTAGTCCACATTGGCGAACTTGTTGTGCGCTATCACCGCAGAGATAGATATCACCAGTATTACAAGAAACGATGTGCCAACAGCCTTCTGGGCGGGATATCCCATGAAAAGGAGCAGGGGAACGACCAAAAACCCGCCACCCAATCCGGTAAAGGATGCTCCTATGCCTACAAGGACACCGCTTGCAATCAAGAGAAACAAACTGGCGTTCAACATAGCTCTATACCTCCTCTTTGAGCCGCTTATTCAGAAGTATAGGAAAGATAAGATTGTGTGTCAAACCTGCTGGGCCGTCAGCCGCAAAATATAAAAGGAAATAGGCCTTAACAAACTGTATTATCAATAAATTGCCTGTAAGCAGGCTACATGGACGCCGAAAAAAATTGACGGCGAATGGTTATACCTTTTCAAAACTTGATTTGTATCATGTACTGAACTAATATCGGAAGCTAACCAGTGCGCGCCCAAGCCTCTTATGATTCAGGTCTGAGAACATGACCTTTTGATACAGGCTCCAATGAGAAAGGATTTATGATATGAAAACCCCTGTAATCCTGATTGTTGATGACGAAGACTCAATTATTGACTCCCTTAAAGGTAGTCTGGAAGACGAGGGATATATTGTACTTAACTCCTCCGATGGGATTAAGGCGATAGAGATAATCAAGTCCCAGGCCATTGACATTGTTTTTCTTGACATATGGTTGCCAGGAATGGACGGGCTAACGACCTTAAAGGCGATCAAGGACTTCAATTCCGCTATTGAGGTCGTCATGATGACAGGGCATGGGTCTGTCAATACCGCAGTCCAGGCTATTAAGGATGGGGCATTTGATTTTCTTGAAAAGCCCTTTTCGCTCGATTCGGTGTTTAACACCATAAATCAGATCTCCAGTAAGCAGCAGTCCGGCGCCGCAGTCAGCGAAAAAGATGATTCAATTATTGTTGAGGAAGGCAGGCTCGCTCTGACCGGCAACGATCAAAGTATTGTAAAGATAAAAAAGATCATCCCAAAGATTGCGCTTAGTAACGATGATATCATTTTAATGGGGCCATCCGGTACAGGAAAGGAGTTTGTTTGCCGTCTGATACATGCCGCATCAAAGAGAAAATCTCATCGTTTGCTGAAAATAAACTGTACCTTTTACCCGCCCCAAAAACTGGATGATCTTTTATTCGGGATACAGAAAAATAAAGATCAAAAATGCAGCAAAAAAAGCACAATCTATAGCTCAAAAAATAGCACAATCTTTCTTGGCGCTGTTGAGGCAATCCCGCTAAACACACAGGAAAGACTCGCCTCTATAGTGTCAAAACAGGAACTTAAGGGAGCCGATACCAGAATCATTGCGGCAATAAGCATCGCTGCGGACAAAGGCATAAAGGAAGGCACCTTGTACAAAGGACTTATAGATTGTTTTCCCCATCAATTGGTATTGCCTCCCCTTCGAGACAGGAGAGAGGACATACCACTGCTCTTAAATATGTTTATTGAATACTTCTGTAAAGACTACGGGCTCAGGGAAAAGCATATCGAGGACGACGCACTTGAAATCCTGATTAATTATGACTGGCCCGGGAATATCAAGGAGCTGAAAAACCTGGTGGAAAAGATGGTTGTCTCTGTTCCTACAAGGAATATCTCCGCCCTTGATATCCCAACGTCGGTGCGTGATGATATGCAGTACGGGATATCCCGCTATTATGACCGCTATGAGAGCATGCATGAGTGCGAGGCTGCATGGAGGAAGAATTATCTGCTGTATTTCCTTCGAAAAAACAATAAGGATATCAAAAAAACCGCGGAAAAGTTGGATATCAAAGAAGATACCCTAAAAAAATATATCAAGGAATACAAGATCATCCTGACCGATAAAAAAAGATCGGAGAAAAAATTCCAGAGGACGATTAAGAGGAGTATTGTCCTTGGGGGCACCGGCCTTCATTCAGGAGATAAGACCGGACTGATCCTGACCCCTCTTCCGCCCGGCAGCGGCATCATATTCGGAAATATCTCAAGCGGCGATACGATTCCTGCTGATATTGATTTTGTAATTTCAACAAACTATGCAACCTGCCTTAAAGGTGCAAACACTGTTGCATACACTGTTGAGCATCTCCTTGCGACCTTGCATGCATACGGAATTTCAAACCTTCTTATAAAGATCAACAATGAGGTCCCCATAATGGACGGCTCAGCCCTTGATTTCTGTCAGATTATTGAAGACGCAGGTATCGAAGATCAGGATGAGTTGCTGGAAGAATTCGTGATTGAAGAAAAGCTTGTTGTGGGCAAGGTAAAAAAGAAAAACAAGTTCATAACCGTTGAGCCGGCAGACAGCCTGATAATACATTATATCCTGCAATATCCAAAACCCGTTGGCAGACAGGAATACACCTTCAAGCTCGACAGTGTGGAGTCCTTTAAAAAGGAGATTGCGCCTGCAAGGACATTCGGATTTCTTAAAGATATTGAGGCGCTCGAGCAACAGGGTCTTGCAAGCGGAGGCCGTTTAAGTAATTTTATCCTCATAGATGATGAAAAGATCATCAACACTGATTTGAGATTTCCTGACGAATTTGTGAGGCACAAGATCCTGGATATGCTGGGAGACCTTTACCTGCTCGGCACTCCAATAAAGGGAAAGATAACAGCGAACATGACAGGTCACAGTGAAAACGCCCAACTGGTCAGCATGCTCCGAAAGACCAGACAAATGTAAAAAAGCAGTTAGCGGTTAGCTAACAGGCCTTTTCAGCATGAGTGCCTCTTTTCATGCGTGAGCAGCCACTGTTTTCTCCATATTCCCGAAGCATATCCCGTAAGGTCACCGTTAGCGCCGATTACGCGGTGGCATGGAATGATGATGGCTATCCTGTTCTTATTGTTGGCGTTTCCCACGGCCCTGAAGGCGTTCCTGTGCCCGATCTTATTTGCTATCTCCCTGTATGATTGAGTATTGCCATAAGGGATAGTCAAAAGCGCATCCCACACCTTTTTCTGAAAATCAGTGCCCCGGATCAGTAAAGGAAGATCAAATGCCGTGCGTTTTCCCAGGAAATATTGATCGAGTTGGGAGACACACTGCTTCATGCACTCGGGAACATCATTTATTGAACGATCTGCTTTTTCAGTAAAGTTGACGGATATGACACCTTCTGCTGTACCTAAAATTTCAATAGCCCCGATTTCTGTTGTATAATATGTCTTAAAATGGTCCATCATTTGCCCCTTCCCCTCCACATGAAGAATATTAGCATAATATTTTCTCCTAAACCAGGGCCATAAAAAAATCGTGGATGCCTCTTCCAAAAGGATAAAGGGTCAAAGCAGGGTAAAATTAACGTTATGTTCAAAGAATTTCATGTCCACATATGGTTATTAATGAAATGCTCTTGTCTATATCTTTAAATTGTTCTAAAAGCGGATAACTTTCCAAGGAGGCGTACAACTTGACATCAGGGGACCGGAACCCAAAGATCTATAGTGTTACAGAGCTGACCACCGGGATTCAGGAGGTGCTTGAGGCCACCTTTGACTTTATCTGGATGGAGGGAGAGATCTCCAATTTCAGCGCCCCTGCCTCCGGCCACTATTACATGGTCTTAAAAGACACCAAGGCACAGATAAGGGCGGTGATGTTCCGCCTCCAGGCCAGGAATCTGAGGTTCATGCCTGAAAACGGAATGCATGTCCTTGTACAGGGCAGAGTCGGCGTTTATCTCCCCAGGGGAGAATACCAGATCATCCTGGATTACATGGAGCCCATGGGGGTGGGCGCCCTGGCCTTGGCCTTTGAACAGCTCAAAAAAAAACTTGCTGGCCTCGGAGTGTTTGATCAGACAATAAAAAGGCCCCTGCCTTTTCTACCCCAAAGGGTAGCAGTGATAACATCTCCCACCGGGGCGGCTATAAGGGATTTTTTAAAGGTTATTCGCAGGAGATTCGCCAACATAGAGATAATAATTATCCCGGTAAGGGTACAGGGAGAAGGGGCGTGCCCTGATATGGTAAAGGCGATTGAGCTGGTCAACAGGGAGTTAAATGTTGATGTAATCGTACTGACCCGCGGTGGAGGCTCACTTGAGGACCTGTGGGCATTCAATCAGGAGGAACTGGCCATGGCCATCAGGCGGTCCAGTATCCCTGTGGTCTCCGCTGTAGGACACGAGATTGATTTAACCATCTCTGATCTGGCTGCTGATTTAAGGGCGCCGACCCCGTCAGCCGCAGCAGAGATCCTGGTAAAGGAGAAGGAATCACTTATTGAAAGACTTAGCGAGGTTAAGGTGCGTTTGATCTCGGGAACACAGGTGAGGCTAAATAAATATTCTAAAGACCTGGGTCGAATCGCCGCCAGACTCAAGGACCCTAAAAGACGCCTGGCCGAGACATGGATGGCCCTTGAGGATATCCATTTTAGGCTAATCAGGCTGATCCATATGACTGTGAGGTATGGACACAAAAGGGCTGATGCCGCAAGAAACACCCTTGTTGCCTACTCACCTGCTAATATCATCGGCGTCATGGGACAACGGCTTGAGTTTCAAAGGGCTTCTATTGTCCGAGCCATGTCAGCGCAACTAAAATCCATGGGGGCAGGGCTCTTGTCCCTGGAAAAAAGGATTGCCGGTCTAAGCCCCTTGTCAATCCTTAACAGGGGCTACAGCATCACCAGGAGGCTCCCTGAAATGCGCGTGGTAAGAGGGATTCAAGAGGTAGAGGAAGGGGACCAGGTGCAGGTGCTTCTGGCTAAAGGGGAAATCAGGTGCAGGATAGAGGAGAAAAGGCAAGTCCTACATACAAAACCTAACGAACCCGAGTAATCCAATGAACTTAATCAACCCAAATATTCAGCTTTGACAGTGAAGCTGAGCCATTATAGAGTTTGGAAGTAAAATGCCTATCCGTTTATGGAGGAACAATGGCAGAAAAAAAATTTGAAGACGCCATGAAACGACTCGAGGAAATAGTCCAGGACCTTGAACGTGGGGATCTGTCTCTGGAAGACTCTCTAAAGAATTTTGAAGAGGGCATGAAGTTGATAAAATTCTCCACCAATAAACTTGAAGAGGCTGAAAAAAAGGTTGCCATGCTGGTCGAGGAAAGCGGCAAATACAAGCAGGTTCCATTTGAACCGGAAGAAGGACAGGATGGTGGAGAAACACCCTGACAATATGGATATTAAGACCTACCTCAGCCAAAAAAAGGCGATTGTGGACAGGGCGCTTAATGATTGTTTTATTGGGGCCGATGCACTGTTGTCCGATCTGACGGAATCCATGAGATACAGCCTGCTTGCGGGCGGAAAAAGGTTGAGGCCAATACTTTGCATTGCAGGCGCGGAGGCGGTCGGGGGGAGCGATGCAGACGTTCTTCCCATTGCATGCGCCCTGGAATTGATACATACGTACTCGCTTATCCACGACGACCTGCCGGTGATGGATAACGACGACCTGAGGAGGGGAAGGCCAACCAACCACAAGGTTTTTGGCGAGGCAGTGGCTCTCCTTGCAGGAGACGGACTGCTGACAGAGGCCTTTCATCTGATGACTGCGGCAACACTGACACCGAAGGTATCTGCTGAGGCAATCATTAAAGTGATAGGTGTCATTGCAAGGGC
>DIKH01000232.1 GCA_002424495.1 Desulfobacteraceae bacterium UBA5623
GCACTCTGACTTTTTGAGAAGTTACCAGAATCCTGTAAAAATAATATATGGCAACCATCCTGTATTCGAAACCTGTTATGAATGTGCCGCATTGAGATGAATGATAAAGGTTGTACCCGTACCTCTCTGGCTTGTTACTTCCATTGTTCCGCCCATTGCATCAATAATCCCGTAACAAACGCTCAATCCTAAACCAGTGCCTTTGCCTACCGGTTTTGTTGTAAAAAAGGGGGTAAAAACCTTTTTCATATTTTCAGGGCTGATGCCAATCCCATTGTCTGAAACTGAAATCTTCACCCTTCCATCTTCCCGCGGTTCGGTCTTGATAATAATTTCTCCTCCCTTTGAGCCATGTTGCTCAACAATGGAATCAATGGCGTTATTAAAAAGGTTAATAACAACCTGGCTTAACTGCCCGGAATCCCCATGGAGCAAAGGAGTATTGATCGCTATTTCGTTTTTTATCGCTATACCCTGGACTGAAGCTTTCTTTTCAACCATGGCTATTATTTCCGGGAAAAATGCATTGAGATCAATATCCGTTGTTTTTGATTCACCCTGTCTGCCGAATTTTAGGATTGATTGAGTAATTTTTGAACACCGTTGGATTTGCAGCTTTATCTGAGACATTGAATCCTCAATCTCGGTTAATTGCTCACTTTCTTTAATTTCCCCCTTTTCCTTGATTTCAGAAAAAAGGACATCTATTAGGGACTGCTCAGACATCATTATTTGAAGGGGGTTGTTTATTTCATGGGCAAACCCTGAAGCCATTTCTCCTATTTCAGCAAGCCTGGTGGCTCTTATCAGTTGACCGCTTAACTGCTGCTTGTCGCTATCCATCCGGTTCAACCGCCGCACAATGAGATCCGTAATATAAAACGCTGTTCCAACAATCAAAACTCCTCCGATAATCACAATAAATAAAATGGAATAGGAGGCGGATCTGAGGGCCTTGAATGCATCATTTTCCTGCTGTCTGACTATCAAAAACCAAGGCTTGTTTTTCAGCCATGTGGTTGCGTATAGATATGTATCTTCAGTTTCGTCTTTTTGAATTGATATTTTTATGCCGCTTTGGTCTTGAGGGTGCAATATTCCTTCTTCGCATTTTTCCATTAGAGCCCCGCCTGAACGCCTTTCGCTCTGAAATATCCCCTCATTATTTACGAGATATGCCTCGCCGGTCCTGCCGATCCTCACTTTTTTTACCATTTCATTAAAGGTGATCGTATCTATGGTGGCCCGAATGACCCATCTTCTGCCATCACTTTCCCGTGTCAGTGCAATGATGAAATGTGGAAGTTGCCGGAATCCTAGGAACACATCACTGATATAGCACCCCTCTTTTAATACATGCTGAAACCATTCTTCTTTTCCATAGTCTTTGCCGATTAACTTATATGGTCCCTGATACCCCACATGAATTCCTTCTTCATTAAACACTCCCAGATCAAGAAAGGCATTGGATTGTCTCTGCAGTTGAGAAAAGATATCAACCAACTTCTGAGGCTCGGATAACTCATCATAACCGAAGGAGTTTAATAAAAACTCAAGATCTGCTTTTCTCTCCCCGAGAAATGTGTCTATCATCTGCCGGTGATCTTCTACAATCCTCTTCATGCTAGCGGTTGTGGCGGTTTCAATCGAGCCGGCAAAGTAATAGTACCCGATACCCAGAGTCAGAAAAAAAGGGATAGCAGGAACGAGGATCATGATCACCAGGATCATCCTCTTCAGTTTTGAATAAAGGTCTTCATTCATATGAATATTTGTCAAATAGTGGGGTGGTGTTTATTCTACCCTTATTATTTTTCGTCAAGCACCCTTCCAGGAAATCTCATCAATTCCTTTATCCTGGCAGCCCTGATTTTCTGGTCATGGGTATTCTTTTTTTCAAATGCTTCTGCCATTTTTATAAGCAAATCTTCAAGCTTGACAGGCTTGAGAAGATAGTCAAACGCGCCGAGTTTCATTCCTTCTATGCTGGTTTCAACAGAACCATGCCCTGTGAGCAAAAGCACTTCTGAAAGCGGTTGAATCTTTTTTACTTCCCGAAGCGCCTCGATGCCATCTATCCCGCCCGGCATTTTAATGTCCATAACAACGACATCGAAAAGTTTTTTTTTCATTATTTCTATGGCTTCTTCTCCACTCTTCACGCCAACGGTATCTATGTTCCTTTTATTCAGACGGGCAACAAGGGTATCGAGAAAATCCGCCTCATCATCAACAATCAAAGCTCTGAATTGATCCATACATTCCTCCTCATAAAATTATATAAGCTGGGACACAGCGCCTGAACGAAAACTCCGTTGTTTTTTCAGATCAGGCCGGAAATTGTTAACATGATAAATTTATGTCCCCATTTGATAAAATTCACAATCAAAAAATCATTGAAATGTCGGCCATGACATAAACTGCCAGTACCCGAATATTGACCAGAACCACAGGACCAGCCATGCGATGATGGTAACCGGCAGGCCGTATTTCAGAAAGTCCTTTACATCCAGAAGCCTTTCACCTGTTTCAGGGTCCCTGCCCATGGCGAATGCTATGGCGTTATTGGGAGTGCCCACAATCAGAAAGTTGGCGAATGAAGATGAAAAGGCGCAGGCAAGCCCAAGCTTCCAGACATGGACGCCGGTCAGCTCCGACATTGGAAGAAATATGGGGCCAAGGGATGCCACGGTTGCTCCGTCGCTCATGAAATTGGTCATGGTTCCTGTGGCAAGACTCACCCCCAGCGCGAGGCTGTCGCCCTTTGCCAGGAAGTCGGGCAGCATATCCACAAATATTCCGGCCATCCAAAGCGCGCCCCCGCTGAACTTCAGGGCCACACCCATTGCGCAGGCAGCCGCATAAAGGCCTACTACGTCAAACGCCACGCCCTCCTGGATGTCATCCCAGGTCAGGATCTTTGCAAGGAACATCGCCATCACCGCATATAGTGTGGGCCCTCCGAGACCGAATTCCTCCCCGAGTATGATCCAGGTGGCGACCAGTACGACAAGGATCACCGCCATTATCGCCTCCTTGCCGCCGAATTTGGGCATCTTGGAGACCTCGAGCTTTACCACCTCACTGGGATTGATGCCCTGGACCTTGAACTTGGGTTTAATTACCACGTACATGAAAAGACCGAGCAAAAAGCCCATTACAGGTACAAAGGGAAAGCCGTACTTCATCCACTCAATAAATGAGATAGGGCATCCATAGGCGGTCAGATAACCCACCATGATCGCGTTTCTACCCCCTGCGGCAGGGGAGCCGGGGCCTCCGTGATTGGCCGCAAAACAGAGCCCGAGAAGGAGAAAGACGCCAAGCGCCCTGTCCTTGTCAATGCCGTAGAGCTTGCAGCTTACCTTGTATACTCCCATCAGCACCGGGATCAATAGCGCCACCAGGGCATGCTCCGACAGAAAGCTTGCGGACATGGCAATGCAAGGGAAAAAGATAAAGGCAAAGGCCTTTGCGCTCTTGATCCGGCTTAAGAGCAGAAGCCCTATTCGTTTATCAAGGCCGGTCTTTGCAACCCCGACAGCCACGGCAAGTATGCCGAATATGAAAAAGACCGCATCCTGCATGTAGGACTTGGATATCTCCTCGAGAGGCAGTATGCCGAAAAGATAGAGCATCACCGCAACCATGATATCGGTGGCGCCAAGGGGAAGGGCCTCAGTCGCCCACAGGAACACAACCAGACCAAAAATCGCCAGAGTGACCTTGCCAATTTGCGCCACCTGCCTGTCGGTGAGTTTAACCACTTCTTTATGCGCTCCGTGTTCAGCGGCATCATCGGGCCTGAGTTTCTTATTGACGCTTTCCACAATGGTTTTTGTGCCTTTTTGAAGCGCCGCCCCCGGCGGGTTTTCCTTGCTTACCAGGTCAAGCATGCTTTGCGGAGGTGGTATGATCACAAGAAAAGCAAATACGGCAAAAGCGATAAGAAAAAGAATCGGCTTAAATCCGGGTTTACTCGCCCAAAAACTGCCTGTTTCAGGTACAGCATGAGATGGAGCATGATGGCTCATATACATAATCCTCCCTGTGCATAGATGATAAGATAAATTTATGCGAAGAGGAGTTTGCACGCATTATGCCATCTGCCTCTTTCAGGCATAAAATGCTTAAAGTTAAAACAGTTAGACGATATATTGCCGACAAGACGACCTGATGATATCCCGGCAATTTAGAAATATTTCTAAAGGGTTCTTTAAGAATTTCGAAAAATAAATCCACCCATGCCTGCTCGCATCCCGACCTATGGCCGGCAAATTCATCATATGCCGCCACAAAACTTAACCTTGACACGCAAGGCCAACCTTTCTATCCTTTTTATCCTTCATCTCTGAACTGATTACCAAAGGAGAGAATCTGTCATGACCGAGACATTGAGACCTCGCATCCTGATTGTTGACGACGAACAACGATTCAGGATCACACTCAGCAAACTTTTAAAGGCCGGGGGGCTGGAGGCGATTCATGCCGGAGGGGCAGGGGAGGCGCTTGATCTGATAAGAAATCAGGAATTCGATGTTATTCTGCTTGATGTGAAAATGCCAGGAATGAACGGAATAGAGGCCCTGGCCGAGATCAAAAAAATCAGGAAGGATGTCGAGGTGATCATGCTGACCGGGCACGCTTCCGTGGATATGGCCATGGAAATCATGCGCCTTGGGGGGTACGACTATCTCCTGAAGCCCTGCCCCATGGATGAGCTTATGCTAAAGATTGAAACGGCTTACGACCGGAAGCTTGAAAGGGTGCATCGGGTTTACCCCTAAGATCAATTGTCTCCCGGAAACAAGAGCATCCAAAGGCCCAATATGACAAAGAGCACCCCTGCCCCCATCTTCATATAGTTTTCAGGGACAAAACGGCTTATAACGCCCCCAAAGACCACGGCCAAAAGAGATGTCAGCACCAGGGCCCCTGCTGCCCCAAGGAATACGGAAAGCCGCGAACTGTTGTTCGCTGAAAAGGCAAAGGTCGCCAGTTGTGTTTTATCGCCAAGTTCCGCAATGAATATCATGGCAAAGGTGGTAAGCATCAATTTGAAGTCCATTTTTACGTCTCCTTAATTGAATTAAAAATCCGTCAGCAACATCAACATCAGTAAGGTTGCAATCACCTGAGCAGACAAGGCGGTAATATCATGGGTTGATTATTATGTGCAAATTGAAAGACAGCTAAATTGTCTCATCTTTCGAAATTTTTATAAAGACATCTGGAAATATTGCTACATTCATGGGGTACCGCCACGTCGTTTCGCCGGCAATATGTCGGCTAACTGGTTTAATTTTAACCCTTTTACTCGGTCGCAAGACATATGGCATAATGCGTGCAAGCACCTTTCCGCATCAGACAGGAGTATAAAATGAATAACTTCAAGACATTAGTTGTAGATGATGAAGAGGATTCCTTGGTGATCCTGGTCAAACGGCTAAAAAAAAGAGGCATCGAGGCAACTGGCGTCAAGAGCGGCGCGGAGGCCCTGAACCTTATAAAGAAGCGGCCTCGTGACATTGACGCAACGGCGTCAGACAGGAGTATAAAATGAATAACTTCAAAACGCTAAAGGTTTAAATGGAAGATTCGCGATACAAAAAACTCCAGAGGGTATACATAGTCTTAATCCTTCTTGTCTCTTTTACGCCGCTTTTTCTCCTTGGCGGCATCATGTATTATCAGGTCGCCAAGACATACAGAATAAAGATCGAGGAGCAGATAAGATACAGGGCGATCTCCCAGACAGACAGCATTGATCTGTTCTTAAAGGAGCGTACCGCCATTCTGGCCGCAATTGCAGATACCGTAAATTTCGATCAGATTCTCGATGAAAAAAATCTCCTCAAGATATTTGAAATTATAAATCTGAGGGCGGGGGCCTTTGTTGATCTGGGCGTGATTGACCAGGCAGGGCAACATCGCGCATATGTCGGCCCCTATGAACTTAGGGGGTTGAATTATTTTCAACAACCCTGGTTCAGCGAGGTTATGACCAAGGGAGTATATATCAGCGATGTATTTACCGGATTCAGGGCCTCGCCACATTTCATCATTGCCATACGTCGTCAGGAAGACAAGAATTGCTGGATTCTGAGGACAACCATTGACCCTGATATTTTTGGCGGAATCGTGCGCTCTGCCCAGATCGGAAAGACCGGCGATGCATTTATTGTCAACAAGGAAGGAACCTATCAGACAACCCCGCGCTTTTACGGCAATATCCTTGGAAAGACAGATATTGATCCCAGTAAATTTGGAGGGTTGACCACGGTAAATGAAGAGATAAACAGTCAGGGAGAAAAACGGCTGACCGCTGGAAGATGGCTCAAAAACAAGACCTGGCTTCTGATCATCAGCCAGGATGTATCAGAGGAAATGGGCGGATTGCTTCAGACCAGAAACCAGGAGATAGCTATTATTTTAGTGGGGAGCATATTGATCATCCTGACAACTGTAATTACCACAAGGCTCACCGTAGCCAAGCTGGAAGAGGCGGACACCAGGATGAATGAACTCAACGCCAAGCTCCTGCAAAGCGATAAACTGGCAGCCTTGGGCAAAATGGCCGCCGGCGTCGCCCACGAGATAAATAATCCGCTTGCAGTTATCCTCCAGAAGACCGGATGGATGGAGGACCTACTTGAAGACGAGGCGCTTAAGAACAGCAAAGAAATCGTGGAATACCGGGCCTCACTCAAGAAGATAGAAGAACATGTGGAAAGGGCCAGAAAGGTCGTACACAATATGCTGGGTTATGCACGCAAAATGGAGCCCAGGCTTGAAGACGTTGATATCAATGAAACACTGAGGCAGACCATATCAATGCTTGAAAACTATGCACGGCTAAACAGCATTGAAGTCAAGACCATACTGTCGCCTGATATACCGATTATCGCCAGCGATCAATCCCAGCTTCAGCAGGTGTTCCTGAACATCATATCAAACGCCATTGACGCCACCGGCAGAGATGGACTAATAGAGGTGAAGAGTGCAGTAGGCGAAACGACCATTGATGTGATGATTGCGGATAACGGCCCAGGCATACAGGAAGAGCAGCAGAAGAGGATTTTTGACCCCTTCTTTACGACAAAACAGACCGGCAAGGGCACTGGACTGGGCCTGTGGATTACCTATAATATAGTAGAAAAACTAGGCGGTTCCATATCTTTTAACAGTGAAGTCGGAAGAGGCACAACCTTTACGGTGAAAATCCCCAATGCCCCCCCGACAGAAAAATAGCATGATGGTATTATAACTATGCAAGACTTCAGCGTGCTGGTTGTTGATGACGAAGAGGATCTTCTGGAGACACTGGTCAACCGGTTGAATAGGAGGACCATCCGCACACACGGCGTAACAAGCGGCGAGGAGGCGCTTAAGGTAATAAAGGAAAAACCGATTGACGTTGTCATCCTTGACATAAAAATGCCCGGCGGCATGGACGGCATTGAAACCCTTAGAGAAATCAAAAAGATCAACCCGCTTTGCGAGGTGATTCTGCTCACCGGCCACGGCGCGGTTGAAACCGGCATCGAAGGGATGAGTTTAGGGGCATTTGACTACATATTGAAGCCGGTCAGGCTGGAAGAACTCCTGCCGAAGATAGCAGAGGCCGTTGAAAAAAAGAGAGGCCAGGTTCAATAAGTCAGATTGGCTCAAAACGCTCTGGATTCCTGCCTTCGCCGGGATGATGTATTTTTTAAATTATAGTAATTTCAAACAGTTAAATCACATTTTGACTGTCAAATTTGGCAGTTAATCCAATATGCATCACACAAGGTCAGACGATACGGATCATCGCACTGCACTTAAGAGGAACGTGCTTTCATGGAGCGTCTTCGTCGCCATTACGCCGATGATTCTGGTTAGTTGTATTATACTATACCAGTACAGGATATCCTACCATCAAAGAGTCAACTCCCACCTGGAAGAACTGATAAATAAACACAAACAAAATATTGATACCTTTTTAAGGGAACGGCTCGGTAATATTCAGGACCTTGCCAGGAATTTCGCCTTTGAACAGATGAGCCAAGAAGCCTTTTTGCAGGAGAGGTTGAACATCCTTCAGAGGAGCTATGGCCCTGTTTTTGTGGATCTGGGGGTGATAAATTCCAAGGGTGTCCAAGTCGCCTATGCAGGACCTTTTAAGCTGGGCCATGCCCGGTATTCAGATGCTGACTGGTTTCAGAAGGTCATGGAGAATAAAAGCGAATATTATAAGAGCGATGTCTTTTTGGGGCTGCGCGGTGTCCCCCATTTCATCATTGCAGTAAAAATTACCTCGGAGGGGGAGACCTGGATAGTGAGGGCGACCATTGATTTTGTCTCCTTTAACACCCTGGTGGAAAAAATCAGGGTGGGTGAAACAGGCTTTGCCTTCATATTAAACAAGGATGGCAGATTTCAGACTCATGCTGTTCATGATGTCAAACCGGATAAGAGTCCTTATTCTGATTTCCTGAACTATAATGACGAAGAAAAAAAGCATATTCATATTCTTGAACGTACTGATGACTCAGGAAACATGAACATATATGTCGCCGCCTTTTTAAAACACGGGGACTGGCTGCTTGTTTATCAGCAAAAGGCCTCCGAGGCCTTTTTTGACTACAGAAGGACAGTCAATGTGGCGGTTGTCATCATCATGCTGGGCTGTCTTTTGATTCTGTCCACCGCTATTTTACTGTCCAATAAGCTGGTCAGGCTCCTGGCCAGGATTGACCGGGAAAAGCAGATGATGAATGAGCAGATAGTTGAGACCGGCAAACTGGCCTCTATCGGCGAGCTGGCCGCAGGCATCGCCCATGAGATAAACAACCCGGTCGCCATAATGGTGGGAGAGGCCGGATGGATTGAAGACCTGCTTGAGGAAGAAGAATTCCAGGCCAGTGAGAATCTGAAGGAATTCAGGAGGTCGCTTAAGCAGATCCATATTCAGGGAAAACGCTGCAAGGAGATAACCCACAAGCTCTTAAGTTTTGCGCGAAAGACCGGTTCCAGGCCACAGGACATCAACGTAAACGAACTGATGGAAGAACTGATTGCCCTGTCCGCCCAGAGGGCTAAATTCAGCAATGTTGCCATTGTTACCGACTTTAAAGATGATATACCCAGCATATGCGTATCACAGTCGGAGTTGCAGCAGGTATTCCTCAACCTGATCAACAATGCCCTGGATGCCATGGAAAAAGACGGAGGACAGATAAGGATATCAACCAAAACAGAAGGAAATCATGTGGTCGTTGTTGTAGCTGATAATGGCCCCGGAATCCCGTCTGCTAACCTGAACCGGATATTTGACCCGTTTTTTACCTCAAAACCGGTTGGAAAAGGCACCGGCCTTGGTCTATCCATCTGTTATGGCATCATAAAAAAAATGAAGGGAGACATAGAGGTCCAGAGCACAACAGGGGCCGGGACAACATTTCTCGTTAAAATTCCCTTGCCGGAAGATTAAAAAGATGATAACGATTTGGTTTTGTATATAAAATTGGGGGGAGTGCGTCAAGGCCTGGTCCGAAAATGGAAAGTAAACAGAGTCAAACTGTTCCATGGAAGCAGGTACAAAAGGGCATACTCAAAAAACAGGTAACAGCCATGACAGAAGAGGGAAACATACAGGCCTCTACCCGCATTAAGCTGCTCCTTGTGGATGATGAGGAAGGATTTGTCAATGTCATTGCCAACAGGATGTCCAAGCGGGGGATTGATGCAACTAAGGCGCTGAGTGGGACAGACGCATTGAAGGCGCTTCGCGGTCAGGATTTTGATGTGGCCGTGGTGGATCTCAAGATGCAGGAAATGGATGGGATAGAACTCCTGAGAATACTAAAGAAAATGGTTCCTGAAATGCCGGTTATCATGTTGACCGGACACGGCTCAGAGAGGGCGGAAGAAGAGGGTATGGAATATGGCGCCTTTGATTACCTGACAAAACCGTGCGAACTAGATGAACTTATGCAGAAAATCCGGGAGGCTTTGCCCAGGGGAAGGTGACGGATATGGATTCTTTCATTACATTATTTGTTGACGATGAGGAAGAATTTTTAGCAACTGTTCTTAAACGCATGAAAAAGCGCAATTTGGAAGTTGTAGGGGCTAACAGCGGCGAGGAAGCCCTTGCCGTGCTCAAAAGCCACCATGTGGATGTTGTCGTGCTTGACGTCAGGATGCCGGGGATGGACGGCATACAGACCCTCAGGGAGATAAAGAGGGAGTTTCCTCTGGTAGAGGTTGTAATGCTTACAGGTCATGCAAACATGGAGGTCGCCGTAGAGGGCATGGAACTGGGGGCCTTTGACTATCTGATGAAGCCGGTGGAGATAGATGAGCTTTTGTACAAGCTCCAGGATGCATACAAGAAAAAATCAATACAGGAGGAAAAGATAAAACAAATAAACACATTAAAAAAATAATTATGGTCAGCTCAATATTTTTCCCAGACCATAGGACCCGTTTCAAAATAACCTGAAACACCCCGAGACGGAAAGTGCCCGAAGATAGGGTGCGAATCGGATTATTTTGTAATGGGTCCTAAGCTGGAATTGAGCAGACGCAACAGGGAACTTTTGTCTGTCAAACAATTATCTTAGGGAGGAAGAATTGAAATGAGTTTTTTTAAACAGTTTGGTGAGCTTTTAATGATGGGAGCAAGGGCCCATGCAAAGTGGGAATTGGATACGTCCAGGACCATCCTGTCCGACAAGAGGCGTATGGCGATTCTCGGGCTCTTAACCATCCCCATTATAATCGGAGGCTTCGCTTTCGCCGAAGATATCAAGGATGCGCTTCCATCCCTGATCGGCGGAAAGGAGGCATATAACCCTGCATTTTATTCGCCGGCCATATTCGTCATATCCATACTGATAGGTGTCGGCGCGGGCCTTATTACCGGATGCATCGGCGCGGGCGGAGGTTTCATCATCGCCCCCGCACTTATGAGCGCAGGTGTCAAGGGCATCCTGGCGGTGGGCACAGATCTTTTCCATATATTTGCAAAGGCGATCATGGGCAGCGTTATCCACAGAAAACTGGGTAACGTCTCTGTCCCCCTGGCCGTTGTCTTTCTGATCGGCTCCATAGTGGGCGCAACAACGGGGGGTTACATAAACCGTGTGCTTTATGAATTAAATCCCGTGCTGAGCGACGCCTTTATTACCACAGTCTATTCCGTAATGCTGGGTTTTCTTGGCCTTTACGCGATGACCGATTTTCTCAAGGCAAGAAAGATCGGAAAGGCTGCGGATATGCATGGCCACGGCGGGCCTAAACGGGATGAGGGTGTAGATCTTGGCGGCCTTCCCAAGAAGCTCCAGGCAGTAAAGATCCCCCCAATGGTCAGATTTGATCATGACCTTGCGCCGGGCGGAAGGGGCATTTCATGGATATTCCTGGTGCTGAGCGGCGCGCTTGTCGGGCTTGCAGCAGGAATTATGGGGGTTGGAGGCGGCTTCATAACCTTCCCGATCTTTGTCTACGTGCTGGGCGTGTCCTCCATGACCACGGTAGGGACTGACATCTTACAGATTGTCTTTACCGCGGGCTATGCCGCAGTCAGCCAGTACGCCATATATGGCTTTATCTTTTACACTCTGGCAATGGGCATGCTCCTTGGGTCTTTAGTGGGCATCCAAGTCGGCGCCATGGTGACCAAGGTGGTTCCCGGCATCACCATCAGAGGATTTTACGCCATGGCGGTGCTTGCCGGTTTTGTCAACCGCATCTTTGCCCTGCCAGGCAAATTGGGCGGGATGGAAATCATCCCCATATCAAAGGAGACCGGCGTCCTGTTGGATAAAATAGGTGTCTGGGCATTTTTTATAGTAATTGCCGGTTTTTCAATCTGGGTAATCGGCACCTTCTTTAAAAATATCGGCGCCATGAAGGGAGAGGAGGTGTAGACATGATAGCGAAAAAAAAGGAATTCACCATTGGGTCTGTGATGATCGCACTGTTTGCGGTAGTACTAATCCTTGTTTTTTCACCTGTTTTTAACGGACAAAACGGCCTTCAATATCTGGACGCCCTTTATAATTCCATATCAAAGGGCTCGGCCTACTATATTCCGAAGGTAAAGGAAGAGACGGCTAAATTCGCCGGTAAGACGGTCAGCGTGCCGATCAATATGGGGAAAGACGAAACAGCAAAACAGACGGCCACGTTGTTTGAAAAAGGGGGCGCAAAGGTTGAGGTCTCAGGAAGCGAGCTTAAGATTGACTGCGACCTGGGAAAGGTTTTCGACAGCTGCCTGGCCGATGCGGACAGTATGTACATAAATGACGGGGCAGCGCTTGTCAGTAAATATGGCTATGATGAAAGACAGGTCCTTCTCAACTGGCACACGGCCTTTAAGGCCATGGATAAGGCCCTGACAAAAGAGGAAAAATTCGAAGAGGCACGCGCCATCCTCGAGGTGAGAGAAAAGGCCCTGGAGCCATCATACAACTACTACAAGATCGAACCGCAGAAGATAGGCGATAAGCTTGGAATAGTCGTGTTTTCTTTGGTCTTTTATGTAATCTACACCGTATGGTACGGTTTTGCGATCATGTACCTGTTTGAAGGATGGGGTCTCCAGTTGGAAGGACATTAACCTTAAACCAATCAGTCAGCTTCGGGCATCTGACCCTGTCCGGGAACTCCCTCAGTGACTTGAGGGAGTTCTCAACCACTATCCTGGCCAGGAAGGACGATATCAAGGTGGCTATCCTTAGACCTTAAGAAAATGGCAACAGTTTAGTGGAGACCCATGGGCCAGGTTATTAAACGCATAACAGACATCCTCTACAGGAAAAAAACCCTGGATGATTCTGAGGTTGAAGAACTTCGAAATGCCTTTCAGGCCCGCTATCATTTTTTCAAACTCCTGCTGAACGCAAACAACAAGGCCCTTGAGGTCATGAGCGAAATGGAAGAGGCCCTCAGGGGCGACAGGCCTTTCGGCATGACCTATGTCCGCGCCCTGTGCACCACGGTCTCAACCAATGTATGGCAGATTGTCAAAAACCTGAACGAGCTGGCGCATGGCAAGTACGACGAGTTAAACAGCAGATTTAAAGCTATCCAGCAGGAGATCAATCCGTTCATAAAGCCCACACACCACCCCAATGAGGGAAGCCTCACCCTCTCACTCAATGAGATTGACAAGGGTTTTGCCGACCAGGTCGGCAGCAAGATGGCCAACCTTGGGGAGATCAGAAATAATGTGCATTTACCGATATCCAATGGATTTGCCATTACTGCAGAGGCCTATCGGCGGTTCATGGAGCATAATGATCTACAGCAGGAAATATCACGCCGCTTCCAGACAACAGACAGGGACCGCATTGATCAGCTCTATGGCTTAAGCGCAGGTATTCAGCAATTGATCATCCAAAGCTCTCTTCCCCAGGACCTTGAAGAGGCGATTTCAGAACAATACCGGAGGCTGGAGCAGGAAGACGGCAAGGGCATAACCGTGGTGATGAGGAGCAGCGCCCTTGGGGAGGATTTTGCCGAGACCTCTTTTGCCGGTCAGTACCGCTCGGCCCTGAATATCAGCGGGGAGAACATTCATCAGGTCTACAAGGAGATTGTCGCCAGCAAATACAGCCTTCAGGCCATGACATACCGGTTCAACAGGGGCATCCGGAGTGAAGATGTGGCCATGTGCGTGGGATGCATGACCATGGTAAAGGCAGTCTCCGGCGGTGTCACCTATTCCAGGAATCCCATTGACGTCCGGGATGATTCAATCTTTATCAACTCGGTCTGGGGCCTTCCCAAGACTGTCGTTGACGGAAGCGCCGCCTCAGACCTTTTTGTTGTCGGCAGGGCAAATCCCCCCCAAATTGTCAGGAGGGATATACCTGTAAAGAGGCAAAGCTTTGTATGCTACCCGGAAGAGGGGGTATGCAGACTGGATATTACAGGAGAAAAGGACAGTCTTGCCTCATTGACTGATGATCAGGTGCTTGAGATAGCCCGAATGGCGATACTGATCGAAGACTGCTATGGACTTCCACAGGATATTGAGTGGGCGGTCAAGGAAGATGGCACAATAATAGTCCTGCAATGCCGGCCTCTGCGACAGAGCCCAGTACAGGATTCAATGGATAAGTTTGTACATGAAGAGGATGATGATTCGGTTATTTTTACGGGTGGTGTAACCGCAAGCCCGGGGGTGGCGGCAGGCCCGGTGTTTCTCGCAAGAAAAGACATGGATGTGCTTCGCTTCCCTCAAGGGGCCATTCTGGTTATAACCCAGGCGTTGCCGCGTTGGGCCACAGTGTTAAACCGCGCTGTCGCCGTGATCTCTGAACACGGGAGCACCGCAGGTCACCTGGCCAATGTATCAAGGGAATTCGACGTGCCTGCCCTGTTCGGAATCGAGGGGGCGTTGGACACTCTGAAAGGTGGACAGATGATCACAGTAGACGCAGACGCGCAGAAGATTTACAAGGGCCGCATAGAGAAGATCCTGGATACAAAAAAGCCAAAGAAGATGCTGATGGAAGGAAGCCCCGTCCTGGAGGCGCTAAGAGGTGCGGCCCAGCACATAACGCCGCTCAATCTGCTTGACCCGGCCGCCCCCAACTTCAAAGCCAGACACTGCACGACCTTTCACGATATAACCCGTTTCTGCCATGAAAAGGTAGTAGAGGAAATGTTCCAGTTCGGTAAGACCCACCGCTTCCCCGAGCGCTCCAGCAAGCAACTGTTCTGTGAGGTTCCCATGCAGTGGTGGATTCTGAATCTGGACGACGGATTCAAGCAGGAGGTACAGGGAAAGTATGTCCATCTGGACGATATCGTATCCATACCCATGCTGGCCCTGTGGGATGGCATAGCATCCATTCCCTGGGAAGGTCCACCGCCTGTTGACGGCAAGGGCCTGATGTCCGTGATGTTCGAGGCGACCACAAACAGGGCCTTGACCCCTGGATTGAAGTCAAACTATGCAAACAGAAATTATTTCATGATCTCAAAGAACTACTGCAACCTAAGCTCCAGGCTGGGTTTTCATTTCTCCACCATAGAGACCCTTGTAAGCGAAAGACCTACGGAGAATTACATCAGCTTTCAGTTCAAAGGAGGGGCGGCAAATTACCAGAGGAGGCAGCAGAGGATCTTTTTCATAAAAGAGATACTGGAAAGATACGATTTCCGGGTGACAATCAGAAAGGACAACCTCATAGCCCGCATTGAAGATCGTGAGATGGAGTTTATGAAAAAGCGTCTGATGGTGCTTGGATACCTGACCATCCATACCAGACAACTGGACATGATCATGTCAAGAGAAGCTTCTGTAAACCATTACAGGACAAAGATCTTCAAGGATATTGACCAGATCCTGGGATTGGGCAAAGCGAGATCATCTAATTAGTCGTTTTCGCCGATGAACACCGTGAAAAACAGCGAGGGATCCGATGCTGCCGGCCAGGATGCGGCAGAGGTAATCTACCGCGCCAAGGGTCTGACCAAGGTTTACGGCGCGGGCGAGGTTGAGGTGCGGGCACTCACAGGTGTTGATCTTGATCTGTATTCAGCCGAACTTGTTGTGCTGCTTGGCCCCTCCGGCAGCGGCAAATCCACTTTGCTTAATATCCTTGGCGGACTCGACGTGCCTTCCGGCGGGACGCTCAACTACCGGGGCACGGACATTACCAACGCCGATGAGGAGTTCCTCACCCGCTTCCGCCGTGACTCGGTGGGTTTTGTGTTCCAGTTTTACAACCTGATCCCCAGTCTCACAGCCCGCGAAAACGTCTCTCTGATCACCGACATTTCCGTCTCCCCCATGGAACCGGAAGAAGCGCTTGCGCTCGTCGGGCTTTCCGAGCGCATGGATCACTTTCCCTCGCAGCTTTCAGGCGGCGAGCAGCAGCGCGTCGCCATTGCCCGCGCCATCGCCAAGCAGCCCGAGGTCTTGCTTTGTGATGAGCCCACGGGCGCACTCGATGTGCGCACCGGTATCAGCGTGCTGGAGGCGATTGAGCAGGTAAACCGCGATCTGGGAACCCTGACGATGCTGATCACCCACAACGCTGTCATGGCCTGCGGTCTTGCGATGATGATCATGGCGCGCAGCCTGATCTTTTCGCTCGAATCCACCAGGGACATCTACTATCAGCAATACAGCTTCGGAGATGTCTTTGCGGACTTGAAACGTGCTCCTGATTTTTTGAGGAACCGCCTGGCCCAGATCCCGGACGTGGCCACGGTTGAAACCCGTGTGACCGGCCGCCTGACGCTTGATCTCCCGGGCCAGGCAGAGCCTGCGGACGGAGTTGGCGCTGTCACTGCCTGATGACAGGCCTCAGAGGTTGAACCGTCTGTTTCTCCGGTGCGGACGTTATCCGGAACCTGGCCGCCGGGGTGAGGTTGTAGTCAGTGAGGCGTTTGCAAATGTCCATGGTTTCGGTCCCGGCAACACTGTTTCGTCTCTGTTGCGCGGGCAAAGGGAAACCCTGACCATTGTCGGAGTTGCGCTCTCCCCCGAGTATGTGTTCGAGGCCCGTCCGGGCGAGACGCTGCCGGACAATAAACGCTTTGGCGTCTTTTGGATGAACGAGCGGGAACTGGCGACAGCCCTCGACTTGGACGGGGCGTTCAACAACGTTGTGGTGGACGTTGCCCCAGGGGGTGACATCATGGCCGTCATCGCGGAACTGGACCGGTTGCTGGCGAGCTACGGGGCGCTTGGCGCGATCAGCCGCAAGGACCATCCGTCGGCTGTGAGGCTGGACGACGAACTCAAAATCCTGCACATCCTGGCGCTGGCGTTTCCCATGGTGTTTTTGAGCATCGCCGCGTTCATGTCGAGCGCGGTGCTGTCCCGGCTCGTGCGCCTTCAGCGCGAACAGATAGCCCAGCTAAAGGCCTTCGGTTACCCGGCGCGACAGGTGGGCGTGCATTACTTCCATTTCGCCCTCGTCATAGTATTGCTGGGGACCTTGGTGGGGGTGGCAGGGGGCTTCTGGCTCGGCGACAATGTCGTCCAGATCTACCACCGGTTCTTCCGGTTCCCGTCCCTGACCTTCCATCCGGATTTCTCCGCCATTGCCGTTGCCTTCGTGATCAGCGCGCTCGCAGCGTTTTTGGGTGTATTAGCCCAACTTCGCCAGTTTTCT
>DIKH01000174.1:0-9298 GCA_002424495.1 Desulfobacteraceae bacterium UBA5623
CATTTCTGGATGGGCACTAGCTAATAATCTTGCACTTTTTAACTTACATTTTTTAATGAATATGAGGACTTGATGAGTATGCAGTTTAAAGGAAAGGTTGCATTGGTTACAGGGGCCGGGTCTGGCATCGGACGCGCCACTGCCGAGGCGTTTGCAGGGCAGGGGGCAAAGGTTATTGTTTCTGATACCTCTGAAAAAGGCGGGATGGAAACAGCACAGGCGATTAACTCCTCCGGGGGAGAAGCTATCTTTGTGAAGGCCGACGTTTCTAAACCATCTGAAGTCGAAGCGCTTATTAATGCCGCAATAGACAAATATGGACGCCTGGATTGCGCCCATAATAATGCGGGGATTACAGGAAATTCCACCAAGGTGGCTGACTGTAGTCTTGAAGAATGGGATAAGGTAATGGGTGTCAACCTGACGGGGACTTTTCTTTGCATGAAGTACGAAATACCCCAAATGATCAAACAGGGAGGCGGCGCCATAGTCAACATGTCATCTACAATGGGTGTGGTGGCGCACGGAAACAGTGCTGCTTACGTTTCCAGCAAACATGCCATCATAGGATTAACCAGGTCCGCAGCGCTTGCCTATGTAAAGGATAACATACGCATAAATGCACTGTGTCCCGGCAATAGTGAAACACCGATATTTGATAATCTCAAAAAAAACATGCCTGCTGTTTTTGAAGGCCTGCTCCTGGCCACTCCAATAGGCAGATTTGCCCAACCAACAGAGATAGCAAATGCGGTATTGTGGCTATGCTCTGATGCGGCCTCATATTGCAACGGACACGCAATGGTCGTTGACGGCTGTTACACCATTCAATAACAGTTTTTCGATAATTCTGGTAGGTGAGGTTATGATGAATAAGTTCCCCATTCTGATGTCATCAGGTTATATTGGCGGTGTGGAATTAAAAAACAGGATCGTGACGGCTCCATTGTGGACCGGTTTCGGGGGAAGAAACGGATCTGTCAGTCCCAGAACCATTGCCTTTTATACGGAGAAGGCAAGAGGGGGTTCGGGTATGATCACCATTGAATATTCATATGTTGATCAAATTGGCAGCAAGTCCGCTCCAGGCCAACTGGGGATTTATGATGATGAATGCATCGGAGGCTTTGCGCTGCTTGCCCAAGCGATTCATGACCAGGGCGTTAAATGCGCCGCCCAGATTGCCCACGCAGGGGCCATGAAATTTTTGCCCATTGCCCCGTGGCTCGGGCCCTCAGACGGTTTTCATGATCTGTCATCCATGGGCCCGCTGCCGCCTCTGCCCATAACTGGAATGACCAAAGAAGAAATTTCAGTACAGATAGAGGCCTTTGCAGCAGCCGCAGATAGGGTTAAAAAGGCCGGCTTTGATATGGTGGATGTCCATGCGGCGCACGGCTATCTACTGACGGAATTCCTCTCTCCCCATGCCAATAAAAGGGACGACGAATACGGGGGCTCTCTTGAAAACCGGATGAGGTTTCCCCTTGAAGTCGTAAAGGCAGTCCGCCAAAGGGTTGGGGCCGATTTTCCCGTGACAGTGCGGATAAACGGAACTGACTATGCCCCGGATTCACCAATCACAATTGATGAAGCGCTTGTATTTGCCAGGATGCTGGAGCAAGTGGGCGTTGATGCCATACACGTCTCAGGGGGTACCGATATATATCTGGACAAGCTTGCGACCCCGACATATCTGAAGAATGGTTTTAATGTATATCTTGCAGAGGCGGTAAAGAAAAAGGCAGGTGTCAAAGTCCCTATTATAGCCACGGGTGGGATCACAACGCCAGCCTTTGCTGAAGAAATTCTAAGGGAGGGAAGGGCGGATTTCATTGCACTTGGACGTCCGGCCCTTGCAGACCCCTGCTGGGCCAGAAAAATCGAAGAAGGCAGGCCCGAAGATATTGTCCCCTGCATACGATGTAATGACGGCTGTCTGCGGCGGACCATCAATTTTTCCAGGGCGACTTCCTGCGCAGTAAACCCCCGTATGGGCTTTGAGACCATACGAATCGTCGCGCCCCTTAAAAATAGGAGGAGACAATTTTCCCAACAGATTGGCCCTGATGGAGCAGATGAAGGAGAATAAAGTTGAGATTAATATCTGCCTGCTGCCTAAAGAGATAACAGAGGATGGGATAGTATCTACAGACAAAGAAGGCAATGATCGAAGGTTTAAGGCGGACAGCGTTGTCGTCTGCAGAGGCTTTGTGGCGGATAGGAATTTAACCGATGCCCTGAAAGAGAAAATAAAGGAAGTTCGCCCCATCGGCGATTGCGTGGAATCGCGCCTTATTTATGAGGCAATTCACGAAGGCTGGGTGGCGGCAAATGAGATCTAACCTTAGTTGAGCGATAAGCAGTTAGCTAGTGTCCATCCAGAAATGAGATATTTTGTTCAAGATCTAGGCATGCGAAGATTTTAACCGCAGGAATATGTTACAATATTTCGAGGATTAAAATCTGAGCATAACGCAGAGATTGGGCAAAATAGCCATTTCTGGATGGACACTAGCTAAAAGCCAATAGCCAACTGCTTATCGGACAGCCTCCTAGACGGAAAACCTGGAAAAGTCGGCAACGCTCAAAAACAGCCGTGACAGGTGCTGCAAGAGCCCTACCCTGTTCTGCCTCAATTGCTCATCAGACTTTGTCAGGACCTCAACCCCGTCAAAAAAATCATCAACCGGCCTCCTAAGCCTGGCTAGCAGGTTATAGGCTTCATAGTATTGCATCTTTTCCATGCAACTATGGACTTCATCCTTTAAGGTCTGATATGCATCCCACAGGACTGTCTCACAGTCCTCCCTGAGCAGCAGAGATGACACCACAAATGATTCCTGCTGCTTCTTGAGAATGTTACTCACCCTCTTGAATGTTGAGGTCAGGGCCTGAAACTCTACTGATTCGGATGCAAATTTCCTTAGCTGATCAATGCGCTCGCGAAGCCCGCAGATGCGATCAAAGCTGACCGATATAACCGCCTCAATCGGATCGGATTCATAGCCTGATCTTAAAAGCATGTTTCTGAAGCGCTCCCTGAAAAAATCCTGCACGCCATTGGATACCTTGCCTGCGTCAAACCGGACTTGCTCACCCAAAATAGATAGAGTCTTGTCAATCAATGCGGTCAACGACAGGTCCCATCCCATGTTTTCCAGGATGTGAATAATGGCCAGGGCATGTCTTCTGAGCGCGAAAGGGTCAGTGTTACCTGTGGGTATGAGGCCTACGGCAAAACAGCCTGTAATCGTATCCATACGGTCCGCCAGGCTGACTGCGGCCCCGATGGCAGAAGAAGAAAGCTGACCACCGGCCCTTTCTGGAAAATAGTGCTCGTGGATTGCAATGCAGACATCCTCAGGATATCCTTCCATGCGGGCATACTCTTTTCCCATCACCCCCTGGAGGTCAGGGAATTCCGCAACCATATGAGTGACAAGGTCACATTTGCAAAGGAGCGAGGCCGTCTTCACATCATCAAGCCTGTCTGGAACAAACAACTGGGCCAGATATTGGGCAAGCCTGGCAAAACGCTGCACTTTGGCAAAGGATGTGCCAAGATCCGCCTGGTATATTACGCCCTTCAGATCCTCGATTCTTTCTGCGAGCGGCCGTTTGCGGTCTTCTTTAAAAAAGAAGTCCGCATCTGAAAGCCTTGCCCTCAAGACCCTCTCATGGCCTCTTCTGACCACGGACTCATCCCTTGCAACAGTATTGTTTATGGCCACAAAATTGGGCATCAGCCTTGAGTCTGAATCATATACGGCAAAATACCTCTGATGTTTTTTCATTGCAGTGATCAGAACAGGATCGGGCAGATTCAAAAACCCCTTATCAAACCCCCCGCAGACCGCAGAGGGATATTCAACCAGATTGGCCACAATGGATACCAGTCCGGCATCCTCGACAGGTACGCCTCCAACGGCTGACGCAGCAAGCCCTGCCGCCTTTTTCACCACCTCTTCCCTCTCCCTCTGATCCACCAGGACAAAGGACTCCTTCATCGCTTGGAAGTAACCCTGGACACTGTATATTTGCACCGGGTCAGGCGCCATGAATCGGTGGCCCCACGTGATATTGCTGCTCTGAACACCAGCAAATTCGAAGGGCACGACTTCTCCGTTAATGATCGCCAACACCCAGTGCACGGGCCGGACAAAAGGGATGTTTAAGGCCCCCCACCGCATGGATTTGGGCCAGGGTATCTTTGCAAGGACCTGCGGCAAGGCATCCGCCAGTATGTCCCTGGTGGGTCTACCAGGGATCTGGTTTTTGGCGTACAGATACTCCCCTTTGGGTGTCTCAATGCAAGTCAGGTCTTCAACCGCTATGCCCTGTTTTTTTGCAAATCCAATGGCCGCCTTTGTAAGTCTGCCATCGTTATCATATGCGACATTCTTTGGCGGGCCGGTTACTTCCTGGACAAGGTCTTTCTGCTGTTCTGCAATGGCCTTTCCAATAAGGACCAACCTTCTGGGCGTGCCGAATGTGTAAATCCCGCCGGCAATTTCAATACGGTTCTCTTCAAGGCAGGCATTGGCAAGTTGTCTTAAGGCGCTTAGCCCGTCCTCCAAATAACCGGAGGGGATTTCCTCGGTCCCAATTTCCAATAAAAGTTCAGCAACCATAATTATCCGTGATTTTGCGTCAGCAGAGGATAGCCCATTTCCTCTCTCTGAGCGAGATAGTTTTTTGCGGCAAGACGCGCCAGATTCCTGATCCGCTCGATATATTGTGTCCTTTCCGTCACGCTGATCGCACCCCTGGCGTCAAGGATGTTAAACGTGTGAGAACATTTAAGACAGCAGTCATAAGCAGGGAGCACCAACCCCTTTTGCCCGACACTGACCGCCTCTGCCTCATACATGCCGAACAGTTTTAAAAGCATATCCACATCGGCCAGTTCAAAGTTATATACAGACAGCTCCCATTCCCCTTTTTTGTGGACGTCCCCATAGCTCAATCTGTTGTTCCAGGCAAGATCGTAAACATTTTCCTTTTCCTGGAGGTACATACAGATTCTCTCCAGCCCATAGGTTATTTCAACTGAAATAGGGTCCAGCCTGATACTGCCGGCCTGCTGAAAATAGGTGAACTGGGTAATCTCCATGCCGTCAAGCCAGACCTCCCATCCAAGTCCGGATGCGCCAAGGGTTGGGGATTCCCAGTCGTCCTCCACGAAACGGATGTCATGTTCAAGGGGATTGATCCCCAGTGCGACGAGACTTCCAAGGTAAAGGTTCTGCACCTCAATGGGAGAAGGTTTGATTATGACCTGGAACTGGTAATAATGACCCAGCCGGTTGGGGTTTTCTCCGTACCTGCCGTCCGTGGGCCGTCTGGAAGGCTGAACATATGCCACGGACCAAGGCTCAGGACCCAATGCCCTAAGCAATGTGGCTGCATGAAAGGTCCCTGCCCCAACCTCCAGATCATATGGCTGCTGGAGCAAACAGCCTTTGTCCGCCCAGTATTTTTGAAGGGATACAATAAGTTCTTGAAATGTCACCGGTCGCCCTCCGCGCGATTATTCGTGATAAAAGAGATGCGAAATTAGCATTCGGGCCACCTGTTGTCAAGTTGTAGGCGCTTAAATGGACTTCATAAATTGTGCGGCAATAGAGGTTGCCCATTGGTCGCGGCACTGGTAGCTATTACTAGGAATTCAGCAGTTAGGTGACGACGTTATGGATAAGTGGTGGGGCACAGTCTCCTTCACCGTATTATTTTGACCAAGGCTAACATAAGATTTTGCCGCTGTTGTTCGAAACAAGTTAACGGCTTCTCATTCTCGAACAGCCTAATCAGGCCGAAAAAAATATATTGACCTCGCAATTGATTCGCGAATAGTAATAACCTGATATTCCTGCTACTAAGGGACTCGGAAAACATAAACGTGACATTTTTGGGGTAATATATGACAGATGAGATAATGTCTGACAAATCAAAGAATCCTCCTGTTATCATTCGAACGCTGACCGAAAAAGACCTTCCTGATGCTAACCGCATTTTCCGCCTGGCCTTTGGGACCTGGCACGGTCTCTCCGAACCCCTCAATTTCGGTGGTGATGCAAATTTTTGTCGAACCCGCTGGTTTATTGATCCTTCAGCCACATTTGCCGCTGAAGTAAATGGTGAGTTCGTTGGTTCTAATTTCGCAGCCACTTGGGGAAGCATTGGTTTTTTCGGCCCACTAACGGTTCGCCCGGATCTCTGGGATCAGGGCATTGCGCAGCGGCTCCTGGGCCCTACAATGGAACTTTTTACCAGCAGAGGCATCCGCCATTCAGGTTTTTTTACCAACCCTGACAGCCCCAAGCACATCAGTCTGTACCAAAAATTTGGTTTTCGGCCCCGTTTTCTAACTGCAATTATGTCCGCGCAGGTTAAATCAAAAGAATTTTCATTATATACGACACGGTATTCAGATGCTAAAGATGGTGAGCGGACTGAGATTTTGAATGCCTGCCGCGAATTGGGAGACTCTATCTTTGAAGGCCTTGATCTGGAAACGGAAATTGTCGCCTCCACTGCCCATGGATTTGGAGATACGGTTTTATTATGGGATAACTCAAAACTTGAAGGGTTTAGTGTCTGCCACTGTGGAGCAGGTACAGAGGCAGGAAGTGATGTCTGCTATATGAAATTCGGGGCAGTGCGTCCTGATCCGGATGCAGTGGAAAATTTCGATCGTCTTCTTGATGCCTGCGAAACATTAGCCGCTGAAAAAGGCCTGCCACGTCTTGTTGGAGGCATGAGCACGGCTCGCTATCAGGCCTATGAACAGATGCTTAAACGCGGTTTTCGCATTGACATGCTTGGTGTCGGCATGCATCGGCCAAATGAACCTGGCTACAACCATCCTGAAGTTTTCGTTATTGATGATTGGCGCTGAATTTCGTGATAAAAAGCCTGTAAGTCAAGACAAGTATAATACATACATTTTACGGTTCGACTACAGGCTATAAAGGGCGGATTCCAAGCAGGGGACATGCTAATTTTATTTCCGTTCCCACGCTGTTGCGCAGGAACGGAAATAACTTGTTATTTCATGATCTCACGGGCCACGATCATCCTCTGGATCTGTGTGGTTCCTTCAGCGATCTGCAGCAGTTTTGCATCGCGATAGTACTGGGCCATGGGATAGTCTTCCATGTACCCATACCCGCCGAAAATCTGAAGCGCATCACAAGCAACCTTTACTGCCGTATCAGCAGCAAAGCATTTTGCCATGGAACCCAGCTTAACGGCCTCTGCACGGTTGCCCCTGTCAATCTCTGCAACGGTCTTGTAAGTCAGCTGCCTTGCGGCCTCGATCTGAATGGCCATATCGGCAATCATGAACTGGATTGCCTGGAATTTTGCTATGGGTTTTCCAAAAACCACCCTTTGCTTGGCGTACTCAATAGCATGATCCAATGCACCCTGGGCAAGACCAACTGACCTTGCTGAGGTGGCATAACGGCTGACCTCAACAGTACGGACTGTCTGCCTGTAACCGTCTCCACGATCACCCATCATATTCTTCTGAGGGACACGTACTTCATCCAGTTTGACTTCACAGACATGAACGGCCTTGCATCCCATTTTCTTTTCATGCTTGGGGATGGTCAGTCCTTTTGCGCCCTTGTCAATCAGAAAAGCTGAGATGCCGGCAGTGCCCTTTTCAGGATCAGTCTTGGCAAATACTGTATACATATCAGCCACATCAGCCAGAGTAGCAAAACACTTTGTCCCGCTGACCAGCCAGTCATCGCCATCCTGAACCGCCTTGGTCTGGATATTGGATGCGTCGGAACCTGCTTCCGGTTCTGTTAAGGCAAAACAGGGGATGAACTCTCCTGAGGCAACCTTTGTCAGATATTTTTGTTTTTGCTCATCGTTTCCAACGTTCATCAGAACCCTTGGCCCAAGAGAATAGGCACCAAGCAGAATTGCGCAGGAAGCGCTTACCTGGGCGATCTGTTCAATTGCCAGGGCACATTCTGTACAGCCCGCGCCGGAGCCTCCCCATTTTTCTTCAATACCCAGTCCGTAAAGTTCCATCTCTTTGAACCATTCATGGACCTGTGTGGGGAATTTTTCTTCTTCCTCGAGCTGCGGTGCAATCGGTTTTATCTTTTCCTGTGCAAGTTGCCGCACGGAATCTCTGAGCATAATCTGAGCTTTTGTCAATTCATAAATTCCTGCCATTTTTCCCTCCTTAATAAAGAATAAAGGATTAATCTTATTTTTTCATCTCTTCTATCAGTTTTGGGATAATCTGAAAGACATCCCCTATGATTCCATAATTCGCCACATTAAAGATTGGGGCGTCAGGGTCCTTGTTTATCGCAATGATCAGGTCGGATGTCTGCATGCCCACCAGATGCTGAACAGCGCCGGATATGCCGCAGGCGATGTATACCTTGGGACATACGGTCTTGCCTGTTTGGCCCACCTGACATGAATGAGACAGCCATCCTGCGTCCACAGCGGCCCTGGATGCGCCTACAGCGCCGCCCAGAGCATTGGCCAGGTCTTCAAGCATCTTGAAGTTGGCCGCATCACCCATGCCCCAGCCACCGGCCACAATGATTTCGGCCTCTTCGATATCGCCCGTTGTCTTTGCCTCTTTTATCACTTCCAGGATTTTTGCCTTTATGCTCTTTGGATTTATCTCAACAGGGACCTTTATCAATTCCCCCTGGCGGCTGTAATCCGGCTCAGGTTTTTTCATTACCTTGGGCCTGACAGTTGACATCTGGGGACGATGACGCGGGCACTTTATTGTGGCCATGATGTTGCCGCCGAATGCAGGCCGCGTCTGGAGCAGAAGTCCTGTTTCCGGGTCAATATCCAGTCCGGTACAGTCGGCAGTAAGACCTGTCTGTATCCTGGCCGCAATTCGCGGGGCAAGATCCCTTCCGGTTGTGGTTGCCCCATATAACACTATTGCGGGCTTGTACTTTGCCACTACAGCAGCAACAGCAGTTGCATAAGGATCGGTCATATATGACGCCAGACTTTCATTGTCCACCAGATATACCTTGTCTGCACCATGGGCAAAGAGATCCTTGGCAAGATGCTCGACCTGGCTTCCCGGCAAGACAGCGGTAAGCTCCTGGCCAAGCTTGTCAGCGAGCTTTCTACCTTCCCCCAACAATTCAAAGGAGCAGCTTTTCATCTCGCCCGCATGCTGTTCGGCAAAGACCATTACGCCCTTGTATTCTTCGATATTTTCCGTGCCTTTTCCAGCACCCCTTTCTATTACAATGGCATCGTCCTCACAGGCATTGGCACAGGCGCCGCA
>DIKH01000174.1:9370-15760 GCA_002424495.1 Desulfobacteraceae bacterium UBA5623
TGACTTGTATTCCCACCGAAACACCTCTTATTTGTCATAAATTATTTACTTATAAGGCCTTTTCCTCTTTCAGGATTTCCAGGATCTTGAGGGCTGCATCATCATATGAAAGTCCTTGAATTTTTATGCCACCCTGCCTTGGTTCAGGGCTAAAGACCTTAACAACATTTGTGGGAGAACCATTCAGGCCGACTCGATCCATATCAAGATCCAGATCTGCCGCGCCCCAGACAACAATATCCTTTCCCAGGGCCTTGGTAATCGCCTTATATTTTGGGATGCGGGGTTCATTGAGCCCTTTAACCGCGGTCATGAGCACCGGCATGCGGCATTCAATCACCTCCACGCCCCCTTCAATTTCTCTGTGAGCAACGACCTTTTTCTTTTGAACTTCAAGTTTATTAATATATGTTATTTGGGGGATATGGAGATTTTCGGCAATGCTTGGCCCCACCTGAGCTGTGTCGCCGTCGGTCGCCTGCTGGCCGCAGAAAATCATGTCATATGCCCCGATTTTTTTAATCGCCATTGCCAGGACGTATCCTGTTGCGAGTGTATCGCCGCCTGCAAATGCTCGGTCGCTCAAAAGTATTGCATTATCCGCACCCATGCTCAGACATTTTCTGAGCGCTTCATCAGCCTGAGGTGGGCCCATGGTAATGACCGTTACATTTACATCTCCCTCTGAACGTTCCTTGACCCTTACGGCCTCTTCAACCGCAAATTCATCAAAAGGGTTAACAACGGAAGGGACGCCTTCTCTGATAATAGTGCCTGTTTTGGGGTCGGTCTTCACCTTTGCGATCTCTGATATATCAGGCACTTGCTTTATACATACAATGATATCCAATGGTACACCTCAAAATAATAATATTCATCCAAAGTAGGGGGGAGAGGTGAAAACACCTCTCCCCCCTTTATGACTACCTGAAAACCGCCTCTTGTCTTATTCCTGCAATCCGTGCAATCTCTTCAAGCACTTTGTCTTGTCAATCTGTTCCCTCAGCGTGATGATTTCCTCTTCATTCGGAGGATCTGTCATAGGGACCTTATCGGGAACAAGAATATCAAACCCGGTCTTTTCCTTGACTTCCTGCACAGTGTGGCCCGGATGAACGGATTTCAGCCTCATATGCTTGGTTTTTTCATCAAAGTCCATGCATGCGATGGGGCTTATGATCTCCTTGGGACCATTTGGATTCCAGCCGTGTTTTGCAAAACCCCAGCTTTCCCTGTCGCCGTTTCTGTTCTTGTAGCCGGCAGCAGAGATGAAGTCCACCTCGTCAACAAATGTCCTGGTGTCATGGTTCCTTGTATAGATATAGTACCTGTCCATGAATGTGGAAAAGGTCTGGAGCCCGATTATTCCCGGACCGCGGAAGGTGGGTTTGTCTATTGTGCCCCTGATGGAGATGTTCTGGTTTCCGTATTTGTCCACCTGCATGGCGCCCAGGAAGAAGACGTCGCAGTGGCGTCTCGGACCACCTGCTGAGAGCTGGATCTCATCATGGCCCCTAATGATCTTTTCGCAGATAGCCATGAAGCGGTATTCAAACGGGATATACATTGGTGTATGTCTGGGGATCTCCGCCTGTGCAAGGCTTGACCACCCGATCCCTGAAAGATACAGGGTGTTGGGTGCATGGTTTTTCATGGCCAGAAGAGCGCCATTATAAACAACATCATTATAGAAACCAGGACCTATAATATTGTCTTCAAACTTGATCTGTCGTGAAATCAGAATAGATTGAAGCTCGGATATGGTGTATTCACCTTCGTAAACTTTAGCCATTGTATTCGCCCTCCTTATATCATGCTCTGTCTCAGGGTTAGAAGTTTTGTGATCCCACCAACAGCCTCGAGATACTCGGCCTGGGTCTTGGGGCCGTAGACGTATTTGTCAAGCCACACCTTGAAGGTCTCATCACTCTTTGCGGCCTTTACATACTCTTTGCAGAACTGGGCATCATGGGCATAGTATTTTGGTCCTTCATCAGGATGTGCGCCATAGGGTACGTCAACAACATAGTCAGCCCTGGTCGGTCCGCCCAGAATTGCAACCCTGGGATCTCTTCTGATGTACTCATTGGGTACGATTTCTTCGGCCTGGACGATAATGGCCCTCTTTGTGGCATTTGCCAGGATGAACTCCGCAAACACGCTGCCTTCGTAAACACAGTTGCCGTATGGATCAACCTTGTTGGCGTAAATAAGGGAAACATCCAAGGGGGTGGGTGGCACCTTAACCCATTTTTCGCCTTTGTATTCGATCTCTTCCAGGTCGGGATTGATCTTGCAGATGTCTGTGCCCACACCAGCCTTTGTCAAGAGATAGGGCATGCCCCACTGGGCGCCCTTGATCGTGCAGTGAAAATGCTGAAAATCGCATTCCCAGAACTTTACTTCACCAGACATGTATTTCCTCTGGAAATTGGGGCAGATCGGCGCATAGTCCTGCATTGCCATATAGGTTGTCACAATCTTTTTGACACATCCGGCACCAACCAGCATGTCTGAAACCAGCCCGCCTGTGAGCATCACCAGGGTCAGGTCTTTTACGCCTTTTCTGATCACTGCCCTTGCTAATGCGGCAGGCTGATTGAAAAGGACCGAACCAGATAACCCGACAACATCACCGTCTTTGACTACTGATACGGCCTCTTCGATAGAAACAATTCTTTCGTCTCGTATAGCAACCATTTACATAAGCCTCCTTAAATAATTAATAGTTTTGACTCATATGTTCCCAGGCACATGCCTGTGAGCTTTAGGTAAACAAAATATTACGCTTTACCCCCTAAAATTGACTAACAAACCAAACGATTGTTTGAATCTAAAACAACACCTTTTCACTCAGCTTGTTCAAAAAATCACATATTAAGACATTATCCGTACTGGTGTCAAGGCCTTTTTTGTATTGAGACTTTAAGCAGCCAGCCCGTTAAGCCTTCACGCCGATTCCATTATAGCCCCAACAGCCCTTCCGCCAGAAAAATATGCTGGGTATAATTAGTCCCCTCCACAAGCTGGATCAATTTCGCATCGCGCATCATTCGTTCAACCGGATGGTCCTTCATATACCCGTAGCCGCCCAGCAATTGAATCGCATCAGTGGCGACCTTCATTGCCGCATCTGAAATAAAACATTTCGCCATTGCCCCGAAATAGTACCCTTCGGCCTGCCCGCGGTCTACTTCCGCACATGCCTTATAGAGTAAATAGCGGCCGGTCTCGACCAGGGCCGCCATATCGGCCAGCATAAACTGAATGCCCTGAAACGACGATATCGGCCGACCGAACTGAACACGTTCCTTGGTATAGTTCAAGGCGTAATCCAGTGCACCCTGCGCTATGCCGAGGCCACGGGCAGCGGCCAGGATACAGTTCAGCCCCCTGGCCCTTGCAGCGATTATCTGGCCTCCACCTTCTTCTCCCATCCTGTTTTTTTGTGGAATGGCGCAGCCTTCAAAAACCAGTTCGCAGGCATGAATGGCAGTTGTCCCCATCTTTTCCACAGTACGCTCGATTGACCAGGGAGTCAGATCTTTTTCAATTATAAAGGCGCTGATATCTTGAGGTTTCCCGCTATTTTTCGTCCTGGCAAAGACGATTATCAACCCTGCCTCATCCGCCAGGTCCACAAGGCCTTTTTTTCCATTGATCACATATCGATCACCTGCCTTTTCCGCATATGTGGCAATCCGTTCCGGGTCTGATCCTGCATCAGTCTCAAAAAGGGCGACAGCCGTCGTTGTGTTGCCTGAGACAATCCCGGGAATAAAGCTCTTTTTCTGTTGATCACTGCCATATTCAAGGATGAGGAGCCCTGTTGTTATCGGCGCAGCACAGATAATTGCCGAAGATGAACAGATCCTGCCTATCTCTTCCAGGACAAGAGCGGAAGAGAGGATTCCCATTTCGCTTCCGCCATATGCCTCGGGAAAGGCAAGCCCAAAAAGGCCCAGTTCCTTGAACTGTTCTCTTATGACAGACGGAAACACACCTGTGTCATCAATTTCTGCTGCAAGGGGAGCGATCTTTTCCTGCGCCATCCGGCGGACAGTGTCTCTGACCATCTTTTGTTCATCTGTAAGACTATAATCACCGCTCATAGCTGTTACCTATTTACAATATTAGCGAACCAATTTCACACTCAACGTCCCAACAATGCCTTTGCAATGGTCACCCGCTGAATCTGATTTGTCCCTTCATAGATCTGAAGGATCTTGGCGTCCCTCATGAATCTTTCAACCGAATAATCAGAGGTATATCCGCGGGGGCCAAATACAGACACAGCCTCGATGCACACATCCATTGCAGTGTCCGTGGCAAAACACTTGGCCATAGAGGAAAACTTGCCCGTATCCGAATGGCCTGAATCGGCCAAAAAGGCGGTTTGATATACCAACTGCCTTGCACCTTCAATCCGAATGGCCATGTCGGCAAGCTTATATTTTATGATCTCAAAACAAGGAGCAAGCCGTGTTTTATTTTCACGGGCATATTCAAGGGTATATTCAAATACGCCCGCAGCCAGCCCCACTGCCTGGGCGCCGATCAGAGGCCGGGTGAAATTGAGCATGCCCATTGCAAGGCCAGTGCCTTCTCCCTCATCTCCCAGGCGTTTTTCAAAAGGGATCTTACAGTCTTCAAAAATCAGATCGCCAGTATGAGAGCCACGCACACCCATCTTACGTTCCATTTTTCCAACCGATAGCCCCGGGGCATCCGCGTCCAGTATAAAACCAGTGATGCCTCCCTTTCCCTTTCCGGTCCTTGCAAGCAGGGAATAGACTTTTGCTATGCCGGCATTGGATATGAAACACTTTCTCCCGTTAATCACATAATGATCAGATCTCCGTGCTGCGCTTGTCCTGAGTGAGTGGAGGTCCGAGCCTGCCTCCGGTTCGGTGAAGGCCACACCGGTTATGTACTCACCGGTTGCTATCTTGGGCAGATATTGTCTTTTCTGCTCTTCGTTTCCACCGTTTAACAGTGGCAGAAGCCCTCCTATGTTTACCCCAACCCACATGGCGGCCGACACATCAACGCTTGCTACCTGTTCCACTGCCAGGCACACGTCAAAAAGAGCGCAGCCCATGCCGCCGTATTCTTTCGGGACTGCAAGGCCCATGAGGCCAAACTCAGAGAATTTTTTTACAATATCCCAGGGATACAGGCCCTTTTTGTCAATATCATAGGACATCGGCAAAAGTTCTCTCCTTGCCAGATCCAGGACCTTTCCAGCAAATTCTTTCTGCTCATCTGTCAGTGAAAACTGACTCATTTCAAATTCCTCACTTTAGGGTAGAATACAAATAATATAATCGCTGTTAAAAAGTAAACTATTTTATTCGCATGCAAACAAATATACTTGTCATATCATCAAAAATCGTGTATTGGCAATATATAATTGGACATTGCAGTCAAAAAGTTTGTGCTTGACATGGTTTTAAAGAAAAAATAGAGTCTGCCGTTGACATTTTAAAATTCGAAGAATGGGGGCGTTATTATGAGTCAGAGAGTGAAGAGTTGGGAAGAATATATAGAGGATTTTGAAAAAAGAAAGGCTGAGATTTTTGCAATGGGTGGGGAAAAGGCGGTCGCCCTTCAGCATGAAAGGGGAAAGCTGACTGCCCGCGAGAGAATTGATCTGTTTTTTGATCCTGGAACCTTTGAAGAGGTCTTCACATTTATCAAACACAAGGAAGTTGACTTCGGAATGGACAAAAAAAAGATCCCCTCCGAAGGTGTGGTCACCGGGTTCGGAAAGGTTAATGGCCGTTATGTTTGTGTATGGTCGCAGGATTTTACCTCATCAGGCGGCACCATGTCCGACTTCCATGGCATGAAGGCCTCAAGTATCATTGTTGACCATGCCATGAAGATGCGTGTGCCTGTTGTCGGCATGATGGATTCAGGCGGCGCAAGACTCCAGGAAGGCATGCAGGCAGGGCACATGGGCTATGGAAGGATGCTCAATGCACACACATATGCCTCAGGCTCTGTTCCGCAGATCGCCATGATGATGGGGCCATGCGGCGGCGGCCAGGGTTATGTGCCCGCCATGACAGATATCGTCCTCATGGTTGAGGGCAGAAGCAACATGTATATCGGCGGCCCCGCCTTTGTAAAGCAGAGTATCGGTGAGATCGCAACAATCGAGGAACTGGGCGGGAGCAAGATGCACTCCAAGATCACAGGTATCTGCGATCTTGAAGTAAAAGACGATCAGACATGCATCGAGGAGACAAAGAAGATCTTGTCTTACCTGCCCTCAAGTTTTGAATCAGAGCTCCCGATCATCAGCTCCACAGACAAACCGGACAGGAGATTACCTCAGCTTCTGGATATCGTGCCTACCAATATGAGAAAGCCTTACGATATGAA
>DIKH01000359.1 GCA_002424495.1 Desulfobacteraceae bacterium UBA5623
TATTTCTGTTTGCTGCTTCCTGAAAGCGGTATTTTTGAGTCTTTCCCGAATATTCAATAGTTCAAATGGAAAGAGATAATAATTACAAAAACCAGTTGAAATATTCCAAATCCATCAAAAAAATTGAGCCAGTAAAAACATTTTCCCCATTGACGAGCAACCAAATATCTTTTAGGTAATAATCACGTCATACAAAAAAGAGGAACGTCATGAATTATAATCGCACGTTGTTCTTTATCATCACTTTCATTCTTTTATCATCGATACCATTTGCCCATGCCGCTCGTGGTGTGGAGATCAAAAGCAAAGACGACCTGAACCACAAAAGCGGAAAACTGGGGTCATACAAGGCCCTGGTGATCGGCATCAACAATTATCAGGACAAAAACATTCCTGCGCTGAAGACCGCCGTCAATGATGCCCGGGAATTATCAAACCTTTTGAAAACAAAATACGGCTTTGAAGTCACCCTTTTGCTGGATCGGCAAGCCACAAAGAAAGCGATTTACCAAAAATTGCGGAACATGGCGGCCAATTCAACGCCGGACGAGAGCGTGCTGATCTATTATGCCGGGCATGGCGAGCTAGACCGGGTTTTAAACGACGGCTGGTGGGTTCCTGTAGATGCCAGTGCAGGCGATTCCGAAACCTATCTGGACAACACAGTGGTGCAGAAGGTCATGAAAAGCATGAAGGCGCGTCACGTCCTTTTAATATCCGACTCCTGCTATTCCGGGACATTGTTTGGCGAAGCCCGGTCTCTGCCGCCACTGATTGATGACCGTTATTACCTGAACCTTTACAACGAAAAGAGCCGCTGGGGAATGACCTCCGGAAATAAAACACCCGTATCGGACAGCGGTTCGGCAGGCCACAGCATTTTTGCCTACCAGCTGATCAAAGCATTAAAGAAAAATGAAAAACCCTATATAACGACTCAGGAAATCTATACAAAAATAGCGTCTATTATTGCCAACAACTCCGAGCAACAGCCACTGTGCAGCCCCATCCGCGGGACGGGCGATCAGGGAGGCGGATTTGTCTTCGTGGCTTCAACCGGTCCTGCGGCATACGCCTCTAAATCGCCTTCTTACAAAACGGAATCACAGCCGAGGCAGGATTCGGAGGAATTGCGGCAGCAACAAGAACGTTTGGAGAAGGAACGTCAGGAACTGGAGCGCGAGAGGCAGGAAATCGCGCGGATGAAGGAGCAGGAAGCCCAGCGCAAGCAACTGGAAAGCGAGCGGAAGAAGCTGGCGGAAGAAAGAAAACAACTGGCCATGGCAAGACCTCCTGCGTCCACGGGCAATGAGATCAAACGGGATGGTCGCTTCATCGCCCATGAAAACGGAACGGTTCTCGACACAAAGACGAACCTGATGTGGGCGGCTTCGGATAACGGGAAACTTATCAATTGGTCTGAAGCCAAGTCTTATTGCACTAATTATCGCGGCGGTGGCTACACAAACTGGCGGATGCCGACCATGGATGAGTTAGTGGGGCTGTATGACAATAGGGTGAGCTACAAGCCAAGGGGTGCAGATTACAATGTTTATCTGACAAATCAAATTCGGCTATCCGGCAGCGAAATCTGGGCCGCCGGGACGAAACAGGACTGGTTTATCGCCAAGGCGGATATGGTTGGTTTCGGTACCCATTTTGGCGTCCAGCGGTACCTTGTCTTTCAGTCGGACAAGCATCTTGCCCTTCCGGTCCGTAACGCCAAATAGGTAAAGAGGAACGAAGGCTATCATCTTTAAAAGCTGGTGACAACCTGCTTCCAACGGTGAGGTTAGTAACGGCTCCCTTGAATTTTTCTGAGCAGATTCGCTCAAGTTACGCCATGATAAGGTGCCCCAAGGGGCGTGGGTCGCTCTTAAAAAAGCTTTTGAAGAGGTTTCTATCCCTTGTTGAACGCCTTTTTGGAGGTCTTCCTGCACTATATTTTCCATGGCACCGGGTTCCTGCTAAATTGTCGAATGTGTGGGAGGCGTCCCTGAAGTTTCCACGCCCCACTGGACACACCTATCTTTCTGTGAATCTGTCGGCCTGCCCACAACCCTGGCTGAAATGGGCCTCCCAGAAGTTTCGGAAGATGACCTCAAGCGGGTGGCCATGAAGACAATAGAAAAGGACAATTCAGCTATCAATGAACCTGTTCCTCTGAGGGAAGACTCTATTTTATATGCTATTAAGGCCGCCGACAATGAGGGACGCATCAGGAAAAAAATAGGCTGGCAGCAGAACTGAGATTATTACTGTAGCCCATCGGCTCTGTTATGACAGTCAATAAGGAAGACAAAGGAGGATATCCATTATGCAGCCGACCAATGAATATCTCTGGCGTATATCAGGTGAATCCTTAGCCCTGTGCTACCGGGCTGCGCCCGGATATGAAGCCCGCCTGACTCCCAGGGCTTCCCTGGTCCTTTCCGGTGAAGCGGTAGCGGACCTGAATTATATCATTGTTGATGCGGGCCCCGCGGCTGAGACTCTTCTGCGGGAATATGTGCTTGTGGCGAAAAAGAGGAAGCTGCCTGTGCTGGTGCTGATTACGCGCACAGCAGTTGCCGGGCTGAAAACCGCAGCAGCTGAACTGTGTTTGCAGTTTCTTGAAGATTTTCCTTTGATGGTGTACCGGCCTGGAAATCCCTCCGCTGATACAGGTGATTACCAGGTCTGGCGGGTGGAAAAAGAAGAAGATGTACGGGCCTCGAATGAACTGGCGGCTACAGCCTTTGGCATGGAAGCAGCGGCCTTGAACAGGGCTTTCGGCCCGAACTATATACAGGGGCCGGGTGTGGACCTTTTTCTGGCAGCCCGTAACGGCAGGGTTATCAGTTCGGTACAGACCACCAGAGCAGGTTCGCTGACAGGAATCTGGGCTATGGCTTCTGCGCCGGACCAGCAAAGAAAAGGCGCGGGACGCGCTTTACTGAATTACGTCATCTCCTATCATTGCGCCAGAGGGGCAAAGTTTTTTTATCTTGAAGCTACACCCGCGGGTAAACCGCTGTATTCCAGGGTTGGTTTCCAGACCGTAGACGACTCGGAGGTCTGGCTGTATCAGCCCTGAAAAAGAAATTCAGTTTCCCGGGGCGCGGGCCGGATAACAAGGTCCACGCCCGGTGTAAAGTCTTGATTATTCTATGACCTGAATAAGGTCTTTAAAGGCGTATTTTCCCAGAAGTGCTTCGTTCAGATCCAGGCCAAGTACCGGATTCTCGGTCGGGTACATAAATCCGTTTTCAACCAGGGGTATGTTTTTGGCAATATCACCATTCATAGGACCGGTTACACCAAGGTTTTCATGTTCCATATGCGTTGCCCCATTCGTCCGAGACCAAGAAATGTAACTGCCAGACTATCTCAAAGGCCGAATGGGCAGGGTTCCGCACATAATGGGCAGCCCCGCCGCTTTGGCGACGGCAGACCAGTTCTGGGCCTGTTTGATGCCGCCCACTTTAGCCAGTTTTCCAAGGGCGTGCGCGGCTTTTCATCAATGCGCGGGTGGCATCTTCGTAGAGTGGTTTCCCGATAAGATGCTCCGTAAAATCCCGGCACATCTGCAATGCCGAGCCCATCTTTTTTGACAGCATATCAAGACAGAGCAATCATGCAGGAGACCCCTCCTTGCCCCCGGTGTCCCGCTTGCTTCAAGGCGTCCTGATCAGACGAAAGCCCAGACCGCTGAAACGGCTTTCGGAGCTGGTGTAGTTGCGGCGCGCCGACCGGCACTCCTGCTCATTTCCGCTGTAGTCGCCGCCGCGATAGATGCGGCGGTCGCGGTCCAAACGCACACCTTTGAGAGGCGGGCTTTCAGGATCAGTCACGCTTCCGGACGGGTAGTTGCTGTACCAGTCCCGCACCCATTCCTTGACATTGCCGTGCATATCGTAAAGCCCCCAGGCATTGGCGGTCTTTTGGCCGACCGGATGCGTCTGGCTGCCGGAATTGTGATAGTACCAGGCGCTGCGCAGCAAGTTTTCCCCCGAGTGAAACCGGGTTTGCGTCCCCGCCCGCGCTGCATACTCCCACTGGGCTTCCGTGGGCAGTCGGTATTGATCCGTTCCTTCCATGCGGTTGAGCTTTTCGATAAACGCTTCGGCATCCTTCCACGATACCTTCTCGACAGGGCAATCGTCGCCGCAAGAACTGAAATGAGAAGGATTGTTTCCCATGACGCGGCGCCACTGCCCCTGCGTCACTTCCGTCGTCTGCATGTAGAAGGGTTGGCTGATCGTCACCGGATGCGGAATCTCTGCGCGCGATCTTCTCTTTTCACCGACCGGGGATCCCATCGTAAATGTTCCCGCCGGAATCAAAACAAATTTCGCTCCCAGCGTCGGGCTCACGAAGGAATCCGCTTTCTGTTTTCCGGAGGCCGAAGCGGGAGGGGCAACATGAGAGCGTACCGGCAGCGCTCTGAAGAATTTCGTATTGGACGCTCTGGAAGAGATGCGCTCACACCGTGAAAAATCGTAGCCGGCAATATAAAAGCCGCTTTTTTCAGACGCCCAGACGTTCGTGCAGGAAAGATTGATCAGCTTTGTGGCCAGATGAATTTTTAAGGCTTTATGGCACTTGGCCTGCTGGGATTTACCAGTGTCCAGCAATTTTGCCAACTGGTCCTGTGAAGGTATGCGCCAGTCCGAATAATTGCCTCCACGATAGCTGGCACAGTACTGGCGGGCATCCTTCCAGGAAATATCGCTTCCATTATCCTGTGCGGCCCACATCAGATTTGTTTTCGTGTCAAGAACGGTTCCGTCGTCATAAGCGATGAAACGTCCGTCCCTAGTTTTTTCTCCCGCCAGGGACGCCGGCAGAAAAAAAGCTCCCATCCATAAAACGACGATTGTGGCGATTGCCGCTATCTGCACTGCTCTTTGCATCACTGGTAACCTCCTTGGAAACTTTAGGTTTTATCCGACTTGTTTTATTTTCAAGAATGCCATTGAATTGATATAGATAATTGATAAGAACTTTCTTTCATTGCGAGCAAGTATAGGAATTTCCGTCTCGTATGTCAATGTAATTCAACTAAACTAAATGTCATCCGCCGAAATTGCCCGCAGCTTTGCAGATTTTCGCCGTGATGAACAATCCAATCATGGTCGATTTTCCTCATTACTGGAAGAGATGTCTTCCAGGACCTCCCAAAACGCGGGCCATGCCGAATAGACGGACAAACTCATAGCGGTGGAAGCCAAAATAAGTTACGATGTCATCAGTCAAAAAATGGAAAAAATGCAGGACGCAGTCAATTCAAGCGTCCGGGCAGCCGAAGAAGCGGCAAAAATCATAAAACCTATAGTTATTGTCGTATTTTATTCTATAGTTTTCAATCAATTCTTTATAACATGGTTGCATGCTGTTTGTTCTTTTTATTCATATGCTATGCGCATTACAAAATTCCCGGATCGCAAAATAGAATACATTCATTGCTCTTCTTGCCCGGCACTAAAACAGGGTGCAGAGAGATATCAGATTCTTTCGACCGCTTTTCTAATGTATAATCAATACCGTATTTTTTCTTTAAATGTTTTTTTGCTTCTTCAAAAGGTATCGCGATCACTACCGCGGTGAATGCACTCCACCCACATGCCTGTTCACCATGGTCGTCACAAACTCCAACCATAAGCGCCTTCACGGGCAAGCCCAGAACCTCGGCTTTTAAAGCATAGGTCCAGGCTTGCTTTTCTTTTTTTTCAGGTTTCCCGGACTTAATGAATCGGGCCTTCACGCCGGACAATTGATGGCTGATTCTGCATTTTTCAAACCCTTTGAATGCTTGGCTGTCTAAAGAGATACTCGAATCCGTCACCGGATAATCTTTCATTTTATCCTGAGCGGAAACAAGGACAGGCAATAAAACCATTACAACAAACATGAACCATTTTACGATTTTCATAGCCGTTATTTCCCTTCAATTATTCTTCTCACTCATCACCCACCCACCGATCATCTGTGGGTTAATGATTAATGTTGATTATATCTTTTCCCCGTTGGTAGCGCCACATAATCATTCAGGGGATGACGGTAAAATGGTAGTGATCGCTTATCACAGGCGTCCATTCGACTAATTTGATTTCAATGCAGGCAAACCGGTTTGACTTTCCATATTTGTAATTTGTCAGCATGTCTAAAATTGCCGTAGGACGGAGTCAATTCTGCGGTAAGTGTAAAGACAATCCAAAACCACCCCTTTTTTTTGAGTTCCATAAGCAGCCAAACTGTATAAATATTGAAGATTACAAACAGTAATCCTCAATTCAGACGGCTGCCAAATATTGAGGACTCGTAGGTGCTTTCTGCGCACTCATCGATCAACATAATTCTCATCCAGCATACAAACCCCATTCATTTATTCTGTTTAAAGTCTTATAATATTCAAACCCCAAAGACCTCGCAGAGCAAAGAATGGGAGGTGCCGTATGACAACAAAAGAAGCAATAACGTTGTTCCAATATTATCTTCAATCCAACCATAAACAACGAACCATAGCGAGTTACGGTTTCCTGCTGGAAAGATTCGAGGTGATTTATGCGTTAAGAGACTTGGAGACCATCGTGCCGGATGAAATCTTTCAATTTCTGGAAAACCTGACCAAAGACATGGCCAAATCAACCCGGAGACTTCGATATGCCCAGTTGAAAGCCTTTTACAATTTCATCATTGATCGCTGTTCCCTGAATATGAGAAATCCCTGTGGCGCAACACTGCTGAGCAAATCCTTTAAAGCGCCCAAACAACAGCCGCATGAGATTCTGGAACGGGAAACGGTAGATGAGATGATCTACAACACAAAGAGACAAAGGGATCGTTTGATACTGGAACTTCAGGCCCGCTGCGGTTTGCGAATCGGCGAATTGCTGAAGATCAGAGCTTCAGATGTTTCCGACAGAACCATCACCCTGCGTGAACCTAAATCAGGTAAAGAAACAGAAAGAGCGTATATGCCGGAGAACGTAGCGAAGAAACTGGCCGAATATATCAAAGAAAAAAACATCAACGGAGAAGACCGGATATTTCCCATCTGCTATTCGACGGCAAGATCCCTCATTAAGAGACTCGGGATAAAATTGAATGTTCGGGTTGCTCCTCATGATCTCCGGAGATATTCAGCGACCTATGCCAGCAGAAACGGGGTTCCTCTTGAAGTCGTATCGAAAGTAATCCTGCGGCATCAGGACTTGAAGACAACGCAGGTTTATCTCGGGAAAATCAGTGATTCTGAAGCGATTCGATGGATGGACGTTCTGCATGGGAAATAAGATCATTGTTGATAACCAATTGAAATCTTGAGGTCTTTGGGGTAATAACGACTTTAAGATTTTGGCGGTGATGATTTTTTAGTGAGCAAAAAATGCTATATTGCTTCCTCAACAAAGCGTCCGGTAATTATAAGGAACATTCAAGGTTTCAAGCGATACACATTAAGATCATTATTTTCTGGACATATTTTATATGATAGACGAACTTCACTAAAGCACTTCATTGCCCAAAAATGCCAAGTAGCCGTAATTGACCATGCTTGATTTCAATCACTTTTCTCTTTCCATATGAGTCAGAAAGAAGTAACATTTTGAAGAAAGTCGGTAAAAAATCAGCCAATAGTATTTGGAGGTACACCCGGCCATGGGCAAAAAGTGTTTGATCGGCAATCTTATCATTATATTTGTCATTGCCTTTACCATTTTAGGATTCGCCGCCGATAAAAAATATTCCGTCGCCGTTTTGGACTTTGAAAGCATGGGGACCGAGGAATACATAGGAAAAGCCGTGTCGGAAATCATGAGAACGGCCCTGGTCAGCAATCAAAAATTTAAAGTCGTTGAACGGGCCCAGATCAATAAAGCTTTGACAGAGCAGAAGTTTCAGAAATCAGGAATGATTGACGACAAAAGCGCGGTTGAAATAGGAAAGGTATTAGGCGCCGATCTCATCATTGTCGGTTCCGTCGTCAAGATAGGCAATGCCTATACCATCAACTCTCGAATGATTGACGTCAAAACTGGCGAAGCAAAATTGGGGAGAAACGTCACCGGAACAGATCTGAACCTCCTAACCAGTATGAGCCATGAACTGGTTGAAACTCTGTTTGCGCTTGAGCATCAGCCAATCAAGCCAAAGCAGACTGCGGACGCGAAAAAGACAGCGGACGTCGCCACAGATTATGGTAAAAAGGATTCCTTAAGCGACCTCAGCAAATGGGAGATCCTCAACGGTGAATGGTCCTCAATGGATGACGGATCCATTATCGGGAGCAACGGGCATATCATTCTGAGAGAAGAATTTCGGGATTATGTCTTTGAAGTAGCGGTGGAACATTTGAGCGGTCCCAAGTCCGGCGTAGGGATCGGAACAAGATGTTCGGTTGTGCCGGGAGGACAAAAAACATTCCGCAACAATACATCCATCAACCAAGGATATACCTTTAACTTCTCTTTTACCAAATCCTATAATGTCTATAGTGGTTTGAGAGGGAACTGGTATCCCATGAATCCACATTGGCCAAGAGGCGAGTGGCAATCGTCGGATGTTTTTGATGAAGCGCTTAACCACATTCGCATAGAAGCCACAGGCAGGAACATAAAAATTTTCGTCAATAACCGGTTTCTGGTCGAATATTCGGATACGGGTCATGCCGTCGGATCACCGTTGCTCTGGGTGCAGGAAAATTCGGGCGAGAAAGTAAGATTTTATAATCTCAGGATACTAAACAGGTAAAGCTAATCCTCACTTCTGACGACTGCTCAAGCTTCAACAGGTGTGTGCATGATGCAAGATTCAACCACTGCCAAAAATTATGAACACAGCAATAATGCCTTATGATGATTTACGGATAACCGGTTGAAAAGGACTCTGCGGAAAGCAAATGGAAACAAGGCGAGATTTTATTAAGAAAATCCTTGTCCTGTGCGCTGCGACCGGGCAACCGTTGTCGTTTATCGCAAATGGATGGGCGGCCAACAAGGAGGATTTGAAGATGGCATATTATTTTTTTGTGCCTGGAGGCAAACGTAAAAAAGACGATTGGGATGATGTTCGCGCTTTGCTGGAATCGCATGGTCAGCAAACCGATGCCATTACATTGTCGGATCCCGAGCACTCTACCCTGAGCGATCACATATCCGAAGTGCGTGGTATGATCGACGCTCTCAAAGTTCGAGATATTTACTTGGTTGGGCACAGTTATGCCAGTTTTGTTATCACCGGTGTCGCAAATGCCATGCCTGAAAAAATCGCAAAATTGATCTACATCGATTATTCCATTCCGGAAAACGGCAACTCGCTTTTCGATATTTTTCATTTGGCCGGTATTGATCCGGGAAAATTCAGTGTTCCGGAATGGCCGCCTTTTACGGAGCGTCTTTTCTTCGATCAAGCCATCATTAATAAAATACCAAAAGTATACATTCATTGTGTTCATAGCCAGTTTCTGGAGATGACGCAGAATATTACCCGGAATTTTAGAAAACAAGCCGACGGTAAAAATTGGATATATACAAAGACAGGGGATTCTAACTGGTCTTATTTCGAACTTAATTCCGACCACTATTGTATGCTCAAGAATCCTAAGGAGTTGGCTGAAATTATTTCTTAGTCCTCAATGAACTGTTCTATCTAAAATTAACTCCTGGCTATGGAATAAAAAGATGCTGTTCCTTTCAGCCCTTTGATGCAACTTTTCAATTGATAATCAACAACATCTTATTGCTATTTTGTAATGATAGAAGTATAAAAAAATTGAACTTCACATATAGGGAGGGTATCTCCATGCAAGCCATGCCCGTAAGGATTTCCATTATCCTTTTTTCCTTTTTTTCATTTATCCATGCTCATCTATTGCATCGACCCAGCAGCGTATCGCACTGGTCATCGGAAACAGCGCTTACAGCTCCGGTCCCCTGAAGAATCCGATCAATGACGCCACGGATATGGCGGCCATGCTCAAGAAGATCGGCTTTACCGTTACCCTCATGAAGAATGCCAAGCTTCAGGAAATGGATGAGGCAATCCGGGAATTTGGAAGGCAAATTAAAAGGTCACGCGGTGTCGGCTTGTTCTTCTATGCCGGTCACGGCCTTCAGATCAATGGCGTAAATTATCTTGTGCCTGTCAATGCCCGGATAGAGAAGGAATCGGATGTGCGTTTTCAGTCGATTAATGCGGATCTCGTTCTGGCAGAGATGGAACATGCCGAAAACAGGCTTAATATTGTGATCCTTGATGCCTGCAGGGACAATCCATTTGCCCGCAGCTTCCGCAATGCCTCGCGTGGCCTGGCCATCATCAGCAACGCCCCGGTAGGGACGGTTATCTCTTATTCAACGGGTGCCAACCAAGTGGCTCGTGACGGCGACGGCAGAAACAGCCCCTATACAAGAGCGCTCCTGGCGTACATGGATAAGCCCGGTATGACCATAAACAGCGTTTTCATGAACGTGCGCAGCAAAGTCAGGCAAGAAACAGGTCAAGTGCCCTGGGAGCTATCATCACTGATGGGAGATTTTTACTTTGTTCCAAGAGCATCAAAGAAAGAGACAGTCAGAATGGATGCCCTGGACGAGGAGAGTCAAAAACTTGAGGCTGAGCGTCAGCGTCTGGATCAGGAGAAGGCCGCCCTTGCAAGGCAGAGGGAACTGGCAGAGCAACGCCGCGCGATAGAAGCGGAGCGGGAACGTCTGGCGGCGGAACAGGAAAGATTGAGAAAAGCGGAAGCAGAGCGAGATGCTGCAAGCAGGCAGAAGAAACTGGCCATGGCGGGACTGGTGCCGGCATCCAGGGGCAATGAAATCAAGCGGGAAGGCCGCTTCATTGCCTATGACAACGGAACGGTCCTGGACACGAAAACTAATCTGATGTGGGCAGCGAAGGATAGCGGCGAAGCCATGAAATGGGCGAACGCCAAGAGTTACTGCGAGAACTATCGTGGCGGCGGCTATACAGATTGGAGGATGCCAACACAGGATGAACTGGCGGGGTTGTATGACTCATCCTTGAGAGGATACGCCCAGGATTGTGGATCTCGGTATTTATGGGTGAAGCTGACCAATCTAATCCACATTTCTTGTTGTTGTCCCTGGGCATCTGAGACGCGTGGGTCAGAGGCTGCCAGTTTCGGTTTCGCCAGCAGCGACCGGCTCTGGTATCACCAGTCACGCTTCTTCCAGCTCGCTTTGCCAGTGCGGTCGGGCAAATAGATTATTTGGTTATTTGGTTATTTTCTCTTTAGGTGCAGAGCGGCGTCCTGCTCGCTACAAAAGTATGCTCTGTTTCACTTCATAATGATCAATATTCAGATTTTCAAAATTCATTGACTCGTAGGTGCAAGTGAGGCCGTCAACAGTTCTTTTCTTGATAAAATCAAGAGGACCCATCAGCCGGGCGGAAGGTTATGTTCGCGCAGGTTTCTTCTTTGCGGTTTTTCCGGACAGGCAGGCGTTCCTTTCTTCCATA